>JAIPHJ010000010.1 GCA_021735245.1 Candidatus Bipolaricaulota bacterium
TTCAACCAGCACCCAGTTTGATATCGATTACCGGACGGTGAAAGATACTTTCACCAAAAAACCTCTTCTGTAAACTGGTTTCATTTTTGAAGTCCATATTAAACTGGGTGCTGGACCAACTCTTGGTTATCAAATAAGTCCTTCGGTTAACTCTTCCCTGTTAATTTAACAAATCAAAACCGCACAATTTTGGTTCATATTAATTGTTTTGAGAGACTAAATGTAAATTTAGAGGGAATAATTGGCCCGGCTACCTATTGAAAATGTGGATGCTATTGAGAGAGGGTCTGAGCCAGCTCGTACAGCCCCATGTCTAATTCCTTATTATTGGAGAGAACTTCTGAATAGTCGATGGTTTCGATGTTGTGCCCGTTAAGACCAAGCATTACGCCACTTTTCGCCTCCGACAGACACGTTACGGCTTCAGCTCCCAGACGGGAGGCGATCCCCCTGTCGTAAGCTGATGGGTTTCCGCCTCGTTGCATGTGACCGAGAACCGTAACCCGAACCTCAAACCCTATCTGTTCCTTGAGATGCTTGCCGACGTGGTGGGCGGCCGAACCTTCTTTGTAGATACCCTCCGCAACGACGACGATCATGTGTTGTTTTCCCCGTTTGTAACCGTTGTATATATCGCTCGCTACTTCTTCCAGGTCGTACTCCACTTCCGGGATAAGAATTTCTTCAGCTCCACCGCTTAGTCCCCCCATCAGGGCGATGTAACCAGAATCCCTCCCCATGACTTCTACGATAAAAGTTCGTTCGAGGGCGGAGGCCGTGGTCCTTATTCTGTCTATCGATTCTACTACGGTGTTGAGACAGGTATCCACGCCGATTGTCATGTCGGTACCGTAGATATCGTTGTCTATCGTCGCGGGAATACAGACGGTTGGTACGCCTTCCTGGTTAAGAGCTTTAGCCCCGCGAAGTGTTCCATCGCCACCTATGGCGATGATTCCCTCTATTCCTTCCCGGTGTAGGTTTCTTATCGCCTTGGTTCGTTCTTCCTTCTTTTTGAATTCAGGGGCTCGCTTGCTTCTAAGTATTGTCCCCCCCTCCTCTATTATCCCGCTGACGTCTTTGAGGTCAAAGTTCCGGAAGTCGCCAACGAGACAACCCTTGTAGCCACTATTTATACCCACTATATTCAGACCGAGCGCCTTCCCCTTTCGAACGGTTGCCCGGATGGCGGCGTTCATCCCGGGAGAGTCGCCGCCGCTGGTCAATACGCCGATTTTTTTCATATAGTCCCTACCTTTGTCGACCGAAGTGTCGCCTTGATTTGCTGTATCCATTCCAGCATGAGTCGTGTAATCAGAAAGTTATTACGTACGTGATCTTTTCCGTTTTGGCCTAGCTTCTTACCGAGGCTCTGATCCTCGACAATTTTCACGATCCTCTCGGCAAATTCGTCGTAGTTTGTGGGCTGGCAGAGGTAACCGGTTTCTCCGTCGATTACCTGCAGGGGGATTCCCCCCACGTCGGATGCGACTACGGGAGTACCTTTCCAGAGAGCTTCGGTTACAGTCAACCCAAAGCCTTCCCTTAGAGATTTTTGTATTATCACGTTTGATTGACTCTGGACGGCGTTGACGAGCAATTCGCTCTGTTTGTTAATGATATGAACGTCCTCCACGCCCTGGATTTCTTTTTGAAGATCTTGAAAAATTTCCTGACCTTCGGGATCGTCGGTGGCCGGTGCACCGAGAAGAACGAGTTGGGCGTCTATGGACTTCTTTACTTTCTTGAATACTTCGAGTACACCTTTAGGATCCTTCCATTTATCAAAACGGGACACCTGGCTTAATAGGCATCTATCCGTATCTATTCCGTTTTCCTTCAGGATTTCTTCCTGTCGGGAGCGATCCATCTCCATGTTTTTTATTGACATCGGATCTATAGCGGGAGCGATCAGGGCCTTGTCGTTTGGTAGATCGCTCTGGGCGAACTTGTCAACCGAAAATACCGTATTGTCGTATCGAAGGATAAATTTTTTGATGTAATCCCAGGCTTCTTTGTTAGGTTCTGAAAGGTCTATATGACACCGCCAGATCCACGGTTGACGTTTTGGGTAAAAGCTTATCAGGGGTAAAGGCTGTGGGTCGTGAACTATCATAACGTCGTGTTTTATGTGGGTAAACCGGGAGAATAGTTCGTTTATCCCCGTATATATCTCCTTTTCGTGGTCATCAATTATTACGTTTTCTCCCTGAAGAGCATTGTGCCACTTCTTCGTAATCGGAAAGAATTCCGGAGTTCCGTGAATGACCCGCCAGCCGTATTCTAGCCCCAGGTCGTTCATTAGCGGAACAGTGGTCCAGAGCATTTCGGCTACTCCCCCTCCTGTAAAGGTGGAGTTTACGTTAAGAATCCTCTTTCCCCGTAAAGGAGTACTTTCCTTGAACAGCGTGGCGATTACCTTGTCTCCTACTATATCTCGGTAGTCCTCAAGCTTTCTTCCGTCCATAAGTTAGTTTTTTCCTCCATTTTGTTAGTTGGTCCCGGGGTCAGTTTACAGTCACCAGGTTTCACTGACGAGGTTATACTTCTTTTATCAATGAGAACCTAATTACCCCCGCGGTCGACAGCTGAAATCCTACGTGACAGGTAAACAATTTTCTATAGAAGGTTACGAAATTATTCTTTTCGGTGCAAAATTTACCGCTGAAGGGAGCATGAACCCTTATTCGGTTTACTGATTGGCACAAAATATTTCACTAATTAGTTCGAGGAACTTCGTAACCTCTTTCGGGCTCTTCAACCTGTACTGAGCTTCCGTCTCGGTATCTTCTCGGTTATCTACCAGTACCGGGATGCCATAATTCTGGCCCCGAAGGACGCGAAAAGCGTCTTCGTCGGTCGTATCGTCCCCGATATAAATTGTGGGTATCTCTTTGCCCCACCTGTCCTGGAGCAATTGTACGGCGTCACCCTTGTTCCAGTTACCGGGTCTAACTTCGAGCAATTCCGCTCCCTTTATGACCTCCAGGTCGGGTATCGAGTGCTCATTCCATATCCTGTAGAACCTCTCCTTTATTTTTTCTTTATTACCTTTGTATTGTCTGTAGTGAAGTACTAACCCGAATGATTTATCCTCGATGATTATCCCCTCTTCTTTCCCTATGCTTTCCTGGAGGACGCTTTTCATGGCCGATATTGCTCTATGAGTTTCCTCGCTTGTATCAAGTTCGTGGTTTGTTCCATCTTCGAACCTTATTCTTAAGCCGTGGTTGCCCGCCAGGGTAACGTTTTCCAGTGGAACCAGTTCGGCCAACTCCTGGAACTTCCTCCCGCTTATAATTGCGAGGTACAATCTATCAAGGTTAGCAAGTTTGGTAAGAAGTTTCTCCCTTTCGGGCGGTAAGCTTGTTTCGCTCGGGGTCCCGTTAAAGGTGACCAGGGTTCCGTCGAAGTCAGTACAGAGCAACAGACCACCCCTTCTGGCTACAATCCGGACTAATCTATTCTTAAATTCCCTGGTCAGGGGGCTGGGAAGACTCATCGGTTTCTGTCGTGGGTACTCAGTTCCCACTCTTCCAGGAACCTGTCCCGCCACCAGTGAATGTCCATCTGGTTAAGTTTAACTCTCATCCTGGAGAACTTCTCTTTCTGGACCTCTTCCGGGGTATTGATTGCCTGATGGAGGGCGTCGGCAACTGCTTCCGGGTTGTAAGGATTAACCTTTATTGCCTCCGTGAGGGTTTCCGCCGCGCCGGCAAATTCTGAAAGTATGAGCATTCCTCTATCCCGGGTGGCTACGTACTCCTTGGCAACCAAATTCATTCCGTCGATTAATGGCGTTAGCAGACCGATGTCGGCCGCCATGTAGTAGGGAATCAGTTCTTTTTGAGGTAAGTGCTGGTAGAAATACCTTATTGGTACCCACGTTTCGCCTCTTAACTCACCGTTGATTTGACTTATTAGCTGTTCTATTTTTTCCCTCATATCCTTGTATTCCTGGACCTTGGAACGGCTGGGGGAGATTCTTTCGATGAAACTTACCTCGCCCCTGTGCTGGGGATATTCGTCGAAGAAGGTCCTGATAGCTTCCAGTCTTCTGTCTATACCTTTGGTATAATCCAGCCGGTCCACGCTTAATACCAGCGTAGAACAGCAAAAGTCCTCCTTTAATTGTTCTGCCTTTTTCTCCTGTTCCTTCTTTCTTGAAAAGAAATCGGTATCTATTCCAAGTGGTATTGCTTTCACCACTGCTGTTTTGGAACCAATTCTCGCTATGTTTTCGCCTCGGTTGGCGGATCCTCCCAGCTTAAAAGCAGTGTCAAGGAAGTTGTGGACGAGCCAGGCGGTATGGAAACCGATAAAATCGGAATCAAGCATTCCTTCGACGATTTCCCGTTTCCAGGGAATTATTCCGAACGTCTCCCATGGGGGCCAGGGTATGTGCCAGAAAAGGGCAATCTCCGCATCGGGTTCTTCTTCCCTGATCATCCCGGGTAATAGGGCGAGCTGGTAATCCTGGACCCAGATCTTGTCTCCGGGTTCGTATTCGGCGAGGACGCTGGTTGCGAAGCGCCTGTTTACTTTCCTGTATATCTTCCAGTAGTCTTTATCGAAATTTGCCTTGTGGGGGAAGGAATGACAGATGGGCCAGAGGGTAGAATTGGAAAAACCATAGTAGAAACCGTTTATTTCTTTCCTGGAAAGCTCAAGTCTTTTCAGGGTATAGCCGATTTCATCATTTGGCACCGTGACCTTATTTTCATCGTTCGTTACCTCGAAATCGGCGCTGCCCCTACCCCAGGCAACCCAGAGGTTGTTAGAGTCTTTCATCAGCGGATCGAGGCCTGTCGTTAAACCGCCGGCACGTTTTTTCTGGTTTATTTCTCCGTCATTCCGGACGTGTTGATATGGTTCCCCGTTTGAAACCACAATAAGCCGCCCGGTCTTATCCGGTTCTATCAAGATTACCACCCCGGAAGTTATCTTATCCCGTCCTTCAAATCAGGATAGCGCAACCTTTACGGTTTTGCAAAAGTTCCAATGCGCTTCGGGTTCGGTTTTTAATCGGTAATCGCCTTATCTTTCTCTGCAATGAGTTCCAGCAGAGTTACATTCGGAAAACGGTCAGGAAAAGCCTTTAATCAGTTTAGAGCGTTTCGAAGCTTCCGTGCAGCCCTTTCCGGACTGACTATATTTATGTAATTCCCGGTCCCTCGTTCGAACCCGGCTGGCGTAGTTAGTCTTGGAATTATTTCGAGGTGCCAGTGATAGCTTTTCTTTAAATCTAAATCTTTTCGATTTCTCAGATAAACCGGCGCGGCCGTGTGAATCGAGTAATTGTAGGGAAAGAAATCGGTAAAGTGGTTGCTCATAGCCCTCAAGGTTAATTTCAGTGCTTCCGCCATCTGGCCGATTTCACCAGCCCCGATTTCCGGGAAACTGCTTCGGTGTGTCTTGGGGTATAAATGCGTTTCGTAGGGAAATCTTGCACCGAACGGGACAAATACGAAGAATCCGTCGTTTTCCAGTACGGTTCTTTGTCCATCAGCTCTTTCCGCTTCCATAAGTCGGCAGTAGAGGCACTCCCTTTTTTGGTCGTGAAAGGCCCCTGCCTCCCGATATTCCGTCCGGGACATGTTCGGGACGAATGGTGTGGCAATGATCTGGCTGTGAGGATGGCTCAAAGAAGCTCCCGCCTCTTTACCCTGATTCCTAAATATACTAACGTAATCTATTTCCGGGTCGTTGGCCAGCTCCGTTGATCTTTCGATGTACGTTCGGATTACTAATTCTATCTTGTCAATTTCCAGTTCCGCCAAGCTCCCGTTATGTTTTGGAGTTTCGGCCACTACTTCGTGATAGCCAAACCCTCCCATGGACTCGAATAAATCGCTTTCTATTACCGAGGCGGTACCGTACCGGTCCAGAGCCGGATATTTATTTGGAAAAACCCGAACTTTCCAGTCCGACTCTTTTGACTCTTCTCCCTCTCTTATAGCATAAATCTCGGGAGGAGTTTTCGATTCGTTACCCGGACAAAACGGGCAGTCCTGAACGTTTTCTTTGTTTGCTTTTCTTAATTCCGTTGAGAAATCGAACGGTCTGTCGCTCCTGGTTGGAGCTATAATCGACCACTCATTCTTTGTAACCTCTTTTCTGATTTCTACCATTTTCCCTCCAGCCGCTATGGCCCGGGTATTGATAAAAAATTGTTGCCACGTTAGCTTTATTAAAAGTATACCTTGTTCGGGAGGAGTTCAACTCCATATGAAAAATACCGGGAGAAGGCTGACAAGGCGATCGTTTTTGAAGGGAGTAATTGCCGGCGGTCTGAGTCTAATGGCTGGAGGATTAAAATTTCATCGGAGCTATTCCAGCTCTCCAATAACTATCGGATTGCAGGTGGAGTTGACTGGAGGGCTAGCAACTTACGGCTACTGGCACCTTAAATCCGCCAGAGCCGCTGTAGACAGGATAAACGCCGAAGGGGGAATTGGCGGTAGAAAAGTTAAGCTGGTCCACGAGGATACCGAAACCGACCCGACTACCGGAAGTAGAAAGATGAGGCGGCTTATTCTGAAAAGGGGAGCTGATTTTGTAATTGGCTCCCAGCACTCGGGTGTCTGTCTTGCCAGTCTACCAGCTTCCCGGCGGTTTTCGGTTCCCTACTTCCCAATTGGCGAAGCCACCGAAATTACCGGCTCGGACGGGCACGAGTACGTATTCAGGTTGAATTGTAGCGTCGAAGCTCACGCGGAGGCCGGCTATCGATGGGTTATGAAAAACCTCGGCCCCAATTGGACGGTCCTCTATGCGGACTACGCTATGGGCCAATCCGCCGTGGAGGATTGGGGTTCAAGGCTCGAGGCTTCGGGAGGGAGAATTGTCGATAATATAGCGGTACCCCAGGGCACCGACGATTTTGGACCTTATCTCCAGAAGGTTGATCCAGAGAAATCCGACGTTCTGGTGATAATTCTTTACGGTCCCGACGCTCTGGCCTGCCTGAGAAGATCAGAGGAAATGGGGTTGAATAACGAACTGGCGTTGTTTGGAAATACGGGGAGCGTCGAAGCTCTGGATATAGATTTTTCCGGGGCCGAAGGTCTCTGGTCTATAACAAATTACCCCCGGTGTCTGGAAGGAAGTCCGGTGGAACTGAAAGACGCAAACCGTGCATTCAGGGAGATGGTTGGGGTAAGCTCCGACGGGCGAGGCTCTAAGGGAAGGATAGTAGATGCTTCCCACTTCTGGGTTCCCTGGGAAGGAGTAAATCTCTTGAAAGAAGCTATGGAGTCCGCTGGCTGGGAGGGAAATGGAGATAATTCGAGGTTGATTGAAAAGCTGGAAGGAATAAATATCCACGGTTCAGTGGACTATCCTCAGGGGAGTAAGTATATAAGAGCCGCGGACCACCAGGGATTTCACTCTCAGTACATTCAGCGGGTGGAGGACGGAGAACTGGAAATCAAAACCGAACTTTCACCCGAAGACAGTGAATACGAGCCGAACGCCGAACTATAATCTTTTACTCCGGAAGCCGAAATGGGTCAAATATCTAAGTTAGCTTTCGGGTTGTTGAATGGAGCAACCTGGGGTACTGTTCTTGCCCTGCTGAGCTCTGGGCTGAACGTAGTGTTTGGCCTGATGGGTACGGTAAACGTCGCCCACGGGTCGCTCTATATGGTAGGAGCTTATCTGGCCTGGATCTGTTTCGCGTCCCTGGGGTCTTTTTGGCTTTCCTTAATTGTTTCTCCCCTGGCCGTTGGGCTATTGGGTGTATTGATCGGATTACTTCTTAAACCCATCCGCAAAAACCCCATTTTATCGGTCCTGGGGACCTTTGGGGTGACCCTCGTACTCCAGGGTTCCGCCCTCGTACTCTGGGGAGGCACGCCTCGCCGGGTTCCGCTTCCCCTCGATTCGTCTTTTTCTCTTTTTGGTACGGGATACTCCTTTTACAGGATCTTCGTGGCGATTGTATCCGGTCTGGTTTTATTCTGCCTCTGGTTCCTTGTGGAAAGAACGAAGTTTGGATTGAGTCTCAGGGCCGCCAGGGAAGATTCTGAATTGAGCAGTGCGATCGGGATACCGGTTTTTACCCTTTTCCTTCTTGGATTCGGCCTGGGTGGTGCGCTTGCCGGCGTTAGCGGTGCTCTGATTGCACCTCTGGTTTCGCTGACTCCGGGGATGGGCCTGAGGGTTTTTGCTATCGTTTTTCTTATAGTGATAGTTGGAGGTCTGGGTAAAGTTTGGCGTTCGGTGATTGTTGCAATTTCTTTTGCGGTATTCCGCGGCCTGGCCTCCGTTTTTCTGGACTCTACGAAGGGGTTGATTTTGACTTTTTTCTTCGCACTTCTGGTAATCCTGGTCAATCCGAACGTCTTAGGGCGGAGACCCGCCAATGAAAACAAAAACTAGCCGGGACGTTCGTAAGTTTATTGCTATTATGATATTGATACTTGCGGGCCTGGGGGTTTTGCCTTTCTTCGTAGGGAGGTTTCACGTAGTTCTCGTTACGGAAGCCCTGATCCTTGGAGTCTATGCCCTTTCGTTCGACTTGATCTTTGGTTACGGAGGGATGCTGAGCTTTGGCCAGTCCGTATTCTTTGGCGTTGGGGCTTATACGATATTGTACTCTTTTAAAGGCGGACTGGGGTTGGGAGTTTCCCTGTTGTTAGCGGTTTTTGTCGCCGGGATTTTTGGTCTACTGGTTGGTAGCGCGGTAGTCCGTGTCAGGGGGGCGAAGTTCTTTCTAATTACCCTCGTTGGATCCATACTATTTTACTTGCTTGCACTGGACAACCGCTGGCTGACGGGAGGGTCCGACGGGATGATTGTGCCGACTGGATTTTCCGGGTTGGCGGAGAACTATTATCTGGTACTCGGAATCAGCCTGTCAGTTATCATCTTCGCTACGGTACTTGTCAATTCTCCTCTGGGGCTCGTATTCAAGATGATTAGGGACAATGAAAGGCGGGCCGGTTTGCTGGGTTATTCGGTAGGGAGGTACAAAGTAACTGCCTTTGCGATTGGTGGAGGGTTAGCCGGTCTGGCTGGAGGTCTTTATGCCTATACTACCGGCTTTGCTTCCGCTGGCTTCTTTCACTGGACCCGTTCGGCCGACGCTGTAGTCTGGACTATCCTTGGTGGGGCAGGGACAGTGGTTGGTCCGTTTGTCGGAGCTGCTCTGTTGACCTTCGTTCGCGAAACACTGTCGGCTATAATGGGAAATATCTATCCGGTCATAGTGGGGGTACTTCTGATCTTAGCGGTGATTGTCTTCCCCGGGGGGTTATTTGGTCTCCTGAAAGGGGCGGTCAGGAACTTTGGTGGCTCAGATGAATGATACTTTGCTGGAGGTCCGGGGCCTTGGTAAGCGGTACGCCGGATTCCCGGCGCTGAATGGGGTGGATTTTTCCCTCCGGTCCGGTCAGGTTAAAGGTGTAATGGGGCCCAACGGGGCAGGAAAGAGTACCCTGTTGAAATTAATTGCCGGAGAAATCAGAGCCTCTTCGGGTTCGGTGTTTTTTGCCGGTCACCCGGTGACAAACCTCCCTGTGGATAGGATCAGCAATCGGGGAGTTTCTTATATGCCCCAGCGTCCCAGTTGCTTCCCGTCTCTTACTGTCGAGGAAAACGTTAGGGGAGCAGCCCAGACGAGTCTGTTTTTAAGTAGAGCCGAGGACGAGTCTATTGTTAGGGCGTTGTTGGAGCTAGTTGGTCTCAGGGAAAGGGCTGGGACGACCGCGGTGGAGTTACCTTTCGGTGATAAAAGGCTCCTGGACGTGGCTATGGCCCTAGCCGGTAAACCCAGATTGCTTCTGGCCGATGAGCCGACCGCAGGAGTGGATCGGGACGCATCAGAGAAGATACTGGAACTCCTAAGAAAAATGTCATCGCCCGACTCGAGGGGCGAGTTCGGATTGGATGGGTTGATCTTTACCGAACACGACAGGGAAATCTTGCTTGACTTCCCTGACGAAGTCGGTTTCCTCCGGGCGGGTGAGCTAATAGTAGAGGGTTCTCCGGAACGGGTAAAGCACGAAGGTGTTGTTCAGAATTACCTTGCGGATCACCGGCATTTCGACGATCGGAAAGAGGATTTAGTGTAAAATGCTTGAGTTAAGGGATTTTGAGGTTAGGTACGGCAATTTTAAGGCTATAAAAAACCTGTCTTTTTCACTTGCCCGCGGTGAGGCCCTCGGATTGACCGGAAGAAACGGTGTGGGTAAAACCTCCACTCTGAAAGGAATTATCGGATTGGTCGAGACAAGGGGAAAAGTAATATTCAGGGGCGACGATTTAAGTAGTCTCGAACCGCACGACAGGGCGGCCAGAGGGATAGGATATTTGCCTCAGGAAAAGAGGATTTTCAATCAACTTACCGTGGAAGAGAACCTGAGGCTTGTAACTGAACGAGGTGGAGTAGCCCGGGTTAAAGATGAGGTCCTCGATCTATTTCCCGTGCTGAAAGGGCGGTTTAATCAAAAAGCGGGAGACTTATCGGGGGGCGAGCAGGCCATGGTGGCGATCGCTCGCCTGCTGATCCCGAGCCCCGAGTTACTGCTTCTGGACGAGCCGACTGAGGGGTTGATGCCGGAAGTGGAGAAGAGGTTGCACCGGGTCCTTGAAGATAATTTATCTCGAAATCGTTCTGCCCTGATCGCGGGTCAGAATGCTAATTTCCTGAGAGTCTTATCCTCGAAGGTTTATCAGCTGAGTGAGGGACGGGTTGACAGAGTTATTGAAGAATGATTGGGTTCGGGCACAGGATCGGTACTTTCGTTGTGGTCTCGGCTGTTATCCGTACAATATTACCGGTATGGAGTGACTCTGAGGAGAAATTCACAACAACTGGAGGAGGGACCGATGTTAGATAACGAGTTACTAAAGACAATTAGAGAGCGCAAGATGGTATTCAAGTTCAAGGATGAACCCGTGGAAGAAGAAAAGCTGAATGCCGTACTCCAGGCGGGTTACTGGTCGGAAAGTTTCGGTGATTGCGAACCCTGGCAGTTCGTTGTTGTCGAGGACCCTGAGCTCAAACGGAACCTGTATGAGTTGACCAAACGGGTCACGATTTACACGGCCGGGATTAAGAACGCTCCGGTCACCGTCGCTATTGCTATTACCGGTTGTGGAACGAGTCACTTTATCGAGGAAGGGGCAGTCGCCGCTCATAATATGGCCCTGGCTGCTCACAGCCTCGGACTGGGAGCTTACTGGCTCGACGTATATGATCTGGAAAACAAGAAAGATTCGGTAGAGGCAGAAGCGAAGAAGATGCTGGGTCTTCCGGATGACGTTCGGTTAACCTATCTGCTTCCACTCGGTCATCCCGATCAGGAAAGAGAAGAGACAAGAGCCAAGTTCGATGACGTGGTACATTATAACAAATACGGTAACGAATAGGATTGACGGGTAAACGGAGCTTGCTTATTTAATCTCAGCTTCTGTCTGCTTCGGTACTTAGTTACCTGGCCCTTATCTAACCTACCCTGCTTACCTGGCTGCCGGTATTACCTCTACTGCTAAGATTTAAGGTTAAATCAGTTGCCAGTTAAGCAGGGTAGGCGTATCCCGGGGGGCTAGTCAACCTGTTAGGTACCGAATAACCTATCTCCCGCGTCTCCCAGGCCGGGATGGATGTATCCTTCACTGTCTAACCTGTCGTCAACTGCTGCCGTATATACGGGAACGTTGGGGTGTTTTGCCGAGAAATTTTCTACCCCTTCCGGTGCGGCGACCAGGCATAGGAACTGAACGTTTTCTCCCCCTTCTTCTTTGACCAGTTCGACGCCTGCTTTTGCCGTCCCTCCGGTTGCCAGCATTGGGTCGACGACGATTATCTGAAATTCGTTGAGAGGCTGGGGAAGTTTCTTATAGTACTCCACCGGCTCCAGCGTCTCGTGATCCCTGTAAAGACCGATATGGCCGACTTTTGCCTTTGGTAATAGGTTTAACACGCCTTCCAGCATGCCAACGCCTGCCCGGAGAATCGGCACTAAAGCTACCTTTGTGTCGAGCGTCTTGGAGGTAGTCTTTTCCAGAGGAGTCTCGACCTCCGTCTCCGCGAGCGGGTAATTCCTTGTAATTTCGTATACCATCAGGGTCGTAAGTTCTTCCAGTATTAATCGGAAGTCCTGGTTGTCCGTATTTTTGTTTCGAAGATAAGTCAGTTTATTTTGAATTAACGGATGTCTTACGACGTTTAAGTTTTGTCCTTCCATTAGCTTTATAAAACCTCCAAATTGGATAATACGTCTGCTAGAGTGGGAGAACCAATCTCCTGTAGTTCGTACGTTACTCTGGTGGTGGGTACTTCGAAGTCAATTAACCGTCGAAGATCAATTGGCGTACCTATTACCACCGCATCCGGCGAGCAATTTTTAATCGTTGCATTTAAGTCCTCTATTTGTTCCTTTCCGTACCCCATTGCCGGAAGCAGTTTAGGAATATGGGGATAGGTTTTGAAAGTCTCCTTCAGAGATCCCACTGCGTGCGGTTCTGGATCGATTAGCTCTCCGGCACCGTACTTTTTCGCAGCCAGGGTGCCCGCTCCCAGGTCCATTTCTCCGTGAGTGACGGTAGGACCGTCCTCGATCACAAGTACCCGGTTGTCGGAGATAATAGACGGATCCTCGACGGTTATAGGAGAACATGCTTCAATTATTTCCGCGTCCGGATTTAGTTTCCTTACGTTCTTTCGAACTTCGTTTACCTTATCTGGAGTGGCCGTCTCAACTTTATTGATGACTACCAGGTCCGCCATTCTTATGCTTACGTTCCCCGGGTAGTAAGTCATTTCGTGCCCCGCTCGCAGCGGATCGGCCATTACTATACTGAAGTCCGACTCGTAAAACGAGAAGTCGTTGTTACCCCCGTCCCAGACTATGACGTCGGCTTCCTGCTCGGCCTGGCTAAGAATTTCCTCGTAATCCACCCCGGCGAAGACTAGGTTACCCCGGTCGATGTGAGGTTCGTATTCCTCCCTTTCCTCTATTGTGCAGTCGTGTTTGTCCATGTCGTCGTAAGTCTCGAAGCGCTGGGCTTTTTGAGCGACCAGGTCTCCGTAGGGCATCGGATGTCGGATGACGGCTACCTGTTTCCCCACCCCTCTTAGAATATCGGTAACTCGCCTGGTGGTCTGACTCTTGCCTGATCCTGTTCTAACTGCGGTTATCGATATTAACGGTTTGGACGATTTTAAGGTCGTATGTTGCGGGCTGAGCAGCTTGAAATCGGCCCCCGAGGCGTTTACCAGGGAAGCTCTCTCCATCACGTACTGGTGTGGTACGTCACTGTAGGAGAAAACGACCTCGTCCACGTCCTCGGCTTTTATCAGTTCGGGCAGGTCCTCTTCGGCTTCGATCGGGATCCCTTCCGGGTATAAATCGCCCGCCAGTTCCGGCGGATATTCTCTTCCCGTTATATCGGGTATCTGTGCTGCCGTGAAGGCGACTACCCGTACTTCTTCCTTTTCACGGAAGTAAGTGTTAAAGTTATGAAAGTCCCTTCCGGCGGCGCCCATTATTATAACTTTTTTCAATTTAACCCCTCCTGAAAGTATTTTTCGGACGTTAAACTTCTCTAGATAGGATATAGGGTCTGCTTCTTTCGTGCAATCTTCGTGACGGTTGTGGTGCCCGGAATTCCGGAACGTCCGTACCCGTTCCAGAGGGAAGGAGTTTTCCTTGAGAAAGTTGTTTGAACTTGCTAATTTACTTCGATAAACTAATAGGCCATACTCTGGCTTGAGGGTGTCCCACAAAACATGAACGTTTTTGTCACGGATATTGACAACACGATAGCCGATACAAGAGACAGGCTCCGCCGCTCTTTGGAAGCAATCGATAGAGGAAAGGTCTATGAAGAAACGGCAGATCGATACGGAGGTTTTGGAGATTATCTCGACGCGGAGGAAGAAGAAGCGTTCTGGAGTCTCTTTCTTTCGAATAGGTTTCTTTACCTGGATCGCCCAGCTCCGGGAGCCGCCGAGTTTCTCCGGAAGATTAAGAATGAAGCGGTGGAAATAGTTTACCTGACTGGAAGGCACGACGAAGAGGGTGATTCGATGAGATCCGGTACCGAGTCCTGGCTCGAGGGGCACGGATTCCCCTCACCGGATCGGTCGGGGGTAAAGCTTTTAATGAAACCAAGGAGAAAAATGGAGGACAGGAAGTTTAAACTGGCCAGGTTACGGGACGAATTTTCGGGAAAGTCCCGGGCGGGAGAGGTAATTGGTATTGGTGATCACCCTGACGATGCTTTAGTATATAATCGAGCTGGAATAAGGCCGTTTTTGCTGGATTGGCTTGGCCTGTTCTCAATTCAGGAGCTACAGAATTCGGTTTCGGGAGTAAAGATAGTTGAAGACTGGCAGGGGCTGGAGAGAGAGCTTTATGGTTCTGAAAACCGCACTCAATGAATCTTCGCAAGGCACTATTTAAGATAGTTACTTACGTAGTCTTGCTGGCGCTCGTAGTGATAGTCCTCCTACCGTTTTACTGGATGGTCACTACTTCGTTTAAACCACCCGGCGAGGTTAACGTAGTCCCGCCAAAGTGGGTACCAAGCGAATTCCACTGGCAGAATTACCTGAAGGCCTGGAACGCCGCGCCGTTCAACAGGTATTTCGTAAACTCCTTTTTCGTCTCGGTAATGACCACGATTGGCGAGGTGGTGACAACCATCTTTGCCGCTTACGCCTTCGCCAAGATGGACTTTTTTGGCAAGCGGGTCCTTTTCTTGAGCTTGCTGGGACTTATGATGTTCCCGGGTCAGCTTCGGCTAATTCCCAACTTCATGCTGGCCAGCAAAATCGGCTGGACCGATACTTACCAGATATTGATAATCCCCTGGATTGCCTCGATATTCGGGATTTTTCTTCTCCGACAATACTTCAAGACCATACCGGACGAACTCTGGGACGCGGCCCAGCTGGACGGCTGCAGCAGGTTCAGGTTTCTCTGGAAGGTGGTCGTCCCGCTATCCAAGCCGGGAATAATTACCGTAGCCCTGTTCAAGTTCGTCGGAAGCTGGAACGCCTTCCTCTGGGTTTTAATTATGACCAATCAACCAGGCATGAGAACGATTCCGGTGGGTTTGGCGGTCTTTCGGTCGGAAGCGGGCACTCATTTTGCCGAACTAATGGCGGCATCAACCATGGCAGTTATGCCGATCTTGATTATATTCTTCTTTGCTCAAAAACAATTCATTCAGGGAGTTGCTCGCAGTGGAATCAAATAGAGAAAAAGGGGGGTGGTGCGCTCACGATTTGAGCTATTTGACTTGTGATGGTTGGTGTGAAGCGAACCCAACTTACCCAACGGAGGTGCAGTAATGCCAAAAAAATTTGTAGTAACCCTAGTTGCCCTAAGTCTCGTGGTTAGTCTTAGCCTGTTTGCGGCTGGCCAGACCGAAATAACTTTCTGGCACGCCATGCACAGGGAACATAAGGAGGCTCTGGAACATATTACGGCCCAGTTTGAAGAGGCTCACCCGGATATAAAAGTAAAGCTGGTTGATCAAGGAGGTTATGGGGAGTTAAGTCAAAAGTTAACTACTTCGGCAGCCGCAGGAAAGCTTCCTACTGCTGCTCAACAGTACGAAGACTGGACGATCCAATACGTCAATGCCGGGATAATGAAAGGCCTGGACGACGTGGTTAGTCAGGAGACCGTGGATAATTTACCAGATGCCCTGGTCGATTCCTGCACGTTTTACGGGAAGATGTATACGTTGCCGTTCAATAAGAGCGCCATGGTTCTGTTTTACAATACGGATTTAATTGACGAACCTCCCGATACGTGGGACGAACTTCTGGCCACGGCGAAGGAGTTGACGGTCGATAAGGACGGTGACGGTAAAATGGATCAATACGGCTTCGGGCTCCGACCGACGCCGGAGCTGTTTTCGCTATTCCACCACCAGGCTGGAGGGAGGTTCCTGAGTGATGATAAATCCGAGTTATTGATTGACTCGGAATATGGAGTCCAGGCGCTGAACTTTATGTCCGACCTCAGGGAACACAGTCTCTACCAGACGGATTACTTGAGCGGTCCATTTGGTTCAGGAAAGGTCGCCATGTATATAGGTTCATCCGCCGGTGCGCCGTACGTGGCTTCGGCAAGTGAAGGGAACCATGGTTGGGACGCGGCACCACTGCCTCACGGCTCCGCGAACGGCGACTCGATGATCCAGGGAACCAACGTTGGAGTATTTAAAGTAGGCAACAGCGAGAAACAAATCGAAGCCGGCCTGGAATACGTTCAATTTCTAACGAAGGACAAATGGACAATCTACTGGGCTCAGAAAACCGGATATATTCCAGTTACGTTAAGTGCTCTTAATTCCGACGACTGGCAGTCCTTCCTGGAGGAGAATCCCAAGAGAAAGGCATCAACCCAGATGATGAAGGAGGGCTTCGTTTACCCCCATCATCCTGACTGGTACTCCGTTAGGAACATATTCGGCAGCGTACTTGAGAAAACCATGCTGGGAAAGGGCGAACCCGCGGAATTGCTGGAAGAAGGAGCGGAGAAGTTCAAGAAAGAAGTCGCGAGTTAATTTACTGGATGGCGGGAGTTTTTTGACTCCCGCCATTTCGATTGGAGGTTATTTTGATGGAGGACTTTCCCTTTAGCCTGGGAGCGACGTCGTTAACTTATCCCAATCTGAACCTGGTTGAGAACGTGAGGCGGACGGCGGACGAGTTCGATCTGGTGGAGCTGACTCTGGAATATCCGAGAAACCTGCCACTCGGGGAAGAAAAAATAAGTAAACTGAACGAACTGAAGGAGAAGAAGGGGCTGGATTATTCCGTGCATCTCCCTCTCAGTATTCGGCTGGCGACGACAAATCCTCATCTCAGGAAAGCGTCAGTCGATGTGGTTGCCGAGACTTACGAAAAAGCGGAAAGACTCGAGCCTCTGCTGTATACCCTGCACGTCAGTCCGGTTTATTACCCTGGAGGTTCTCCCCTGACTCATCTGTTTGAGGTAAAACAGTTTGAAGATCAGCTGGAGGAAGCAAAAGAATCTCTGGGGGAGCTTAAAGGATATCTCGACCCGGGAAAAATTGCCGTGGAGAATTTATTCACCGACATGCAGAGGCTTCAGGGATTTTTGGATACGGAAGGTTTCAAGAGATGTTTGGACGTCGGGCACCTGGTAAAAAGGGGCGAAGATCCAGTATTGCACCACTATGAGAATTCCGGTTCGATTATAAACCTCCACCTTCACGATGTGATAGAGGGTAACGATCACCAGCAGCTCGAGCCGGATTCCGAGAATTTAAACCTGGTCGGGCTTTTAGAAGTTCTGCAGGATAGAAGCTACAGCGGCCCGATAGTTTTGGAGCAGTTCAAGCCGGAACACCTGAGTCGGTCTCTCGAAGTTATTCGGTCAGCCTGGCAGGACGTACGTATCAGTTGAGAGGTACTGGGTATAAGGTATGAGCAAACTTTTAAATAAATTTAGCGGTCTTATCGGGTACGAGGGTCGTAAACTGAAGAAGTTGAGTTTCTGGAAGGAAACTTTCTGGGCTTATGTGTATCTTTTACCGACTCTTGCCGTGCTGGGAACTTTCTCGCTCTGGCCGATAATCAGGTCGTTCAAGATTAGCCTCTACGACTGGAACGTGCTAAGGAACACGGGAACTTTCATAGGGTTCCGGAACTATGCTGAACTGCTCTCCGACCCCGAGTTTGGGGCTGCACTCTGGCATACGGTCTACTACGCACTCGTCAGCACTCCTCTTACGATGATTATTGCCCTGTTCATAGCAATCTTGCTGAACCAAAAACTGAGAATGAGGGGCTGGTTTAGGACCGCGTTCTTTCTCCCCTGGATAACCCCTATGGTTGCAGGTGCTTCGGTGTTTGTCTGGCTTTTCAACGCGGATTACGGTCTGATAAATCACCTCCTGGGGTTCGTCGGGCTTGGAAACCTGCGCTGGCTGAACAGTCCGGCTCTGGCTATCCCTCTGTTGATCATATTCGGGGTCTGGAAATTCCTCGGCTTTCAAGTCGTACTATTTCTGGCGGGATTACAGAATATTCCCGAGCACTACTACGAAGCGGCGAAGGTCGACGGGGCAAACAGATTGCAGCTCTTTCGCCACGTTACTCTCCCCCTCCTCACACCCACCACCTTTTTTGTACTAATAATCTCGATGATCGGGGCGTTTAAGGTCTTCACCCAGGTATACGTGCTCTGGGCCGGGACTGCGGGTCCGCTGGATAGTGCCCAAACTATAGTGATGTTCTTCTTCCAGAAGGGATTCAACAACTTCGAGTTCGGCTATGCTTCCGCTGCCGCTTACATACTATTCCTGATAGTATTCGTCCTTACGGCGATTAATATGAGACTTTCCAGAAAGTGGGTCCACTATCAGTAAAGAATTAATCGGGAACTGAGAACTTTTCCGCGAGCTTTTTCTCGACCACCCGGGGCACGAAAGTGCTTACGTCACCACCCAGCTCCTTCACTTCCTTGACAATGCTAGAACTGAGAAAGGAATACTCCCCCGAGGTCATGAGAAATACTGATTCTATGTTCGGAGCGAGGTCCCTGTTGGTTAGAGCCATCTGAAATTCGTATTCGAAGTCGGAGTTTGCTCTTAGACCCCGGACTATCGATTCCCTGTCGTGGGACTTTGCACAGTTTACCAATAGACCGTCGAAGGTGATTACCTTTGAGACTCCTATACCTTCTTCCTCCAGTGCTGCCAGGGCAAGCTCCTTTCTTTCCGCGGGCGAGAACAGGGTTTCTTTCCTGGGATTTTCGACTATTCCTACTATGAGATCGTCGAAGATTTTTTCCGCTCTTTCAATTATATCGAGATGGCCGTAGGTTATTGGGTCAAAACTTCCCGGATATAATGCCTTTGGCATGATTGGGTACCTCCTGGTGTATATCTAACTACTAGTTGTACAATTTCTAACTGTCAATCGAATGTTATCTTTATTATACCCACGAGTTCTCTCCAGCGAAAGCTGGGCATGCCTTTCGGGGATGGTCGTAAATGCGCTGTAGAACTTGCAAGGTCCAAAAGCAGTAGTTACACTAACAATGAAAGTATTATCTTTGACCGTGTGGTTTATGATGCAGTTATTGAAGGCTAGGATCCAATACTTTCCCCGGTTGAAACCAATTTAGACTAATGGGAGGTTTTCGTATGGCAGAAGTAAGGTTAAAGAACGTAACGAAGATGTTTGGCGACTTAAAGGCGGTGGATAGCGCCAACCTAACCATCGAGGACTCGGAGTTTATCGTGCTCGTCGGCCCTTCCGGTTGCGGAAAGACTACTACGCTCCGGTGCGTGGCGGGGCTGGAAGAGCCTACCGAAGGGGAAGTGTACATCGGTGATAGAGTAGTAAACGGTGTACCTCCTAAAGACAGAGATATAGCAATGGTATTTCAAAACTACGCCCTCTATCCCCACATGGATGTCTACAACAATATCGCCTTCGGGCTCAAACTGCGTAAATTGCCGAAAGACGAGATAGAGGAGAGGGTAAACAGGACGGCTGAACTACTGGGCATACACGACAAGCTGGACTCAAAGCCAAAAGAGCTATCCGGAGGACAGCGCCAGAGAGTTGCCGTGGGAAGAGCAATAGCGCGAAACCCAAAGGTATTCCTGTTCGACGAGCCCCTATCCAACCTTGACGCCAAACTGAGAGTCCAGATGAGGGCCGAACTCCAGGAATTACACCACAACCTGGAAACGACCTCGATGTACGTAACCCACGATCAGGTAGAAGCGATGACTCTGGGTAACAGAGTTGCAGTAATTGACGAAGGGATCATTCAGCAATACGCCCCGCCTCAGGAGATATACGACTACCCGAGCAACAAGTTCGTGGCAGGCTTCATAGGCAGTCCTTCGATGAACTTCCTGGATGCCCGCATAAAAGAAGAAGATGGCAATATCTACGTCGAAGGGGATGGCTTCAAGCTGTTGTTGCCCGAGAAGATCACCGATCAGCTGGAAGGGTTGAGCGGCAAAGACGTAACGTTCGGCGTGAGACCCGAAGACCTCACGGCAGAACAGACCGTCCACGAAGGGGACAAAACCAAAAGCTTCGATACCCACGTACTGGTTACCGAACCACTTGGCGACGAGATAATCGTTCACGCCGAGGTCGGGGACCAGGAGATCGTCGCCCAGCTTGATCCAAGGGTAAAAATCGAGCCCCATCAGGACGTAACCCTGTATGCGGACATGGATTACATCCACATATTCGATAAGGAAACGGGAGACGCAATAGTTTAAACTGTCACATCGGGAGTTATTTTTAGGGAGTTATTTTTACCTTAATTTCCAAGTTATTCGACTCGAAGGCCTCCGGTTGGCGGGGGCCTTTGTTATTATAGCATACAGAATTAAACCGGTGGCCAGGGGTCCAGTCGGATGAAACCAACGACTTTCTTCCATAAGCTGCGAGACATTTTGATTGACGGATTGGTTACGATACTGCCGATATCGATAACCGTTTACCTGCTCTGGCTGGGCTACAATCTAATAGATCGGTTCTTTGGCCGGGGTACCGTGCTTGGATCCCAGCTCAGTCGATCCCTTCAGCGCCTTTTCGGGATAGAATGGATACCCGGGTTGAGCGTTATCTACACGGTGGTCGTAGTCTTGTTGCTTGGTTTCATCTCCCGGGTTTACCTGGGTAAGCTGGTCCAGAGGTACGTCAACCTGGCTTTAAATAAACTCCCCGTGGTAAAGAGAATATATCCCCCGGCTCAGGAAATTTCCGAAGCGATTCTGGGTCGAGGCTCCTTTTCTTCCTTCAAAGAGGTAGTCCTCATAGAGTATCCCCGGCCCGATAGTTATACTCTTGGTTTCGTAACCAATCACATCGGTGATAAAGTGTCGGTTTACATTTTTACGGCACCTGATCCGTTCACCGGTCGGGTTATTCTATTACCGGAGGAGGACCTAACCTATCTGGACATGAAGGTAGAAGAGGGAATGAAAATGGTGATATCTATGGGGATTTCTTCTCCGGAGTCGGCGGACAAATCTCAGAACCTCGAGGAGCTTGCTAAAACTAACTGACTCTCCCGGGAAGTGTAAACCTTGATTCCCATTCGCGATAGAAGACCGAGCTACCGATTCTCCTGGGTTACAGTTAGTTTGATTGCTATTAACGTAATTGTTTTTATCTTCACCCTTTCCCTTGGCACTCAACCGGATCGGACCCTAGATTTAACTAAATGGAAAGATTACGGGGTTTTGCCCTATGATTACCAGAAATTAGAGCAACCGGGGGTCACGGAGGTTCGGATCTCTCCTAAGAGAAATTTTTACTTTAAATACGGGGCAATTCCCGGCGAAATTGCTAGCTTAACGGATTTTCCTCCTGCTGTTCCCTTTCCGATTTTGTTCACTCTAATCACCTCCACCTTTCTTCACGGTGGAATATTTCATCTGGGTGGCAACATGTTATTCCTCTGGATTTTCGGCGACAATGTAGAGGACGCGATGGGTCCGGTTCGTTTTTTATTGTTCTATTTTCTGGCCGGAATTGCCGGGGCACTCCTACAGATCGTAGCAAACAGCGGCAGTGGTACTCCGATGGTCGGGGCGTCCGGGGCGATAGCCGGGGTCATGGCCGCGTATCTCCTGCTTTATCCCAACTCCAGGATAGTTACCCTGGTACCGATATTCTTCTTCATCACGTTTATCGAGATACCCGCGCTCATCATGGTCGGTCTGTGGTTTTTGTTCGAACTCTTTCGGGCGGTCGGACAGCCGGTAGGGAAGGTTGCCAGGCTTGCGCACGTCGGTGGGTTCATCGCGGGGGTCCTGCTGACCCCGTATTTCAAAAAGGAATTTATAAAGATTCGGCTATGGGATTACTTGTTTAAGTGAAGTTTTCCACGTGGGGTTCTTGACTTATCTCGCTGTAGAAATCGTTCTCTCTGACGAATTTGATAAGCTTTTCGTACGTCTCGTGGGTCGACAGAGTTCTAGAATCCCCGATCATTATTAACTTCCTTCTTGCCCTGGTTAAGGAAACGTTCAATCTTCTTACGTCCTTGAGAAAACCGAGCTCGTCCTCTTCGTTGCTCCTGACGAACGAGATGACAATTACTTCTTTCTCTCTCCCCTGAAAACCGTCTACAGTCTTGATTTCAAGATTTTCCTCGTCGATCCTGGAGTTTAGCAGATCGATTTGATCGTCGTAGGGCGAAATAACCCCAATATTTTTCGGGGGAAGGCAATCAATTAACCACTTTTCCAGCCTGGAGACGATTGTTGCTTCAACCGGGTTCTCCCTGGACGTGGAACCGGGCCTCTGCCTTTCTCTCGCCTCGATCTTCCCGGTATCCAAAAAACTAACCGGTCGTCCCGGACCCAGAGCTTCGAGAAACCACGAAGGTTCGGTTTCATCTATCTTATAGTTATCCTGCAATAAACCGTCCAGCGTGTGATTGGCTACTGAACTCTCCGCCTGGAGATTCCCGTCGTAGAAATTCCGATCCGAGAATTCCATTATCTTATCGTTCATCCGAAACTGGGTGAGCAACATTTCGGTTATCGAGTTCCCCTCTCGAGAGACGAGTTTCTCAAAAGCGGTTACCTGGAGTTCGTTTTTCGCCTCTTCGGCCAGGACCGTTGGAGGAAGCTGTTTGTGATCGCCGGCCATAACAACCCGGCTCCCCTTGTTTATTGGGATCAAGCAGGAAGGTTCAGTTGCTTGAGTGGCTTCGTCAATCGCGACAACGTCGAAAGTCCAGCCTTCGAGCAGGCTGGAGCCGGCCGTGGAGTTGGTTGTACAGACGACGTCCGATTCGTCGATAATTTCGTCAATCGCTTTTTCTTCAAGCTGTTGGCTTCGTTCGTAGAGTTTGTCGATTTCTTCCTGTAATTTTAACCAGCTCGACATTTCTTTGATTTCGGACCGAGAGACACCTCTTGCACCTGCCCCCTTCCGAGCTAGCTGATGAATTTGAGAATCGCTCATGCCCCGGCGGTACCTTCCGGAGGGGAACTGATAGGAGTCCTGCTCGTCCTGGAGCAGTTGCGCTTTTTCCCTTAATTTCCGCGATCTCTGATACCTGGGGTTTTCCTGGATTTTGTAATCCAGACTGACCTCGCGCAAATCCGGAGTGACTCGGGCTGGATGCCCTACCCTGACCACATCCAGGTCCCTGTCGGTAAGGAATTCGACTACATTATCCACGGCGGTGTTGGAGGCCGCGGTTGCAAGGACCTTTTCGTTTCGACTTACCAGCTCTTCCATGAACCCGGCGAGAGTTGTCGTCTTGCCAGTACCGGGTGGGCCGTGAATACAGAAAAAAGACTCGGCGTCGACCGCTCTCCGAATCGCCTTTCTTTGAGAAGCGTCCAGATCACCGTATGGCAGGTTTAAATCGACCTCTAATACTTCTTCGATCGAGGACAGACCGATCAGTTTTTCCACCAGTTCCCGGTTGAAATGAAAAGGAAATTTTTCGAGGCCTTTCAGCATTCGCCGGTAGGTGACGTCGTTTACGTAAAGGTCCATTCTTAGGCCATTACTCAGGAGGAAATCCTCCGGCTTGCCATCGAAGGCGACGGTAGTGGAATAGCTGGTCTGTTTGGCTACTGTTCCGGTGGGGTTGTCTTCCCTTAGCGGATCTTTTTTGGAGAGCATGACCAGATCTCCTGTCGCCAGTTCGTTTTCCGGTAGTTTCTCGCCCTCCCCCTTTCTGCTGAACTTAACCATTCTCTTCCCGCCGAGGTCTTCGCCCACGTCCTTTCCCCGAAGGTGTAGCAGTGCCCTGCCCATTTTTTCCCTTTCTCTTCCGCTGGTTTCCCTTATCTCCCGTTCGTGTCTTTCCATCTCTTCTTCCCGTTCAAGCTGGACAAGTCTCTGATATTTTTCCTTAAAGCCTTTAATCTTCTCCCAGGATCTTTGGTCCCACCGCACTACTTCCACAGTTTCTGGTCCGACGGAATCTATATTTTCCGGCCGGTAAGAGTGTTTATCGGGGAGTATTTCTACCTCGGCAAAGGTCTCATCGTGCTCGACCCGTCCGATATTTTCTGGCGTTAACGCCGTTTGGTTTACGAGGGCTCCGATTATATCTCTTACGCCTGTATCTCGAGCCAGCCCTCTAATCAAAAGATAATGCATTTTAAGAAATCTTCGCCATAGTTGCTCAATCTGCTTTACTGGAATCTAACCAGGGAAGGTTGACTTGCCGGAATGATCGAACTATACTTATTTTCCGGCCAGGGTGGCGGAATTGGCAGACGCGCGGGACTCAAAATCCCGTGGTCCGTTTGGACCGTGCGGGTTCGACTCCCGCCCTTGGCACCAGGTTATATAGCCTTCTTTACTTTTCCGCTTTTAATACAATCGGTGCAGACGGTCTTCCGGACCTTCTTTCCGTTTTCCCAAACTTTTACGTTCTTCAAATTCGGCTTTCGCTTCCTGCTCGTTCGCTGGTTGGAATTACTTACGTCGTTACCAAAACTCGACCCTTTACCACATACTTCGCATTTGTTTGCCATCTATATCACCTTTATATTGATTTTTAGCCATACTTTGGGAATTCCCCGCTTCTACTGGCATAGTTAACGTTCGGGATTAGACAGGTTAATTCTCTTGGCCACTGTAAAACGACTCAGGACTGACTCCAGTTTATTTCAGCGATTGGTCGCTGGGCGTAAAGTGGTTCCAGTGAGGCCAGTTCGTTCTCTCCCTCTCGAATATTTTTACCTAAAAAAGCCACCTGAAGGCCTGAAGGATAGTTTAACTCTCCCTCGGATAATATCGCTTTGTCAATTTTGCTCAACTTGTTTCTGTGCCCCGGCACGGCATCTCCTACCAGCAACACCGGATCGCTTGTATTATCTGTTTGTAGGCTTATCTTATCCTCGATTTCGTCGAGGGGAACGGATTCTTCTTCACCGATTTTTTCGCCGGCTTCGTTGAACCCGGCATAATAAACCAGGTCTCGCCTATCCTTTATCAGCGTATATACCGGCCCGGGGTAGTATTCTACCTTAGAATAGTAACAAGTCGTTAGCGGAATACCTACCAGGGGAACTCCCAGGCCGTGAGCGAGCCCCTTTGCCGAGCTGATACCTATTCTCAGCCCCGTGAAGGAGCCCGGACCTCTTGAAACCCCTATTTTTTCTACGTCAGAGATACTCAAGTCCGATTCTTCCATCAACAATTCGATAGAAGGAAGTAGCCTTTCAGACTGACTTTCGTCGGCCCCAAAGGTAAACTCCCCGATGACTTCATCTCCGTCAATCAAACCGACTGTACCTACTTCTGTAGCCGTATCAAATCCTAACGTAAGCATAATTCTCCTTAGATAGCCGTGATCCAGGCGGAGTAGTAGAAGACACTAAGGTAGCTTGGAACGATCAGTCAATTCTAATGGAGGGGATCGGGAGGTTCAACGATCCTGCATTAGTTAGCCTCGGTTTTCGGCCTGGATAAGGGATTTACTGCTCGAACTTGACTGCCGTGCCGTAAGCGAGAATCTCCGCGGCACCGCCCATCGTCTGTGACGTGGTAAAGCGTACTTCTACGATTCCGTCCGCACCAACCTCCTCTGCTTCCTTTTCCATGCGGTAAATTGCTTCATCCCGGGCATCGCTCAGCATTTCAGTGTAGTCCTTGATTTCGCCTCCAATCAGATTGCGCAGACCGGCCAGGATGTCTCTACCAAAACCTCTTGCCCTGATAGTATTGCCCCGGACCATACCAAGACTGCTTTCGATTTCTTGTCCCACTGCTTCATCGGTTGTATATAGCTTCACTTTTTCCTCCTCTTTCTCTTTTGGGTAATTTGGTAATATGGTTGAATTCGGATCAACATCTCCCTTCTGTGTGATTAAAATTATCCGTTCTGGTATTTTTTTTGCAACAACAGCTCAAGTTTTGGACTCGCTCGATCGGTATTTGATTGTTTTAGGGGACCCCACTAGCTAGCTTCAGGTCCGTGATTTCAGTGACTGTATCTCCTTTCTTGAAATAGGGTTAACCGTGTGATAACATTTTTAAACCTAAAAGAATAGACAAAAGGAGAGGTTTTACCGTGGAAATCACTAGAGTCGAAATAAGACCGATGAAGGACGAAGGGAACCTAAAGTCGTTCTGTTCTGTCGTTTTTGACGACGTATTCATCATTCATTCGGTGAAGGTTATCGAAGGTAGCAACGGCCTGTTCGTGGCTATGCCGAGCAGAGAGGTTGGGGACGGCGAGTACCGTGATACCGCCCACCCCATAGACAACGATTTCAGGCTGGAGTTGGAAGAGAAGGTACTCAAAAAGTACAGGGAAGAAGTTGGTGAAGAAGCGGAGGAAGGAGCCGAAGATCTCGAAACTGTAGAGGAACCCGTCGAAGAAGAGGAAGAAGAGGAAGAAGAGGAAACGGAAATAGAAGACTTGAGTTTCACTGACGAATTTTAGATTAAGTGGAGCGGTTTGTACCCATAAGGTCAGCCGTTTTTAAGATATAACTTATTATTTTATAGGGCGTGGCCAAGTGGTAAGGCACAGGGTTTTGGTCCCTGGACCGGTGGTTCGAGTCCACCCGCCCTAGCTAATTGGATCCCGGAGAAGTTCGTCCTTTCTTTGCTCTCCATCTTTCGATCATAACTATAACAATCAGTCCAAGGCCTACCCCGGAGACGTTAGCAAGCCAGTCAAGTACTGAAGCCGTTCTGTAGGGAAAGAACATCTGGGTCAGTTCAGTCAATCCACCGTAAAATATTGATAAGGAAATAAGCCCTGCGTTCCTTTCCTCACTACTACCTGTATAGTAGCTGATTGTTCTATAACCAATCAACGTAAACAGAATAAATTCCCCTGCGTGAATTAGTTTATCGGTACCGGGAACTGTGGTAAGAGAGGGGCCTTTCTGGACGGGATATATCGAAGCGTAAAATATAATTCCGGCGTAAACGGTGAATATTGCAGTCCAGACTGCCTTCTTTATTATTTCGGTTGGACAACTGGAATCTTTCAATCTAGTATGCCTCCCGCTATTCTGTTTCACTGTAACCGCATTCCGGGCAGTTTTTGATAGTTTCATCCGTGAATTTGTTATGGATTCGGGATATCTTCAACCTGCTCCCGCACCGGGGACACCTTCTCATGGCTTCCCAGCGAACCAGGATCGCGAGTAGAAGAACTGTCGCCGCTATTCCACTGATTATGACGTAGATTAGAGGAACTCCACCGGCTTCTTTGGACGATTGATTCGTGTCCTTTTTAGGTGGAAATGCTTTTCTGTAAATGGAGTTTACGGCGTAAAGAGTTCCGGTCCTGATCTCCCCGCTGCCGGCCTTTTTTTTCAAAGTTGCCTGATAATTTTTAAGGTCCTCGGCCGAAAATAGGTTCAACAGTGTGACAGTAAAGAATGTCCTCACTGCCCAGCCATCTTGCTCCCGGACGAATAAAAGAAAGTTTTCGTTCGGTTCCTCCTGAATCCCCCACTTCGCTCTTATCTTGGAAGCGAATATATCAGGGTTGAGGTAAGGGTCCCGGGTCGATATGAGTAGCGTTAACCCAATTTTCTTATCTTTTAACTGGGTCAATTTTTCCTTTAGATTTCTCTGGTCCTCCATCGTGAGTATATTGGCGTAGTCGTTGAGCTGGCCGATTTGATCCGGGAGTGAGATGGAGAGGGAAGATAATGAAACCAGGATAATAAAGCTCAAAACCAGTACGATGCTTAAACTAACCGGGTAAGCCGAACTATTTATCCGATGTATAGAATTCGAGAACAATTTTCACAGGTCGCTATCCCCTGAGAATCGCGCGCCTGTTTGACGGTATTTTTGCTTACGGACATCTGGCAGCCCTGGCAGACTCCGTTCTTGATCTGAACGACAGGATCATTGTTGGTGGCCCTGAGGCGGTCGTATTGGCTGACTAACCTATCGGGAATTCCTTCCAAGGCCTTCTCCCTTTTTTTCTCCAGTTCCTGAAGTTCATCGGCCATTTCTTTCTTTTTCTCTTCCAGATCCTCTATCTTTTCTTTTTTTTCGGTTATAGCCTCCCTGGTTTCCGATTTCTGTTTCTCCCTCTCTTCTTCCGTCCTATCTATCTCCATCATTATGTCAATTGCTTCGTCTTCTAGTTTTTCCATTCTCCTCGTTGAGTGCTCAATTTTCTCTTCAAGAGCCTCAGTTTCCTTGAAGCTAATGATCCCTTCGTCCAACCTTTCCTGATACTTTTTGATCTGGTCCTGGAGTTCGTCGACTTCCTGGTTCTTTTCCCTGCTTTCTTCTTTTAGCTTTTTTAATCTTTCTTCTCTTTCTTTTTCCTTTTCCTTTAACAGGCTAATTTCCTCTTCGAGGTTATCCTTCCGTTGTTCCAGTTTGTCTATCCTGAGCTTCTTTTCCCGGGTAGCGTTATCTATATCCTGAAGTTCCAGAAGTTTATTTACGTTATTATTCAAATCTCAATTCCCTCCTCTTGAAATTCTATTTGTAATTCATCTCTGGTGAATCGATCCCGTAATAGATCTCTCGTCCAGGGAGTAAATACCTTTTCGGAGTGATAATGGCCCACTTCTATTACGGTCAGTCCCATCTCGCGAGCTTCCATCCTTTCGTGGTAGTCCAGCTCGCCGGTTATTAACAGGTTTACCCCTGAACTCCTGGTCGAATTCACTACTGTCCCTCCAGAACCGGGAGAAGTAGCCACCCAGGTTACGGGACTCGAGAGGGTGCCGGAAACGGTGATTTCCTTCTCGTCCAATTGCAGTGATTCGGCCACGAAGGACTTAGCTTCTTTCGTCCCCCGGGCAGAATCCCACTTGCCGATACGACCAAGGCCCACTCCAGGCTCGGACCTTTCCGTTTCCACCAGAGAGAACCCGGGTTCTTCGTAAGGATGGGATCGTTTAAGGGCCGAAATTACCCGGTCTTTAGCCTTAGGTCCTACCAGAAAATCCAGCCTTATTTCCTTCGTGGACCCGGGCTTATTCTTTCGCCCCTGATGAGGAGTGGCCGACTCCAGCGGTTTGAAACTGCCTTCCGCTTCCCAGCGATAGTAACTGTCTTCGTAATTTCCTACCTTTCCCGCCCCTGCGCTCTTAAGGGCTTCCACAACTGAATCTTCCTCTGCCCGGGGGACGAATACTTCCAGTTTGAACAGTTTGTTCGTCTTCATTTTTGTTAGCGGCCTCGTGGAATACAGACCCAGTGTTTCGGCCAGCCCCCGGGATAGACCACGCTCCGACCGGTCAAACGGGGTATGGATAGAGATCAACCCTATTTCGTTCTGGATCAGGGTGAATATCTTTTCGCCCGTCACGGTCTCCCGGTTTAGGTTTTCCAGTCGGGAAAAGATAAGAGGGTGATGGGTAAGCAGCAGGTCCACTTCTCTGCTTGCACCCTGGTCCATCAATTCCAGTGTCGGGTCGAGACCTATAAGTATTTTACTAATATTTTCCTGGTTAGGATTAACCTGAGAGCCGGAGTTATCCCAGTCGGATTCCAGGTGAGGTGGAGCAATCTCCTCGAGAAATTCGAGTAAAGCTCTATAGCGAACCAGGAAAATCACCTCGAAAAATAATATAATCTCTCGTAAGCTAAATATCAACGCAAAAGGTAGTTAGTTTCCGGCCTATCCGAAGATATTTATCCACAGTTTGTTCTCTGAATTAATTGGAATTGGTGTGAATTGTAGATATAATTCCTATAGAAACTAACTAACACGAGGTAATATAATGAACTTTAGCCTGAACAACAATCCAAGAGATATTTTTAATAGATACGTGGGAAACCCAATACTGAAGGCAGATGAATGGCCTTACGTGGCAAATTCCGTCTTTAACCCCGGTGCGACCAGGCTGGACGGAGAGACCATATTGCTCTGTCGGGTCGAGGATTGCCGAGGATTTTCTCACCTTACGGTGGCCCGGAGCCAGGACGGTAAGACGGACTGGAAAGTAGATGATAGTCCTACCTTATCCCGATCGGAGGAGTTTCACGAGGAGCAGTGGGGGTTGGAAGATCCAAGGATAGTATGGTTCAAACCATTAGAAAAGTACGCGATAACTTATACTTCCTTCTCCCCGGCGGGACCCCAGGTTTCGCTAGCCTTCACGGAGGATTTCGAGACTTTTGATAAGCGAGGAGTGATGCTGTCACCGGAAGACAAGGACGCTTCACTGTTTCCCCGGAAGTTCGGTGATCGGTACGTATTGATTCATCGGCCGATAGTCAGGGGAGAGCAACATATATGGATATCTTTTTCCCCAGATCTCGTACACTGGGGGGAACACGAGATATTGCTAACCAGGCGAAGCGGTTGGTGGGACGACGCAAAGGTCGGACTTGGTCCCCAGCCGATAGAAACGGATGAGGGATGGCTGATTATCTATCACGGGGTTCGGGAGACGGCTTCAGGAAGCCTGTACAGAGTTGGTCTGGCATTACTGGACCACGAAGACCCGACGAAAGTGATCAAACGAGCCGACCCCTGGGTGATGGGGCCAAGGGAAGATTACGAGTACAGAGGGGACGTTCCGGGTGTAGTATTTCCCACGGGAGCGGTATTAGTGGGTGGAGAGGAAGATAAAAAGTTAAGGATTTATTACGGAGCCGCCGACTCCAGTATCGGAGTGGCTACGGCTGAATTGGACGGCCTCATGCATTACCTGTTGGCCAGTTAGTTCTGAATAGTTTAGTTTGCATGCTGACCCAATTACTGATTCGATCGGTTAAAGCTAACCAATCACCGGTATGACTGGCTGTCATTTGAACCTGAACGTTTTCCGAAATTGCTGGACTTCTACGGGTTAAAATAATTCCATGCTGGGTGCCGATCGTTTTTTACTACCTTAATTGAGCAGTTTTAACACACACTAGAAAGGAAGAGGTTATCGATAAAGGGTATTTTACAGCGAGATTTGGTCCCCGAGCACCTAGTTGAGAAGAGTTGTCCGGATAATAAATGCGTAAGTTTAAGACGCAAGGCAGCCTGAGTTAATATAGTTTACTTTCTCATAACCAAGGAGCTATCCTCAACTAAGTGCTGGAGGTCTGGATGCTGGGTTGAAATTTCGTGAGAGTAGGTTGATTTTAACTTTTTTAACTTCCCCGGTGGGTGAAGCAATTAAATATCTCAAAGGGTACTTATTCCATCCTATAAACTGACTTAAAAGCTGGTCTCAAGGAAGAGAGTCTAACAATTTAGGCACTAGTTAATTTGGGGGTGGTTGTATGACCGATGAAAAAATTGGTAAGACTTCCGTCACGTTTCTAGCCACTTATCCGCCCAGGAAATGCGGGATCGGGACTTTTACTCACGACTTAGCCAGGAACGTATCCCAAAGATACGGAGAAGAACTATCCGCAAAAGGTAAAGTTAAAATCGCGGCTCTAAACGATCGGCCCGAAGGCTACGAGTACGGACCGGAAGTGGGATTCGAAATAAACGCCCAGAACAAGCTTGATTATCGAAGGGCCGCGGACTACGTAAATCTATCCGATACCAGGGTCGTCAACGTTCAGCACGAGTACGGGATCTTTGGTGGGGAAGACGGGGAAAACCTCCTGACCTTCCTGGAAGTTGTAAGAAAACCCGTAATATCAACGCTTCATACAATACTTAAGAACCCCTCGGACCACCAGCGGGAGGTTCTTAAAGAGGTTTGTGGGCTATCGACGGAAGTCGTCGTGCTTGCCAACAAAGGCAAAGATTTGCTTCGGGACGTCTACGACGTACCACCGGACAAAGTTTCGATGATTCCCCACGGTGCACCTGACGTACCTTTTTTGGATACTTCTTATTACAAAGAGGACTACGGAATAGAGGGTCGTTCGGTGATACTTACCTTTGGACTGCTGGGCCCCAATAAAGGCATAGAAGTTGCAATTGAAGCTATGCAGCGGGTTGCCAAGGAATTTCCCGAATCTCTCTACATAGTTCTGGGGGCCACCCACCCTCACGTAAAAAAAGAGAGGGGCGAAGAGTATAGGCTGAACCTGGAACGGATGGTAAGGGAGAGGGGACTTCAGAATAACGTGGTATTTCACGAGATGTTCGTGCCGCTGGACGAACTAAAGAAGTACCTGGTTACGAGCGATATTTACCTTACCCCCTACCTCTCTCGGGAGCAGATCTCATCAGGAACTCTAGCTTATGCAGTTGCTCTTGGTAATGCCGTGGTTTCCACGCCTTACTGGTATGCTGAAGAAATGCTGGCTGACGGCAGGGGGAAGCTCGTTCCGTTCGAAGACCCGGACGCAACAGGGGAAGCGATTATCGACCTCCTGGCAAATGAGGGAAAGCGGCAGTCTATGAGAAGGAAGGCCTATCAGTTTGGCAGGGATATGATATGGCATTCGGTGGCGGCCAAGTACCAGGAGAAGTACGACGAGGCGATAAAGAAATACAAGAAAGACGCCAGAGTATCTTTCGGCAGCCAGGTCGATCCCAGCGATAGTCTTCCCGATTTGCCGGAAGTGAATATAGATTACTTAAAAACCCTGACTGACGATACTGGAATCTATCAACACGCTTCTTATACCGTCCCGAACAGAAAATTTGGATATACGACCGACGATAACGCCCGGGGTGCAATAGTTGCTCTCGACCAGTGGAAGGTCTTCGGTGACGATTCTGCCCTGGACTTGCTCCGAACCTATCTATCGTTCCTTGGGTCAGCTATCGATCCCGGGTCCGGGCAGGCGAGAAATTACCTATCTTTCGACAGACAGTGGGAGCGGGAGGAAAAGACCGAGGATGCTCACGGGCGGTTGGTCTGGGCGGCAGGCACGTTGATCGGAAAGAGGCCTAACGAAGCCCTGGTTGGCTACGGGAATCAGCTATTTCATCGGGCAGTTGACCCGATCAGTGATTTTACCTCTCCTCGTGCCTGGGCCTTCTGTATCATGGGAATCAGGAGATATCTCGACAAGTTCGAAGGTGACAGGAACGCGAAATTACTGGGAACGTCTCTTGCGAATAAATTGCTGGAGAGGTTTAAAGAAAATTCTTCAGAGGACTGGGTCTGGCCCGAGGACAGCGTTACCTACGAAAACGCTCGGTTACCTCAGGCCCTTATTTGCTGGGGTGACTTTGCCTCGAACGAAGAGATGAGAGACTGGGGGCTGAAGAGCCTTCGCTGGTTAATGGAGATTCAAACCGATTCCAGCAGAGGTATTATGTCGTTAATCGGCAACGACGGCTGGCTCGTTCGTGGGGAAGATAAGGCTGATTATGACCAGCAGCCGGTTGAGGTAGCAGCGTTGATCGACGCAAATTGGCAGGCCTGGAAAGCGACTGAATCCAGGGTTTATCTGGAAAACATCTACAGGGCTTTCAACTGGTTTTTGGGGAAAAACGATCTTGGCGTCACCCTGTACGACTTTCGGAGCGGTGGGTGCAGGGACGGATTGCATCCTTCTCGTGTAAACGAAAACGAGGGAGCGGAGTCGACTATTTCCTGGCTCATGTCGCTCCAGAGAATGTATAAATTAATGGGTGAATTAAAGAGCAATTCTGAATCAAAGCAGGAATCCGGAACTGCGACCGGCGGAGAGTAGGGGTGAATAGCGACGTTTTAAGTTATGGATTATTTAATAGGGGTGAGAATATGAAGCTGGGAGGTTTGGGGAATAAGAGTTACGGACTTACTGTTTTTTGGGTTTTTTTACTGGTGGTTGTGTTAGCCTCCACTGCCTTTTCCGCTGAGGGGCAGGGGCTTGACGAACCTCTTTGGGGGCCGTATCTCACGCTGAAGGACGATTCGGCTCCAGTAGTAAACTGGAAGACCGAAAGTGCATCCACTGGAATTCTGGATTACGACCGGGCGGATTTCTATCTCGAACAAAATAAGTTGAGACAGAGTTCCGAGGAGCCGGAGGCTGGAGGACTTTTCCATCAGGTCAAGCTGGATAGGCTGACACCGGGGGTGGAGTACGTCTACAGAATCGGTAAGGACTCCGGGGGTGAGGAGGTCAATTACTTTGGAAGTCCGAAACCTGAGACCGATGGCTTTTCCTTTTTCGTATACGGGGACACCAGAACATGCCCCAGGAGACATAGGCTCGTCGCCTCGGAAATGGCCCTGGACCCTTTCGATCCTTCGTTCATTATTCATACGGGAGATCTAGTTGAAAGTCCGGTTTCTAACAACTGGCGGAATTTCTTCTGGGCGATCGAGCCGTTCAGTAAGTCAACTCCGCTGGTCCCCTCGCTGGGCAACCACGAGAGAAATGACGAAAGTTATTACGAAGCATTCGGACTACCGTCGGGGGGCGGTGACTACGGCAAGCAGTGGTATTCGTTCTCCTACGGCCGGGCTAAGTTTATAGTCCTGGATTCGAACGCAGACCAGATGGGGCTCTCGAATTTTTTGGAAGAACGTGAGTGGCTGGCCAAGGAGCTTAAAAATAATACGAAGCCGATTACCGTAGTAATATTTCACCACCCGATCTATTCTTCGGAGTACTCAGAAGGAGTGGACGCAGGGTTGGCGGATAGCTGGGGCACGCTTTTCGAAAAACACGGAGTGGACCTGGTGTTTAACGGGCATGTCCACTCTTACGAAAGAGCAATTAAGAACGGAGTAACTTACGTGGTTACCGGAGGCGGAGGTGCTCCCACGGGTAATTTATCGTCCCGATTTGATTTCTCCCGTAGGACAAAAGGTGATTCCCTGCATTACATAAGAGTTTCAGTAGATAAGAGCCAAATAGAACTGCAAACGGTTGAGGTCGCTCGGATCAACCGGGGTGTAGAGGCCGAGAGAGTTGGATGTAACGTTGATATGGAAGCGGATAGGACCATTATAGATGAGGCCATCATTGATGGAGATTAGCTCCGGAGTTTAGATTTATCGGTCAATTTTAAGAGAAGGCCTTTTATTTTTCTTATCCGCCTTTTTCGGGGACTATTATGGTTCGAGTTCGAGGGGCAACCTCGAGGTCAGTCGGTGTTGTCCCTTCTAACTCGCCATCGAACATCTTTATTAACCGAGCTTTTGACTCTATTCTAACCTTTTTTGCCCTCAGAAATTCTATTTTTGGGTGGTCTATATGGTTTCCACGATAAGCCTGTCTCAACGCAAGCAGAAGTTCCATCCTCCCCGCTCCGGAAATAATTGCAACGTCCAGTAAACCGTCATCCAGTTTGGCCTGAGGTACCAGTTTTAGACCCCCTGCGGTAAATCGGGAATTCGTTACGAATACTGCATTTGCTTTTTGGGTGCGTGAATTACCGTCCAGTTCCAGGTGAAACTCGTAATTGCCCAGGTCAGTTAGGGAGCGCAACAATCCGATCAGATAGATCAACGGGCCCCTTACGGGTCCCTTTTTGTATCTATTAACCCTTTCTACGACGTGGGCCGGAAACCCGACCCCCATGACGTTGAAGAACTTCCCCCGTTCAACCCCGAGGTCTACCTTTTTAGTTTCCGTGTTAACGAGGTGTTGCGTAGCTCTGGAAACGTCCGTTGGTATACCCAGGCTCCGGGCGAAGTCGTTGCCCATCCCTGCAGGAATTATTCCGACTGGAGTGTCCGGGGACCGGATTCCGTTAAGTACTTCCCGTACGGTGCCGTCACCGCCCATTGCCACTACTCTGGCCCCTGAGGCCTCCAACTTTCCGGCAAGTTCAGTTGCGTGATCCGGAAACCTTGTTCGGACTATCTCGTACTTTACTCCTTCGGAATCAAGGCAATGTTTTACCTTTGGCAGTACCTTGAGTGAAGTTCCCCGCCCGGCTACTGGATTGACCACGATTTTCGTTTGCATTTACCTCACCGATTATGATATAAACTATATCAGATTGAGGTCGGTTACTAAAATTACCGAGAGCTTCCCGGGGCTTGTTCCGGGTATTAATCGGTTAATTTTTGTCCAAGACCTGAGTTTTGGTCCGGAATTATCGGCTCGCTTTTCGGCAGGTTAATAATACTGTTTATGTTAACTTATTTCTCTTGCTATACAATAGTCATCCGGTTTTGCGCCGAAAAGCCTTGAAATCCACTGTAGGATTGATATAAAGTTAAGTTAAGGTGTGGTTGGTTAGAATTTTTGGTTAGATATTTTGTCGGTTTTCCTTTTAATACTTGGATTTTGAGGTTAAGCACTGTTATAATCCACATTACGGTTTGGTAATGTTAAATTAAACCCAACAGGAGGTTAAATTTCACATGAACAAAGGCGAGTTTGTCGACAGACTGAGTGAGGCTACTGGTTTTACCAAAAAGGATTCTAAGAAAGCGCTTGATGCGGTCATTGATATAATTACCGAGGCACTGAAGAACAACGAAGAGGTTCTCTTAACGGGGTTCGGAAAGTTTGAAACAAGGTCCAGGAAAGCAACTGAACGAATTAATCCGCAGACGGGCGAGAAAATTAAGGTACCGAGTAAGGTAGTTCCCGCATTCAAGACGGGCAAAAACCTCAAAGAAGGTGTCAGGGAAAGTCTGAAAGCAGTAGAAACGAGCTCAGGGGAACTGAAAATAGAGAAGGATTAACGGAAAACTCCATCATCAAGTTAACTCCCGAAGATTGACTCTGTTGGGTGTTCTAATCGAACTGGTTGGATGAGCTAGAAAATAGTCTTGATTAGACTGTTCGCGGGGAGTCAGGAACACTCCCCGCGGAATAGTTGGTGGGTGAGAATATTTTCAGTTAAATTGCCCAACAGGGTTTTTTAATTCTCTGAACTAAAAGCTAATTTTAAAGGAAAAGCATTAGTTTTTCTCTTGATTTGGAAAGGGATTAACCTTTTTGGATGGCTAAATACGAATTAGTAAGGGTACTATCAGCGGTACCAGCGAAGATAAAACTGCGCCGCTGAAAAAGGCCGGAAGTATTATCCCTTCTCCCCATATTTCCTTCAACAGGGGAAGTGTTACGTCCATAGTAGTAGCTCCTCCCGGGGCAATACTGACTATCTTGCCGATAAACCTTGCCGTGAGCGGTAGGAGAATAAAGGTTAGCATTTCCCGGAATATATTCGCGAGGAAAGCCGTTGCGCCAAGCTCCGGTCCGTGAAGTTTCGACAGCAAGATCGCGGAAAGGCTATACCAGCCGAACCCGGCACCCACCGCAGCCGCCTCGATCGGAGTAAGCTGGAGAAAAAAACTGATAGCTAGGGGGCCAGCTATGCTTCCCGCCGCTATGCTGATCGGTAGTAGAACAATTCTCCAGCCCAGTCCCGAGACCTGGTTGAAGATGGATTTGTTCAAACCAAGAGATATGCCTACCGCTAACAGTAATAATCCCAGAACGTAGGTTATGGTTAAATCTATTGTCCCGATAAAAGTTTCCGGGATAACCGAGTATCCTAGAAATAACCCCAATATTAGAACTGCTACGATCGATAACGTTAGCTTTAAGTCTAGTTTTGGGGATACGCCGTCCATTCCTTCGGTTCCGTCGGTAAAACTGCTGAACAGGGGAGATATCAATTTTAAAATCGTAACGCTACCGACGATACTGCCGGCAGAAATTAATAGTGATTGAAAGCCAATATTACCGATATTTTTCAGTATTTCGCTGTCGGAACCGATTTTCGTTCCCATCAGGGTTAAGAGGAATAGTAAGGCCACACGAGAAAGAGGACCGTCGACTTTCCGGAGTAAACCTGGCCACAAATCCAGGTAGCCTATAGCAATTCCCAGAAATAACGGTAAAAGAATCATCCACAGTTCCATCAATTATTCCCCTCGGCATCGTTTTAGTTGTTATTGTATCGATCCTCGCAACAGCTGTGAATGTACGGGAATTGAGCTTTTATAGCAAGGGAGAGCTTGATACCTCGAATAAATCTAATCAAACTCTGATAGAGGATAGCGTGAAAATATCCTACCGGAAGATGGGTACCAGAGGGAGCGTTTACATGGAATCGTTCAGCGGCAACCTTAAACCCCCCGATCGATTGCTTTTCGTGAGGGGCAGAATTTAGAAGAACTAAGGGAATCGTTGAGGTAGAATACATTACTGGAACAATTGCAGAAGGCACTCTAGCTTGCCCAATCGGACACAAATCGGGTATGTTAAACTGAGGCTTGAAGACGAAGGTTAATTAATTCGGCCTGAAAAGAGCGTCAGTTGCAGGATAGGTAGAATTCCAGAGGTCCACAGGAGACACGTCTGCTGGTTAAATTTTTTGAGACGAGCGACTATTACCGCTAAAAATCTTTATAGCGTTTGAACATTTAGCCAGGATCTGATATTCTAAATATTGATATATTAAATATCAAAATGGCATAAGCGAGGGAAACCGAATGCAATTGAATAAAGAAAGTCTTGCAGATCAAATCAGTAAGGAGATCAAAAACAGAATAATAAATGTCGAAATAAAGCAGGGGGAAAAGATAGACGTTCGCAAACTTGAAGAGGAATTTGGGGTTAGCCGGGCTCCTGTGAGAGAAGCATTGCAAAGATTAGCTGACCAAGGTCTGGTAGAAGTGAAACCAAGAGTGGGTTATTTTGCAATAAATATGACTTCCCGGCAGATTAAAGATATCTCTGAAATGAGAAAGTTATTGGAGACCTTTGCACTGAGGAAATCTTATTCCAAGATACCTAATGATGCCCTGCAGGAGTTGAAGTCGAAAACACTAGAACTGAAAAAGAACAACTTGTCTCACGAGGAATTGAGGACACTCTTTGACGAGACCGATGAAAAATTGCATAGGATGTTCATAGATAATTCCAATAATAAATTGCTCAAGGATTTCACGGAACGGATTCACAACTTAATTGGATTAACAAGGCATTTAAACGAAAGGATTGAAGCAGCGCTGAAGGAACACGAAAGAATTCTAGATTCCTTGCTGGAAGAAGATATGTCTCAGGCGGAAACGGCACTTAGAGAGCATCTGGATAACGTGGAACAAGAGGTCCTCGCTAATTATTCTGAAGGGAGATAAAAGCATTGCGTGAAGGGGGTGATTAAATCAGGAGTAGAAGTAAGAAGTCGTAGGAACTAGTATAGGTGTGTCCGGAAGTACCTCTTTGTAAGGTCCGGACGGAACAGTATTATAACCAAATATTATTTGTAGGGGGTTTTATGATGAATAAAAAATTAAAATCCAGTTTACTTGTCGTACTTTTGATTGGTGTAGCCTTAGTAGGGAGTTTCGCAACCGTCCACAGTCAGGATGTTATAAAAGACCAATATCACATTAGAGTAGTAGTCCATGGTGGAATAGCTGACCCATTCTGGAAGGTGGTTGAAAAGGGTGTTAAGGAAGCAGCTGCAAATCACGATGATCTTAAAGTGACCTATTCAGGACCTTCGAGCTACGACTTTACTGAATTTATATCAACGCTTGAGTCCTCAATTGCTGCCGACCCGGACGCTTTAGTCGTTACGTTGACTCAGCCGCCAGCCATGGACGACATTCTTCGACCCGCGATAAAGGATGGTTTACCGGTGATCGGGATAAATGCCCCGGACCTCAGGTCTCGTGACAAGCGTATACCGGTATTGACCTACGTAGGTATGGATAGCCACTTTATTGGAGTTAAGGCGGCTCGGGAATCGATGAAGCGGATTGAAGGTCTCGAAAGAGGATTATACGTCAACCATCATCCCGGTGCTCGGAATATTGAGGCCAGGGGGAATGGATGGGTAGAAACCCTCGAAGCTAATGGAGTAGAGGCAGGCACGTTAGATATTGGAGTGGAACCGGCTCAAGGAGCAGAACTTGTCGTTAACTACCTGACAAGGCACCCTGACACAGGTGTCATATTCAGCGGTAATACTCAGAGGACAGAAGCGATAATAAAGAGGTTGGAAGACGAAGGGTATGACGTTGGAAAAGACATCAAAATCTGTCAGATGGACATTTCCCCTACTATTCTTGATTACATCCGAGACGGAAAGATTATGTTCACCCTCGACCAGCAACAGTATATGCAGGGATATTTGGGTGTGGAACTTGCGTATCTAAACGCCAAACTCGGATTAGCCCCTCCACCTGCACCTGTTTCTACTGGTCCGTCGGTCATTACGAAGGCAGACGTCTCGACCTTGGAAAAACTAGCAGACAAGGATTACAGATAACCTCGTTATCAAACTGAGTGGGGCGAGTTACTTTCACGGCTCGCCCCGCTTTTTTAATTTTCATCGCTCGACGTAGGCGAGTAGTAAAAATATACGGGAGAGTGGTCATATCTTGGAAGATTCAGGAGAAGACGGCCTGACAAAGAGTTTGTTCAAACGTCTTCGCCGCCGCCCCGAGTTAGGTGCTGTAGTGGCTTTTGCCGTATTGTTTTTGATTTTTTCCGGGTTGAGTCCACGGTTTGCTACCCTCAATAACCTTAGCGGTGTCCTGACCCTGACAGCCGAGCTGGGTATTATGACGATCGGGATATCGTTCTTGATGATTGCGGGGGAATTCGACCTCTCCGTTAGCAGTGTATATGCAATGGGTGGTTTTTTATACGTGATTTTGGTGAACGCTCTGGACTTCCCCCTGGGTGCAATAATTGCCTTCGTATTGGCAATCTCGTTTGGGGCGGTTATCGGATTCATAAATGGAATGATTACCCTGAGGGCGGGGATACCCTCTTTTATCACCACCCTTGGAATGTTGATGTTTCTCCGGGGCTTGCTGGTTGGGATAACCGGGGGGAGTTCGGTGGTAATTACCGAGGACTCGATAATTAACGAGGTGTTGACTGATTACTTTTTCCTCAAATTTCGTCCTTCTCACCTCTGGTTTCTGGGGATTATCGTGTTGTTTACGATAATTTTGACCAAAACGACATATGGAAACCACGTTTTAGCTACGGGTGGAAATAAGAAAGTAGCCCGGACGATGGGAGTGAACGTGGAGTGGGTAAAAATAAAGAACTTTATGGCTTCAGGGATGCTGGCTGCTTTTGCGGGTACGATTGCAATAAATAGGTTCAGTCTGGCAAACGCTGCTTTCGGCCAACAAATGGAACTAGAAGCGATAGCTTCGGCAGTCATCGGTGGGACGTTAATGACCGGCGGGTACGGGACTGTGATTGGAGCCGCCTTTGGAGCCTCGATAATGGGTATGGTCCGTTCCGGTTTAGTTCTGGTTGGCGCTCCGTCCTATTGGTACCAGGCTTTTGTAGGGGCAATTTTAATAATAGCCGCCACGATTAATCTAAAGCTAAGCGGGCTGAAGAGTTAAGGGAGGAGATATGGCAAATAACGGATCACAACCTCTGGTCGAGATGGAGGGTATCTGTAAAGATTTTGGTCCCGTGCACGCTCTTGAGGGTGTGGACATAGAGATTTCCGAAAATGAAGTTGTGGGGCTTTTGGGGGATAACGGAGCTGGAAAGTCGACTCTCATTAACATTATTTCAGGAGTTTTTCCCCCCACTAAAGGAGAATACCTCTTCCGAGGGGAGGAAGTTGATTTTTCTACACCCCGTGAAGCCCGAGAGAGGGGTATAGAGACAGTACACCAGGAATCCTCTCTGGTGGAAACAATGAGCATTGCCCGGAACTTTTTTCTCGGAAAAGAACCCACTACCGACTTTGGTCCTTTTTCCTTTTTGGATCATGGTGAGATGAATAAAGAGTCACGAAGGGTCATTTCCGAGATAGGTGTAAAAATGAGATCTCCGGATGAATTCGTGAATATACTTTCTGGCGGAGAACGTCAAGCAATTGCAATCGGTCGGGCGATGTATTACGGAGCAGACTTGTTAATTCTCGATGAACCTCTTCGAGCCCTTTCCATTCGAGAGCAACGCACGGTTCTTGACCACATTCGTGAGGCCCAGAGCCAGGGCGCTACAATAATATTTATTACCCACAATGTGCACCACGTCTATCCAGTCGCGGGCAGGTTTATAATGCTGGATAATGGAAAGAAACTGGGAGCCCTTGAAAAAGAAGACGTGGAAGATCCGGAGGACATTGCTGAGGTAATTGCACAGGGGAAAATGGAGGCGACAAGGTAGTATAAGACCTGTAGATGGAGTTAATGTATTTGGTTTTAGGCAATTGGCCGCGTAGAGTCTGCCAGGTCGTCATTTATCTTGATTGCTGGAAAGATGGTATTTGCTCCGAATATTCAGCCTGATGTGCTGGTAAAGGCCATTGAACCCTTAATGAAGACTTTCATTACGGCAAAAGTTAAGTAGGCTCTCAGTTCTATCCTTTGAAAAAGAAATGACTTCGATTTAAGTTGTTTATTCTCGGAGGAATAATGAAAAATACAATAAACCTAGCGGTAATAGGAGTGGGAAGAATAGGGACTATCCACGCCAGGAACCTTGCTTTCAATATTCAGTCTGCTGAACTAAAGGCGATTTCCGACACTAGAAAAGATGCCCTGGAAGAGTGTGCCGCCAAATGTGGGGAACCAGATACGTATAAAGATTATCACGACGTTTTGTCCCGGTCGGATCTAGACGGAGTAGTGATCTGTACGTCGACTAACACACATGCTCAAATAATTAAAGACGCTGCGAAAGCCGGCAAGCACGTTTTTTGCGAAAAACCGATTGCGCTTGATCTTGACGAAATTGACGAAGCTCTGGAAGTCGTAGAGGAAGCGGGAATAAAGTTCCAGGTTGGTTTCTCCAGGAGATTCGATCCGAGTTTCAGGCGAGCTCAGAAACGGGTTAGGGAGGGTGAAATTGGCCAGCCTAACGTCCTTAAGATAACCAGCAGGGATCCCGAACCCCCACCCATGGATTACGTAAAAGCCTCCGGGGGCTTATTTGTTGACATGACGATTCATGATTTTGACATGGCGCGGTTTATGATGCCCGGGAAAGTTAAAGAAGTCTATGCCCATGGATCCGTATTAATTGATGAAGATATTGGAGAAGTTGGGGATATAGATACTGCAGGAGTTCTGATAAAATTTGAGGACGGAGCAATAGGCCTTATCGATAATTCCAGGAAGGCTTCTTATGGGTACGATCAGAGGTTGGAAGTGTTGGGGTCGGGGGGAAAGATAGAAGTTTCAAATCCAAGGGAAACCCAAATCGAGGTATCCGATGTCGAGGGAGCCAGGCAAGATCCGGTCCTACACTTTTTCACCGAAAGGTATCGAGAAGCTTACGAAAATGAGATGGAAGCCTATACGGAATTTATAAGAAGCGGCGAGAATTCACCTGCTTCTGGTGAAGATGGCCGTATGGCGGTGGTGTTAGCCGATGCAGCGGAAATGTCAAGAAAGGAAAACAGACCGGTTGAACTAGACGAGATAGATTAGTTTTTGTTCGTCTCATTCACTTATAATTACAGTTAATTTAAGGAGGTCTTATGAAAGCATTAGTTGTTGATGCGGACTGGGAGCCGCGAGAAGATTACGAACTCAGTGAATTTGAAAAAGAAACGGGTAAGGTAATCGAAGGTAACAACGTATGGCGTAACCCCGACATGGAGGTCCGGGACGTCGAAAAACCGACCCCCGGCGAAGGCGAAGTTCTGTTAAAAGTAAAGGCCTGCGGGGTATGCGGATCGGATATTCACTTTTACGAGACTGACGAGGACGGTTACATGCTCTATCCCGGCCTCACTAAGTTTCCAATCGCTATTGGGCACGAATTTGCCGGGGAGATAGTTGAAGTAGGGAGTGGGCCGGAGACGGAAGAATTTGAAGTTGGTGACAGAGTAACGACCGAAGAAATGGTCTGGTGTGGCCACTGTAGAGCCTGCCGAGACGGGTTACCCAACCACTGTGAAAACCTGGAAGAACTGGGCATAACAATAGACGGAGCAATGGCTGAATACATTGCCGTTCCCGCAAAGCTTTGCTGGGACGTGGATGCAATATTTGATCGCTACGACGATGAAGAGATGGCATGGGACGTGGCGGCTACCACTGAACCTACGAGCGTGGCTTACAATTCGATCTTCGAACGGGGCGAAGGTTTCCGTCCGGGATCCTACGTCGTGGTTTACGGGGCCGGTCCCATTGGCCTAGCCGCAATTCAGCTTGCTAAGTCGTCCGGTGCTTCTAAAGTAATTGCTTTTGAGATATCACCGGAAAGGCTCGAACTGGCAGGTGAAGTTGGGGCGGATCACGCTTTCGATCCCAGAGAAGTCGACCCTACGGAAGTAGTAATGGATATCACCAACGGTGAAGGCGCCGATTTTCAGCTCGAGGCAGCCGGTGCTCCGGCTCAGACGATTCCCGAGATGGAATCTTCCGTGGCAATAAACGGAAAGATGTCTCAAGTGGGAAGGGCCGCCCAGCGAGTTCCGATGTATCTCGAGACTTTTCAGGTACGGAGAGCCCAGATATACGGAGCCCAGGGGCATTCAGGACACGGAATCTTCCCTTCAGTTATACGCATGATTGGTGCTGGATTGGTCGACAACTCGCGGATCGTAACAAGCAAGTTTGACCTCGAAGATGGCGTGGAAGCGGTCAAGCAAGCGTCGAAACGCGAAGACGGTAAAGTAATAATTAATCCTTGAAGTTTTCAACCCATTAAAGGAGGGAATATGTCTGAAGACCTTTGGATAACGACTGAGGACCCCGGTATTGTTTTCGAAGACACGGAAGTTGGTAGGCTGAAGAAGGAACTGTGGGACGCATCGATGGATGAAATAGACGGGATTCTTGACGAATACGGAGTACCGTCCGAGCCCGAACTGGGGAAGGCGGGAAGCTATATCCAGACTACGCCACGCTCTGAGCTGGTCGAGAAAAGAAGAAAGAACGATATAGTTATCATTCCCGTAGGTTGTACCGAAAACCACGGGATGGCAAACGTAAGTGGCCTGGACAGCTTTATGGTGACTCAGATTGCCGAGGCACTTAGGAGATATACGGCAAAACAGGGACATCCGGTAAACCTTGCATTTAATCCACTCAATTACGGAGGCCATCCGTACCACCACCTCGGTATGCCTGGCACGGTAGTTATGCCTCAGGAAGTAGTGAGAGAAAATCTTATTTACGTTATGCTGGGCTTGTGGAACGACGGATTCAGGAAACAGATTATTATAAACAATCACGGACAGCTCTGGATGCTTGAATCCGCGCTTCACGAGTTTATGGAAAGGTATCACTTACCGGGTATATTCCAGGTAATGGACTGGCACAGAGCCGTAAGGGAGTTCTTCTTCCCCAGAGAGGGAGAAGGGGGTTTTGAGACCAACTTTGTCCATGCGGCAGAAGCGGAGACCTCCGTAGCACAGTTAATGTTCCCGGACGGAATGGTCGACATGGATTCAGCCCAGGACTCCGAAGGGGAAAGCTTCCTACCGGAAGGACACTTTGATAAATCCGTAGATCCCTATCGTCGACCCCATCGCTGGTCGGAAGGGGAGGGTCACTCCGCAATAGAGCTCGAAGGTACTCCGGAGGGTGCCGTTGGTAAGCCTACTCTGGCATCTCCTGAAAAGGCAAAGAGACCGATAGCGGCAATCCTTAAGTACCTGACGCTGGTAACCGACCAGATTATAGAGGAGTTCCCGCCCGGGGAAGTTCCACCCGTGGAAAAGATCACCCTGCGTGACGCGGACGAAATGGAGCCGTACCTGAAGGAACCGCAGAGTGAGGGCTGGAAGTCGGTTTACGAACTTCCGAGAATTGGTTTTTAGAAAGAAAAACGAAATTCCCTGCCCCCGGAGGTAACTCAGGGGGCAGGGTCACTTTTTCGGGAGGACTATGAAAAAAAGCGTAGTATTACCGGTACAGGACGAACACGGTTTATGTCCCTTTGAACCGGGTCAGCTGGATAAAGATCTAAAGTTAATATCCGAATTCGGGTACGATGGTGTAGAGCTTGGAATTACCGATCCGAATTCGGTTTCTGTAAGGAAAATAACCGAAAAATTAAGGGATAACGAACTAAAATTATCGGCACTTACTACAGGGCAGGCCTACGGGGTGGAAGGGATATCGATTACTGAGAGGGATCCCGGAAAGAGAAAAATGGCCAGGGATAGACTAAAGAGCCATATAGATTTTGCCGCCGATTTCGAAGATGTGCCCGTAATAATAGGCTCTTTACGAGGCGATGGAAAATCCAACCCACCACGGAGATGGCTGACACAGAACCTGTCGGACATTGCTCAATACGCTGAAAGCCAGAAGGTCAATATCGCTTTTGAACCATTGAACAGGTACGAATCTTCTTTGGTGAACACGGTAAAAGAGGCACTGGACGTAATTGAGGAAGTAGGTTCTCCGAGGATGGGAGTTCTGTTTGACACTTTTCATGCCAATATCGAGGAGTCGTCCATTGCCGAAAGTATCGAGGTTGCGTCTAAGAAGTTAATATACGTCCATCTTGCCGATAGCAATCGCTGGGCACCCGGTTATGGCCATATAGATTTTTCAAAAGTGTTTTCGACACTGGATAATGCAGGATACGAAGGCTTTTGCTCACTAGAATCTCTTCCCAGGCCTGACAAAGAAGTATGTTTGGAAGCACCATTTGAAATCTAGCTTATATTGGTTTTTCGAATAGAGATAGAAGTTTAATCAGTGGGTGAAATTTTGAAAAAGGCAAAAAGAATCGAGAAACGACTACCGGAGAACTACAGTATATACCGGAATTCTATCACCGGGACGGATAATACTACCTATGCTTTAGTAAGGAATTCAGGAACAGAAAAAAGACTTTACGTTAGCGGGAGTGGTGCTCAAAGTTTCGAAGGCGAAGCAAAATCTGAAAATATAAAACTTTGTCCGCTGACCTGGGAGAATGCTCAGCAGTTGATGGACGTATTTGATTGGCTCGTTCCATCCTTTCCCTCGTCCAAACCTTCTTTTGGTTTCGGTGATCGGACCGGCCTGGCTACTCCCGGCCATAAAAGATCTCTGGGTGAACACGATGTATTTCCGATCTTTGCCCAGCAGTCGATAAGAGAAATGGAGAGGACTGGCCGAACTCCTCAGGACGTGATGAACACGGCCGTCTGGGGGGTATTTGAGGAGGGCTACCGGGAAGGATTTGCCGCGGACGCGGATCACCTGAAAACCAGGGAGTCCATAGAAGAAACTGCGGCTGTAGGCTTTAACATGTTTACCTGTGATCCGAGCGAGCACGTTACCCCCGAGGCTGATTCGATGTCGGAGGTTGAACTTGAAGAGGCGCTCCGGAAGATGGAAAGGGGTAAGGAGTTACTGGAAAAATATTCTGGCAGGAAATTTACGGCCAGTTTACCTGGTCACGGTTACGAATTTGAGAGAATTTTCCGGTCTAATGAAGTAAAAAAGGCCATCGTTAAGTATTTTCCCGCGGTTAAATTTGCCGTGGATTCATTTGACTGGGTTTCCGAAGCTAGAAAAGGGGAGTTCATATTCGAGGTTTCGGTCGATGAAACGGAGACGCCGACGACTCCACTTGAGCACGTATTTGTTGCCAAAGAGTTGACCGAAAGAGGTGTGGATTTGTTTAGCCTGGCCCCGAGATTCGTGGGGGATATCGAGAAAGGGATTGATTATATAGGTGATCTCGATCGATTTGAAGAGCAACTAAAGGCCCACGCTGCGATAGCCAGATCATTTGGGGACTACAGGCTTTCCCTGCACTCTGGTTCGGATAAATTCAGTATTTATCCCTATTTTGCGGAATACCTCGGAGAGAAAGTTCACGTTAAAACAGCAGGGACAAGTTACCTGGAAGCGATACGTCTGGTGGCTGAAAAGGACCCTGATCTCTTCCGGCGGATTCACGAATTCGCCCTCGAGCGGTTTGACGAGGACAGGGCCACTTACCACGTGGAGACGGACCTTTCGGAGGTTCCCGGTCCGGGCGAACTTTCCGACGAAAAATTGCCGGACCTGTTCGACCGGGATGATCCGCGCCAGGTCTTTCACGTGACTTATGGCTCCGTACTTAATCACCGGAAAGGTACCGAGTACGTATTCAGGGATGAAATTAAAAATCTTCTTAAAGAGTACGAGGAGAGACATTACAGGTTACTGGAGTCGCACCTTGGACATCACTTGGATTTGTTGACTCAGGGGTGAAGGTAGTGGAGATCGTTGATAATTTCGATTTGAGCGGTAAAGTAGTCGTTTTAACGGGTGGAGCCGGGGTGCTCTGCTCAGAGATGGCGCGGGCACTGGTTGACGCAGGAGCTAAAGTCGCAATACTGGACGTGGACGAGGAAAGTATGGCCCAGCTGGAGGAAGAGGCTGAAAGTGACGGGTCGAATTTGGTGACTATCGAAACGAACGTCCTGGATAAGAAGAGTCTGGAGAGCGCCGCCGACAAAATTAAGGACAGGTGGGGCCGAATAGACGTCTTGATCAACGGAGCCGGCGGAAACAGCCCGAAGGCGACGACTGGTGAGGACCAGAGCTTCTTCGACTTGCCCGAGGAAGGAGTCCAGCAGGTCTTTAACCTCAACTTTCTCGGTACTTTTCTGGCTTCGCAGGTATTTGGCGAGGTATTCGTTGAGCAGGGAGAAGGCATCATACTCAATATATCATCCATGAATGCCTTTACCCCGCTCACCAAGATACCGGCGTATTCGGCAGCGAAGGCTGCAGTGAGTAACTTCACTCAGTGGCTCGCCGTACACATGTCTCAGAATTACTCCCCGGACATCAGAGTTAACGCCATAGCTCCGGGATTCCTGCTGACCGAACAGAATAGGTACCTACTGATAGACGAGGAAACGGGGGACCTGACCGAGCGAGGCCAGACAATAATCGACCACACGCCTATGGGCGAGTTTGGTGATCCCGAGGACCTGCTGACGACGGTTTTCTGGCTGCTCGAAGATGGTTCAAAATTCGTTCACGGGACAGTTATCCCGATAGACGGAGGATTTTCCGCTTTCAGCGGTGTCTAGGAGGTAAATATGTCCTCAGAGGAATCGGAGTTTGGAATCATTGGCATGGCGGTTATGGGCCAGAACCTCGCCCTGAATATCGAGCAAAGCGGCTATCGAGTATCCGTTTACAACCGAACTGACTCAAAGACGAAGGATTTCAAGCAAAAGCGAGCCAGTGACAGGGATATAGTCGCTACCTATGAACTGGAAGAGTTTATCTCCTCCCTTGAGCGGCCACGGAAGGTACTCATTCTCGTCAAAGCCGGGAAACCGGTGGACATGGTGATAGATCAATTACTTCCGCTAATGGAAGAAGGAGATATTATAATCGACGGGGGCAATTCACACTTTCAGGATACAAACCGCAGGGTCAAAAAAGTAGAAGGAGAGGGTTTGCATTATCTGGGCACCGGAATAAGTGGCGGCGAGTACGGTGCTTTACACGGCCCCTCGATCATGCCCGGCGGTCATCGCGAAGCTTACGACGAGGTCTCGGAGATATTGCGATCGGCGGCGGCCCAGACCCCCGAAGGACCTACGTGTAAGTACCTCGGTCCCCGATCAGCCGGACATTACGTTAAAATGGTGCACAACGGTATAGAGTACGCCGTGATGCAGTCGATAGCCGAGGTCTACTGGGCTATGAAAAACTTGCTGGATCTAAGTCACGAGGATATGGCGGACCGGTTTGAAGCCTGGAATCAGCGACTTGACGCCTATTTAATGGAAATTACGGTGGAAATTCTCCGGGAAGAGGACGAAAAGACAGGGCGGCCTCTTCTCGAAGTTATTCTCGATACAGCAAAACAGAAAGGCACCGGCAAGTGGACTTCTCAGAGTGCTCTTGATCTTGGAGTCCCGGTTCCGACAATCACAGCCGCCGTTGACGCTCGTCTCCTTTCCGCTCGAAAGGATCAGCGAGGTCGTCTGGACGAGTTGTACGGTGAACTCGGTAATTATGAAACTTACGAAGGTTTCGAAGATGATCTGGGAAAAGCCCTGTACTTGTCCATAGTTACTGCCTATGCCCAGGGACTAGATCTACTTGAAGAAGCCTCGGAAGAATATAATTACGGCCTTGACATCCAGGATGTGGCCCAGATATGGAAGGACGGCTGTATAATCCGGTCCGACCTGCTGGATCCGATCTCCGAAAGTTACTCCAGCGAGGGTCTCGACACCCTTCTGGCTTCCGAGGAGTTCCAGGACGATTATCGAGAAGCTATACCCTCACTTCGCAAGGTGGTCTCGGCTCTGTCAAAAACGGATTTGATCTGTCTGGCCCTTAGTGCCAGCTTGAACTACTTCAATTCTCTGACCGCAGAAAGGCTGCCCGCAAACATGATCCAAGCTCAGAGGGATTACTTTGGGGCTCACACTTACCAAAGGGTGGACGAAGAAGGGACGTTCCATACCGAGTGGCAGGACATAAAAAACGTCTAAATTGAGGTGAAGGAAATTAATTCGGTAAACGAATATCCAGAGCGGACGGCTATCGTAAATTCCAGTACTTTCGGTCGGAACTTCGAGGATCTGATGGAGCGACTGCGATCGCTCGGCCCAGTGGAAAGTTTCCAGTTTGATCCAGACGTGAACGGGAAGAAGTTGGCCAGGAAACTGGCAGGTTACAAGTACGTAATAGCGAGCGTTACCCCGAACTTCCTGGAAGAGTTTTTCGAGGAAAACAGTGATATCAAGCTGATTGCAAGGCACGGAATAGGTTGCGACAACGTGGACCTGGAAGCGGCGACGACGGCAGGAGTTATAGTTACACGGGTAGGGCACCAGTCCGAGAGGGACGCCGTGGCCGAACTCACACTTTCCTTGATTATGACCTGTATCCGGAACGTTATTCCGGCCAACCAGGCAGTAAAAGAAAACCAATGGGAACGAAGAAAGGAATTTGTAGGCAAGGAACTGTCGGGAATGAAAGTTGGAATTATTGGCTACGGAAACATCGGCAGCAGAGTGGGGGAGATAATTAAGGAAGGGTTTAGGGCTGAGGTTTCCGCTTACGATCCGAACATAGCTGACGCTGTAATCGAGAAGACCGGAGTGAAGCCGGCGGGGTTTGAAGAGGTTCTGGGTAACTCCGATCTCTTAAGCTTCAACGCCTCGTTGAACAAAGAGAACTACCACTTCGTCGGGGAAGAAGAATTCGGTCTTATGAAGGACGGCGTGATAATTGTGAATACCGCCCGAGGGGAACTGATAGATAAGTCCGCCTTCCTTAGTGCCCTTGAATCCGGCAAAGTAAGGTGTGCCGGGGTGGACGTGCTGGAGGAAGAACCACCGAGTTCCAGGAACCAGCTGAGGCGAGAGGATAACCTCTACATCCTGCCGCACGTCGGGAGTTATACGGAAAAGTCCCTAAGGGCGATGGACGAGAAGATGGTTGAAGACGTCGAAAAACTGGTTGAAGGAGAAGTACCTGAAGAAGTTGTAAACCCTAAGGTTCTCAGAGAGGGCAATCGTGCCGGGGTTAGCAAATGAGTTTGGCGCTAGTTGTTGACGTGGGTACTACCAATATAAAGGCGGGTCTGGTCGATCCGGAAGGTCGGGTGCTCTCCCAGGCGAGCAGGAGTCTGGAAGTTCACAGGCCGGAAAAGGGAGCGGCCGAACACGACCCGGATGAGATCCTAGAGTCCTTTAATGAGATAGTTAGAAAAACCGTTAAAGGGAACCGCGAAGAAGTCAAAGTCCTGGGTCTGACCGGTTACCAGTTCGGGTTTCTCCCGCTGGACGAAGGCGGTGAACCACTGACCGGGGTAATGACCCTGATGGACGAGCGACCCAAGTCCGTCATGGGGGAATTCCAGAGCAGGGACGACCTCGCCGAGATTTACAATCGTACCGGCTGTCCTCCGCTGTTTGCATATCAGTTACCCAAGCTTCTCTGGCTTAAAGAGGAAAAACCGGAAATCTTCGGGAAGAGCAGATACTTTGCCGATGTTAAGAGCTTTTTGCTAAAAAAGCTGGTTGATGATTTCGTGACCGATCCCGGAATTGCATCTTCCAGTCAGATTCTCAACATAAATGACCTCACGTGGGACGATCAGTTGATGGAACTGGCTGGTGTTGGCAGGGATCAACTTCCCAGAGTGGGTCGCGGTGAAGAAATTCTGGGAACGCTTCGGTCCGGACTGGCGGAAGAGTTGGGACTAAAGAGTGACTTAGAAGTCGTACTCGGCGTATATGATGGAGGAGCGATGGTTTTGGGGTTGGGCGGAGTGGACGGGCAAGGTGGAGTCTGTAACCTGGGTACTACCGCTATGATTCGAACCTGCTCCGAAGAGCCGGTGCTGGACGACCCGGAGAAACGGCGGCTTCAGACTTATGCCCTATTACCTGGTAAATGGGCGATAGGTGGGGCAATAAACAATGCGGGAGTTGGTCTTCGCTGGTTTAGGGATAACTTTCAACCTTCCGGAAACTATTCCAGTATAATTGCTGATGCCGCTAGAGTGGAGCCGGGCTCAGGAGGAGTATTTAGCCTTCCCTACTTTACTGGTGAACGGGACCCGAGAATCGGAAACATGGCAACTGGGTCGTTCTTTGGTTTAAAAGATTATCATGAAAAAGCACATATGGCGAGGGCTATCCTGGAGGGTGTCGCCTATAGTCTAAATTTCGTCAGAGAAGCAATGATGGACAACAGTATTGAGTATAATCGAATAAGTATAGGAGGTTCCGGAGCTCGCTCGGACCTCTGGCCCCAGATTATTGCGGACGTGACAGAACTTCCCGTGCGGAAAACCCTGACGGAAGATACGACCTTGATAGGAGGAGCTATGATTGGTTATAAAGCTATGGGTCTTTACGATAGTTTGGAACAGGCCAGCGAGAAAATGGTAAAAACCGGGAAAGAATTTTCCCCGATTAGCAAGAACGTGAAGCGCTATGAGGGAGGGTACGAATTTTTCAAAGAGCTGGTAAGGGAGTTCAGTAAACTTTATCCTATGCACGACGAGAAGTTTTCGCCGGGAAGTTGATCGTATTGCTTTTTTGGATTGAAGGAGGTTATATTGTCGAAACTAGTTGAGATCAGAGATGAGAAAGTAAAGATAAGAGACGCCTATGGGGAAGTTCTTCCGGAGCTGGGCAAGGAAGACGAAGATATAGTTGTTTTGACCGCCGACCTGGCCGGGTCCACGCGAACCAAGTACTTCGGCCATGAGTTCCCCGATCGATTTTTCAACGTTGGGATTACTGAGGCAAACATGATGGGTATGGCTGCGGGTCTGGCCATGGAGGGTAAGAAGCCTTTTACCAGTACGTTCGCGGTATTTGCCACAGGAAAACCGTGGGAACAGGTCAGACAGACGATCGCCTATCAGTCGGCTCCGGTTCGAATAGTGGCGACTCACTCCGGAATCACCGTGGGGGAAGACGGGGCGTCCCACCAGATAATCGAGGACGTTTCCAACATGAGAGTCCTGCCCAACATGAAAGTTGTTGTACCGGCGGACGCCACTCAGACAAAAGAAGTGATCAAGACCGTCGGTGGCGAAATGGACGGTCCCGTCTACGTAAGACTGGCCCGGGCAGCTTTCCCCGTGATTTACGAGGAGTGCGACTTCGAACTGGGTAAAGCCGAGGTTCTGCGGGAGGGTAGCGACGTGTCTATCTTCGCCATGGGGTTGATGGTGGCCAATTCCCTGGACGCGGCGGAGATCCTGGAAGATAAAGGTATATCTGCTGAGGTAATAAACGTCTCTACGATCAAACCCCTCGACTCCGAAACGGTTGTTAATTCAGTCGCGAAAACGGGTGCCGCCGTAACGGCCGAGGAACATAACGTAATCGGCGGGCTGGGATCGGCGATTTCGGAGGTAGTAAGCGAGAACGAGCCGGTACCAATCAAGAGAATCGGAATTCAGGATCGGTTTGGCGAATCCGGCCCCGCCTACGAACTGGTGGAGCACTTCGGGCTTACCGCTAAAGATATTGTCAGTAAGACTGTTAGTCTTTTAAGTTAATACTATTGTTTTTGTTTGGTCAGGAGCGAGGTGTTTCTGATCTTAGCTTTTGGTAACTGTTCGATAAAACCGCAGGCGATTTCCCCGGCGTGGAAATCGCTGCTTCCGATCTCGGCCTCGCTCTCCACCCTTTCTTCATTGTACTGTCACAAAGAAAGGGCACCGAACCGAGAAAATTCCAGCGACGCGGCGCATATGTTTGACCGAGCCAGGAATTACCTGATGCTTGCATCAGGTAATTCCTGGAGAGGGATATTACCATAACGGAATGAGGTTAAATGTTTATGTGTAATGCTTACTATCAATAAGAAGCACTCTCGGGAAGGCACCAGTTTGAGCACGCGAGTCGGAAATTTCTCGGTTCGGGAAGCCCGGAGGTCAAAAGGAGGACCAACGAAAGGGTGGAACCGTGCCCGCTCGGCCTCCGATAGGATTTTCCTGAACAGTAACCAAAAGCTATATTTACTATGACCAATAAGAGGAAGTTTTCTGGGGTTATTAATTATCAAGTTGAGTCCCTTAATTAAGCGGGGGGGACAGTTTTGAATGATTTAAATCGGGAGGAAACATGGAAATAAATGAGTTAAAAGAAAAAGCGAATCAACTGCGAGCTGACGTGTTGAAGACGGTAACTAATGCCGACTCGGGTCATCCCGGTGGTGCACTGGGAATGGCCGATACCTGGACGGTCCTTCATTACGAGTTCCTGAACGACAAGCCCGAGGATCCCGGCTGGGAGGGGAGGGACAGGTTTATCCTCTCGAACGGACATACCTGCCCCCTGCTTTACGCGGTGCTGGCCGATAAGGGCTACTTCCCGAAGGAAGAACTTGATAACTTCCGAAAGCTCGGTGCTTTGCTTCAGGGCCACCCGTCTACGGCCAAAGGAACTCCCGGTGTTGAGTTTTCCTCCGGCTCCCTCGGTCACGGGCTTTCGTTTGGATCAGGGGTCACCCTGGCAGGTCGTCTGAACGGTCAGGACTACAGAACATACGTGTCAATTTCGGACGCCGAATGTCAGGAAGGCCAGACGTGGGAAGCTGCTGCTGTGGCGAGAGACAAGGAGCTGGGTAATTTATGTGCGCTGCTGGACTACAACGATAGCCAGATTGACGGGAAAGTCAGCGATATCATGGACGTGGCTCCACTGGTTGAGAAGTGGGAGAGTTTTGGCTGGAGGGTCATAGAGATCGACGGCCACGACTACGGGCAAATAGAGAACGCTTACGAGAATTTTCGCGACAATAGTTCCAGGAGAGGTAAGCCCACGGTAATTGTGTCTCATAATACCCTGGGTAAGGGAGTGTCCTTCATGGAAGACGATCCAGCGTGGCACCACGGAGCGCTTTCTTCGGACCAAATGGTACAGGCACTGAAAGAGCTGGGAGTAGGGAGTTAGAAAATAGCAGTACCGTAGTTAGTGATTAATAGGAGAGGGCGGCCTTGTTCTTGCCGCCCTCTTTAGTTTGTCTATCTGTTTGGGTTTAGCTTTCGTTGGAGATCTCGAACTGAATCGGTCCCTGGTCGGGAGCGTTGTAGATTAACCGGTAATAGTCCGATGACTTTCGCGCTTCAAAAGCTATCTTCCCGCGCGATATCTGGCCTTTTTCCAGAACGTTACTCCTGAAGTACTCGTCGAGGGCCGACGTAGCTAGGCTAACCGTCTGACTCCTTCCGTCGCTCTCCTCCAGTACGAAGTTGAGTGATTTCGAGGGGTACTGGTCGTTTTCCAAAGCTCTTACGGTTATTTCTACTATCACGAATTGTTTACCCGCGCCGGCATTCCAATCGCTTATCGTTTCGGTAAAACTGGTGTCCTGGAGTGTGATCCTGACCGATCCGTTACTTGCCGATTCTCCCAGGTAGTAGGTAGCCGGTTTTATCTCTACGGTTCTTTCCGCCGTAGCCTTTCCGTCTCGATTATCAGTTACGGTCAGCTTGACCGTGTAGGTTCCGGCCTGCTCGTAGCTGTGACTTACCTGGGACCCCCTGCTGGTTGTGCCGTCGCCGAACTCCCACAGATAAGACTCTATATTCCCGTCCGGATCACTCGAATCCTCGGCAGAAAATTCCAGAGTAACCGGAGCCGTTCCCGTATCGGAATCGAGGGTTATTGAAGCGGAAGGTAGTTCATTTTCGGGTGGCGGCTTGTTTACTGTTACGGTGGTTGACGTGGAGCCTGACAGACCGTTGTCGTCCGTGATTTGAAGTGTCGCGGTGTACTCGCCCGAAGTTTTGTATTCGTGCTCGATTACGTCGAGTATATCGCTTCCGGAAGTCGACTGATCGTCGCCAAACTCCAGGTTGTATTCTTCTATTACGCCGTCGGGATCTTCCGATCCGGAGAGGTCGAACGAGACCTTCAGGGGGGCTTCGCCTTCCCGGGGTTCTGCCTCCAGGGCTGCCGAAGGACCACTCTCCTCCACTGTTACTGTTTGCGTTGTTGAGGCGGTCGCGCCGTCGTTGTCAGTAACCGTCAATTCCACGGTGTATTCGCCGGGACTGGAAAAACTGTGCTCTACTACTCTGCCGCCCGTCGAGGTCCCGTCGCCAAAATCCCAGTCAAAGCTGTCGACAATACCGTCCTGATCTTCTGAATTACTTGCGTCAAAAGTGACCTGGAGCGGAGCTCCCCCGGTAGTTGGGTTTGCTGAGAAGGAAGCAGTGGGTTCTTTATTGGAATTGCAACCGTTTAAACTGATCATTAAAACTGAGAAAAGAATTGCTAAAACAAGATATTTTACCGATCTTTTCATTGGTACCTCCTGGACTGGTAAGCCTAATGAAGATTTTTTCGGCTAGGCCGTTCACTCACACATCATTATAGGCTATCCCTGTTAGAATAACATACTCAGGAATTGATATTCAAATAACTAGGTGCTCGACTCGAAGAGACAGCCCCGACGGGTGACCTTCCTGAGCGAATAAGCCTTTTCTATCCTTTTCTATATCTTCTTGGAACCGGAGCTCCGTTGCGAGGTCTACTTACTCCAGCCCTCCTCGCCGACCAGGGGCAGAAAACTACAATAGGACTTTTTCTCCTTTATGATCCTTTCCCCCTCTTTAACCACCAGGACGATCCGCTGTTGCCTTCTAGACCCAGCGGGAATGACGAGTCTTCCCCGATCTTTTAGCTGGTTAATCAGGCTGTCGGGGACCCCGGGGACGGACCCGGTGCCGATAATTTTCTCGAACGGCGCTTGCTCCTTCCAGCCTTTCGTGCCGTCCCCAGTTCTGTATTTGATGTTTTCCAGACCGAGATTCCGGTGGATCTTTTTTGCCCGTTCCTGTAGTTTTCCCTTCTTTTCGACGGTGTAGACGATATCTCCAAGGGTGGCCAGCATAGCCGTCTGGTATCCGGAACCGGTACCTATTTCCAGGATACCGTCATCCGGGTTCACGTCCAGTAAATCCGACATCAGGGCGACGATGTAAGGCTGCGATATAGTCTGGCCCTCCCCGATCGGGAGCGGTCTGTCGGCATATGCCCGGTGTTTTTGATCTTTCGGGACGAAGAGGTGTCTTGGATTGGCCAGAAAAGCGTCTATCAGTCTCTCGTCGTTAATTCCCCGTTCCTTCAGCTGTTCTGCTATCATTCTCTCCAGCTCGGAGGAGTAGTTCCCTTCTTCCATGTTAGTTTGACTCCTCGTCCACCGGGGAAAAGAAATTAGCGACGATATCCCTGGACTTTTCCTCTTCTTCCTGGGGTACCATTACTCTGATTTCTCCCAGGCCGTCTACCGGGATGGGGTAGACGGAATGTGTTATGTGGGAAGAGAGGTAACATTCGATATCGTAGTCGCCGAGAAGTTCCTTTATCATTCCCGCTTTTTGTTCGTTCCAGGTGCGGTATATCTCGACGAACTCCATTTTTTCTTACCCGTCCTCGCGTTGATCCAGAGCTGACTCCTTGTATTCACGCAATTTTTCCCATTCATCCGAAGAAACTCTCTGGATATCTTCGGGAGATAGGTCTCCTAGCTCTATCGGCCCTATTGCGACTCTTCTCAACCTGACTATGGTGAGGTTCACGGCGTCCATGAGCCTCTTTATTTCGTTCTTTTTGCCTTCCGTCAGTACGAGCTCGATCTCAGTGTGTTCGTCACCCAGGTTTATAACTCCACCTTCTTTTATTCGGAGAAGATCGCCGTTATCCTCTATTCCTTCCATAAATTGCTCGATAATCCCGCCTATTTTTCCGTGGCCCAGGTCCTCCGAAATCCACAGGTGGTAGCGTTTCTCCACTTCGTAGCGGGGATGAGTCAGCGAGTGGACCAGTTGTCCGTCGTTACTGAGCAACAGAAGTCCTTCCGCGTCCTGGTCGAGCCTTCCCGCCCACCGGTAACCTATGAAACCTTCCGATCTCAGGGTGCGTCCGAGCGTCCTTCCGTAATGAGGATCGTCGTGGCTGCAGAGCATCCCCGTGGGTTTGTAGAACTTGTAGGCTCTCTTTTGCGGTGGGTAAGTCGGTAGGGGGTGCCCCCGAAGGTATAACCGGTCCATTTCATCCAGCACGTAGTCCTCGAACGGATTACTCTCCTCCTTCCCGTCGACGGTAACTTCTCCCCCTTCTATCAGATCTCTCGCCTTGCGCCGCGACAGTCCCGACTGTTGCTGGACTATTTTCATTAATTTCATATCTGTTTAAGGATGGTCCAGGTTCTTCCTTTTTGCAAGATCAAAATTGGGCTAGAGGTTTGATTCTCCGGACCGATAGTTCAATGGAGTTGATTGAACCTGGTAATCTTTTTTCCGATAATCATTTGTTGGTTTAGAAGGTTTTGCTGAACTTATTAGCTGGCTATAGATGAATAGAGGAAGTTTAAGAGAGGGGGTAAATACAGATGAAGAGTGAAACTGTTGATTTTCTGGAAAGATACGTTAATACCATCAGTCCGTCGGGATTTGAGGACAGGGCAGCGAAAATATGGAAAGAGGAAGCAGGGGGGTTCGCGGATAAAGTCAAAGGCGATCTACACGGTAATTCCTTTGCGGTAATAAACAAAGGGGGCAGTCCCAGGGTGATGCTTGCCGGTCATACGGACGAAATCGGTTTGATGGTAAGCCAGATATCCGAGGGCGGTTATCTATTTTTCAACACCATCGGCGGCTGGGACCATCAAGTTCTTCCCGGCCAGAGGGTTCGGTTACGCGGGAAAGAAAAGGAAGTAATCGGGGTTGTTGGACGTAAACCGATTCACCTCCTGGAGGAAGAAGAGCAAAAGAAGGTAGTCAAACCGGAGGATCTCTGGATAGACATAGGTGTCGAGGGAGAGGAGGAGGCGCGGGAACTGATCGAAGTAGGGTCGCCCGGAGTGCTGGATTATTCTTTTCAGAGATTGCAGGGAGATCTAGTTGCGGCACGAGGAATGGATGACAAGGGCGGGGGGTTTGTCGTGCTGGAAGTGGCTCGGAAGCTGGCTGAATTAAACCCGGGGGCCGAAATTCACGCCGTGGCGACAGTTCAGGAGGAAATCGGGCTGCGGGGAGCGAAGACTTCTGCGTTCGGAATCAACCCTGATATCGGAATCGCTGTAGACGTAAGCCATGCCACTGATACTCCCTCGATGGAGAAAGAAAAGAGGAAAGTTGGAGAGGCCGAAATGAACGAGGGGCCAATTCTTTCCCGGGGTCCAAACATCAACCCTGTCCTGTTAGAAAGAATGATTGATGTGGCGGAGAGCGAAGATATTTCTTATCAAATGGCCGGAGCTCCTGGCGGCACGGGAACGGATGCAAACGCGATACAGCTTACCAGGGGGGGCGTTGCCACCGGCCTGGTTTCCATTCCGAACAGATACATGCACAGTCCCTGTGAAGTCGTAAGCCTGAAGGACCTTGATAACATAATCGAGCTAATTGCTTCTACGGTAGAACGGATAAAGGGAGAAACTTTTGAACCTTTTTAGTTTGAATTAATGGTGATAAATGATGACTAGCGTGAGAGAGGTAGCTTCTAATGCCGGCGAGAGGTACGAAGAACTGAATAGTTTCGAAGCGGATCAGGAGATAACAGCGGGTTCCATGAGGATTAAATGCCACGTCAAGTTCAGGAAACCCAGGAGCATGGCCGTGGAGTACGAGGACTACCGGAGTCCGCTGGAGGATTTTGAAGTCAAGCTGTCAGGAGGGCCGGAATTCGTCGGAGAAGATCTCGTCGATTCCCGGATAATTTACGGGGGAAAGGAGACATGGATTCACCTGGTTGATAAGAACACCGCGGTTAAAAAAGATGGCAAGCTTCTTTATTCCCCGTTTGCCGGCGTAGACGTGATAGGTCAGCTGGGTTTTCTTCCCTCTCTGGTCGAAGATTTCTTACTGAAAGATGACGGAGAAGGCGAGATAAACGAACACCCGGTAAACCGGCTGGGTCTAAAGCCGAAGACCTCGAGGCGGTCTCTCTTCTTGAAAGACGAGGTATTTAACCTGGACAGAGCGGAGATAGCTCTGGACGAGGAACTCGGATTGCCGCGAAAGATATCTTACTATCCCGGTCAGGGCGAACAGCTCAGGTTTTCGGGAAGCCAGGGAAATCCTGTCTTCGTCGAGTATTCCAACTACGAAGTGGACGGGCTCGGCCGGGGGGACTTTCAATTCGATCCTTCGAAGGTAGACAGGGTATTCGAGGAGCAGGCGGTTTCGGAAGAAGAGTTCGAAGAAGAATTTCCGCTTTCAGTGCCAATTGTCGAAATCGAAGAAAAAGGTTACGAACGAGCTCGCGATAAAGTTTCGATCCTGAAGGACGACGAGACGGGAAGAGCGTACAGCTCGATTACTTTCCTCAAATCCGACGAGGGAGGACGGCCTACCAGTTCGGTACAGCTATTGGTCGGTAACTATCTTTCCCGGGAAATGACTCGACATCGGGCCTACATGTCCGAACACGGTGAAGAGATAGATCTAGATGGATCCTCCGCTCAGCTGGCGGATAGAAGTGAAGTGGTTAAGGATCGTTTGCCCGAGGAGTGGGAACAGGAAATCTTCGAAGTTAGCTGGCAGGGAGACGAGTCGTTTTACTTCCTGCTGGGTCAAGCAATAGAAAAGGACGAGTTACTTGATCTCGCTCGTACTTTCCAGAGTTAAATTTTAGGATAGCATCAGACGGAATGTGGAGTCCTTCTTGCCCTTTAGGTAGATGAGCCGTTTCGCTGACAATAACATCACGGCCTTTCTCTGACGAATTCCGTGGTGGTTTTCAAGAATTCATAACAGGCTGGGCCTTGTGTTCCAGCCTGTTGTCGCTTGGTCTCAGTTCTTCCACCGTCGTACGAAAGCGAAACTTAATTTAACCTAAATCATGCAATTCTCTCTCCTAAGACCAACTTATAATTCAGTCTACAGGAAAAAATAGTCCCTATTTGAGAAACTTAGTTATCTTCACCTATTAGGTGATATCTAAAGCGTTAAATCAAGTTCCTCTTCCAGGGCTTTCAACCAGCACCCAGTTTGATATCGATTACCAGACGGTGAAAAATACTTTCACCAAAAAACCTCTTCTGTATACTGGTTTCATTTTTGAAGTCCATATTAAACTGGGTGCTGGACCAACTCCCGTTTATCAAATAAGTCCTTCGGTTAACTCTTCCCTGTTAATTTAACAAATCAAAACCGC
>JAIPHJ010000033.1 GCA_021735245.1 Candidatus Bipolaricaulota bacterium
TGGTGCCTCCTGGTTATAATTCGCTTTACCCATTGGGTGAAGCAATCATTTAAGGTGATTCTGTAGATTTGTCAATCTACAACTACATTATAACACAGGAGGCATTTCTATTTTAGGTGAGAATCGCTAAATTCAGGTTAGAGTAAAATATATCAAACCTCAATAGCATTTTATCTGTTTTAAGATTGTTTACGCAAGTACCTGTTTTGGTCAGCAAGAATAACTTTTTGGTCTGGATGTGATGCTACCAAACCTAAGATCTGATATCAGGATTCTTGTCCCTAGGGGTGGTGTGAAATTTCTTCATACCCCCTGTGCGCCTGATTGCGCGATTTCATGTTAGAATTTGGGAGCAGACGAAAGTTAAAATATGTTTTTGTAAGCCCGATAGGTGGGTAACGCCTGGTGGTGGTGGGTCGTGGAGGATTCGAACCTCCGACCCTCTGATTAAAAGTCAGATGCTCTACCCCTGAGCTAACGACCCACTTTTGCGAGAGTTAAAATTGCAGAAGAACAGTTATTCGAATTGCTTATTCATTATATCCAACGCCTTTTCCCAATACAATCCCCACTCAGGGGATATATCAATCGGATCCATTGGAACTTAGCGAACGAGACGTCCATACCCACTAGAACCTGAACCTTCTACCTGGAAACCATCAGCCCAATTATCTGAGTCACCGCTGGAAGTAGAAATCCAGACGCTATTGTGCAAGGTAGGAGTTTTTAACTGGTGAATGAATTGAGACTGGTTGTAAACCCTTCTGAGCCGGCCAAATTATTTCCCAACAAAAACTCGTTGTTGACTACCACGTTAGTTTACCGTATTCTTGTACATAATAATCCGATTATAATACTCCACTTTTTGACAGTTGGCACGTCGCGGTAAACCTCCCCTCTCAACCCAGCATAGACTTCCAGCACTCGATCCCAGCTGTCAAAAGTGGAGAAAACCCTAAAAGAAAGGGATAAAATGGGCCGTTACTGGGAACGAATATCCAGGTGGAGTGCCTGGCTGCTGGTAATCGTGCTCGTCTTAGAGTTCATAAGCGGGTACGGAATCTCTCACTTTAGAATTTTCAGAGTGATAATAGGGAAGGCTGATGCATTCAAGCTCCACCAGACGATTCAGCCCGTAGCTGTCTTCTTCGTTCTCGCTCACCTGTTACCTCAAATCAGAAGACTGACCCTGCGGTTCGGGATAAAAAGGACCTATCTGGTAGATGCGATCCTGTTCCTACTACTGATCGGCCTATCAGGCGGTTCTCTCTACCTTTTCTTTATTTAAATGATCGGATTAAAGATCCTCACTCCAAATTCAACGGAGGTTTTATGATGAGAGACAAATCGCTGTCCGTAAAAGGGCTCGGAGCCATTATTGTTCTCCTGCTGGTAACGGTAAGCCTATTTTCGGTAATTGCGGCGGAAGATTCGGAACCGGAAGAAGTAGAGGTAAGAAACTACAAGGGCGCAAAGCTCGGTTCGGTAGAAGATTTTAGAGAAAATTCCATCAAAGGTGTCCAGGAAATCGACATAGACGAATACAGGCTAAACATTACTGGATTGATAAACGAGGATAGGGCACTTACCTACGAAGAGCTCCAGGAGATGGACCACGTTAAGAAAGTAGTAACGCTTAACTGTGTCGAAGGCTGGTCCGTAAAGGCACTCTGGGAAGGAATTCCGCTCAAAAACCTGTTCTCGGAATTGGATATAGATCCGGAAGTAAATACGGTAATTTTCCACGCCGCGGATGGCTACACATCTTCTCTGTCAGTAGAGCACATCATGAACAACAATATAATAATCGCGGACCAGTTAAATGGCTTACAGCTTCCGCCGGAACAGGGCTTTCCGTTCCAGCTGGTCGCCGAGCAGAAGTGGGGTTACAAGTGGGTACGCTGGATCACAAAAATCGAACTCTCGGCTAACGAAGATTATCAGGGGTACTGGGAATCACGCGGCTACAGCAACGACGGCGACCTGGACGAGCCGATGTTCGGAAATTAAAAGTTTCTCCTGAATTCTTTAACCGGCAACCCGTTCCAATATTATTGTCTCCATTTACTCAGGTGGGAGCTGGGGTATCAGAATCAAAAGATAAACTGGTCTTGAAATAAGGAAAGCTGGTAGGTCCCTCGGGACTTGAACCCGAAACCCCTCGGTTAAGAGCCGAGTGCTCTGCCGGTTGAGCTAGGGACCTTCGGTAGGTCGAGCATGGAATAGTATTAAATGAGGGTTTTCCTTTCAAGGCTTTCGTTTCACGGGGCAGACCCATCGAGATCCGAAAGTTTTTTACTTCCCCTCGCTATCGATCGGATCCCGGATAAACCGCCGGGCTGTTCCTTACCTTGACTAGGTTTTATAATTAGATTGGGTAAATATGAGCAATCTGTTCACTCAAGGCGAAGAAGCCGAAAACCAGGACGAATCGAAACGACCGCTTGCCGATCGGGTAAGACCCAGATCGCTTGACGAGGTGATCGGGCAGGAGAACCTAATCGGGGAAGACGGACCGCTGAGAAAATTGATCGCGGAAGGCCAGAGCAGAGCCCTCGTTTTCTGGGGTCCTCCGGGCACGGGGAAAACCACGGTTGGGTTCATTATTGCCAACCAGGACGATGCCAAGTTCGTCCATCTTTCAGCCGCTACTACCGGGGTAAAAGAGGTTCGAGAAGCGTTAAAAGAATCCCAGGAAAAGTTCCGCCGCACCAACCAGCGAGACCTCCTGTTTATAGACGAAATACATCGGTTCAACAAGGCCCAGCAGGACGTGTTATTGCCTTTTCTGGAGGAAGGCAGCGTCAAGTTCATCGGCGCAACGACCGAAAACCCCTCGTTTGAACTAAATTCCGCCATCCTATCCCGGTGCCAGGTCTTCGTTTTCGAGAAATTGACCCGGGACCAGGTGATTCAGCTGGTAAAGAACGCGCTCACTGAAGAACGCGGGCTCGGGGGCGAGTTCGAAATCACGGACGAAGCTCTAGAGACGATCGCCAGTTTTTCCGACGGAGACGCCAGAAGAGCCCTCAACCTCCTGGAACTAAGCAGCAAGCTGGTTGGCGGCAGTAAAGAAATCAACAATTCTACAGTCGAGAACGCAGCTCAAAGGAAAAGTCTGGACTACGACAAGAGCGGAGAAGAACATTACAACATCATTTCCGCCCTCCACAAGACCATTAGAAACAGCTCTCCCGATGCCTCGCTCTACTGGCTTGCAAGAATGCTAGAGGGGGGTGAGGACCCTGTCTTCATCGCGCGTCGGCTGGTTCGTATCGCCAGCGAAGACGTCGGGCTGGCAAACAGCCAGGCACTCCAGGTAACTGTGGCCGCAAAAGAAGCGGTCGAGCTGATTGGCATGCCCGAATGCGACCTCGCCCTGGCTCAGGCCGTAATTTATCTCTCATTGGCTCCGAAAAGCAACGCTATCTACAAAGCTTACAGCAAGGCAAAGAAGGACGTCGAGGAGACGGAAAACCAGCCAGTGCCAAAGGAGCTCCGCAACGCTCCGACCGACCTGATGAGAGAAGAGGGATACGGCGAAGGCTACCAGTACGCTCACAACATGGAGGAAAAGACCGCAAACCTCCAGGTGTTTCCCGACAACCTGACGGGGAAGAGGTATTACTTCCCTACTGAATCCGGGGAGGAAAAAAGGATGAAGGAGTTAATGGAAGAGTGGATTGCCCGGAGAAGAGGGGATACGGACGATTAAATAAGCGCCCCGATAACGCTCACGAGGAAGTACCGGGTTGCCAGCAGCAAAAGAATTGCCACCATGGGTGAGATGTCAATCGGCATATGATACCCCATGAGTCGGGTCACGTGCTGCCTGATCGGAGCGAGAATGGGCTCGGTCGTTCGGTAGATAAAATCGAAGATCCGGTTGGGTCTTTGTCCGGGAAATATCCAGGATACGAAGACCCTCGCTACTATCAAAAGAGCCGCAAGCTGGAACAGCCAATCTATAGCTCGAATCAAGATATCAGTCAAAACTATAGTTCCTTCCATTAAAGAAACACCCGTTATTTTATCGGTAAAATCAAAAGCTCAATTCTTACCTTTATCCTGACAACTCGGGCAGTAATAAGTGCCTCTCCCCGATTGGTCCGTTCTGACGATCTCCGTTCCACAATCAGGACACGGCTTCCCTTCCTTCTGATATATTCGAAGGAAATCCTGGAAGTTTCCCGACTCGCCCGATGAATCCCGAAAGTTGCTGAACGTCGTCCCGTTCTTCTCGATCGCCTCGGAGAGGACTTCGGGAATTACCTCGAATAGCCTCTTCTTCCCCGTTTCGCTGATCTCGTTTCCCGAAGCAAGAGGACTGAGCTTCGCCCGAAACAGGACTTCGCTGGCGTAAATATTTCCCAGTCCGGTTATCTTATTCTGATCAAGTAAGGTCAATTTTAACGGCTGAGTCGTTTCAAACAATTCCCGAAATTCCTCCCACTCGTAACTATCAGTGAAGGGCTCGATACCGAGCGACGACAGCGGCTCCTCGTCTTCCGATTCCAAAAGATCCAGAGTCCCCAGCCGTCTTAGATCGTCCATAACTAGCTTCCCGTCCTCCTTAAACGAAAAAGTTATCCTCTGGTAATCCGTATCCTCGTCCCGGGAACATACCAGAAGCTTGCCCGTCATCCTTAGATGGATCGTCACCAATTTATTTCCAGCTACTTCGAGAAGTACGTATTTACCCCTTCGTCTGACGTCCGTAACCCTTTTCCCTTCCAGTTCTTTGACGAGTTTCTCGGGTTGCACGTTTCTGGGCAAGTCGGGGTCATGTAGCTCAACCTCGTCGACCGTCTTCCTGGTAACCCGGGAATACAGTCCTCGTACGATTGTTTCCACCTCGGGAAGCTCCGGCAATTAGATCACCTGAAGGCGATTATAATCCTCGGGTATTTAAGTTTCAATCCAACACTCAATCGAGCACGATTACTAAACTATCCCAATACGACCTTCCACGCTGCGGATTATTGCTTGGTTATACAAGGGGTGAGTCCCTCGATTGAGTGCTGGACACAAAAAGTGGACCTTTTTACTCTTGAAAAGTAATCCCCAAGGTTCTATTATAATTTACGTTGGGAGATCAGGAATTCTCCTGTAGCTCTATTATCCATTAACTCATTTCACTTAATTCAATCGACCGGATAACATATTTGATCAAAAGGTAGGTATGAAACTTATCAATCGGTTCCGCCGAGATATCGAAGCCGTATTCGACCGGGATCCCGCAGCCAGAAATTTGCCGGAAGTCTTACTTTGTTATCCCGGCCTGCACGCTCTCTGGATACACCGAGTATCCAATTTCTTGTGGCGACACCACCTTAAACTACTCGGTCGGTTTACTTCACATATAGCCCGATTTCTTACCGGAGTAGAAATCCATCCGGGAGCCGAAATCGGAAGTGGTGTTTTCATCGATCACGGAAGTGGCGTCGTGATTGGGGAAACTGCCAAAATCGGTGATGACGTTCTACTCTATCAGGGAGTCGTTCTTGGCGGGACCAGCAAGGATTCCGGCAAAAGACATCCCACACTGGAAAACGGTGTAGAAGTAGGTGCCGGCGGAATTCTGCTCGGGCCGATTACCGTGGGTCAAGGGGCCAGAGTCGGAGCTGGTTCAGTCGTCACCAATTCGATTCCTCCCGCCAGCACGGCCGTAGGCGTTCCGGCCCAGGTCACGACAGAAGGAGCCGACCGCGAGCCGGACTTTGATCTTGATCATGCCGATATCCCGGACCCATTAGGCGACGTATTCGAGTATCTGCTGGAGAGACAAATCGAGCTGGAAGAAACGGTGTCAGATCTGCAGGGTAAGCTGGAAGAAACGGACAATGCTAACATAGAAGACGTAGACCAAGGAATGGGTATATAAGTTTTAAAAGGAATGCCAGCGGTTTGAGATAACAAACAAATTCAATAGTAGGGGGAAATTAATGAGGGTTACAAAGAAGAGCGGTTACGGCCTGGTTGCAATGACGGAACTCGCACAGAATTTCGGCAATTCTCACATTTCAACGAAGGATATTGCGGAGAAGTACGAACTCCCCAGACCGTTCCTGGAAAAGATTTTGAGGGAGCTCAAGGACGCCGAACTTGTAGAAGTCAAGCGGGGTCGAGGCGGGGGTTACGAACTGGCGGAAAAACCGAAAGATATTTCCGTCAAATCGGTAATCGCGGTTCTGGAAGAAAGCAAACTTGCTCCGGTAAATTGCCTGCTGCCCGAGGAAAACGATCCGTGTCCTCTGGAGGATAACTGCCCCACGCTGGAAGTCTGGAAAGCTATTTACGAGAAGTTCCTCGATGTTCTCCGGTCGTTTACCCTGGCCGATCTAGTGGCATATTTTGACGAGGACAGCACTCCTTAGAAATCTGGGCGACAGTTTTGAGATGGGAATTTAGCTGAGAGCTGGTGGGCCTACCTGGAGTCGAACCAGGGACCTCACGCTTATCAGGCGTGCGCTCTGACCAACTGAGCTATAGACCCTTGCCTGGTTATTCTATTGTTTTGAACTGCCTTTTTCAAGGACGACAAATCCACCAAGATTGCTTGGATAGGGAACTCTAGCGGTAAATTCTAACTCCTTTCCAGCAGCTCTGAAATCTCGAGATTTTCCAGTTTCTCTTTCTCTTCCGCCTCTTCGAGAGCCCTTATCAGTTCGTCTATCTCGCCCTCCATAATGGCTTCCAGGTTGTGTGTGGTAAAGTTAATTCTGTGATCGGTAAGTCGGTTCTGGGGGAAATTGTAAGTCCTTATCTTCTCGCTCCTCTGGCCTTGACCTATCTGTCCTCTTCTTTTACTGTCCCGTTTTTCCGCTCTGGCTTCTTCGATCTTTTCCTTGTACCTTGATCTAAGCACTCGCCAGGCCTTCTTCCTGTTCTTATGCTGTGAACTCTCGTCCTGACAGGTAACCACGATACCGCTCGGCTCGTGAGTTAGGCGCACCGCGGAATCGGTCACGTTAGCGTGTTGTCCTCCGGGACCCGAAGAGCGAAAAGTATCGACTCTGACGTCGTTTTCGTCTATTTCGACGTCCACTTCTTCGGCTTCGGGCAGAACCGCCACCGTAGCAGTGGAAGTATGTATTCTGCCGGACGATTCGGTATCGGGCACTCGCTGGACTCTGTGCACGCCGCTTTCGTATTTGAACTTCCCGAATGCGCCCTCTCCCTCTATCGCCACGGATACCTCGGTGAATCCACCTATGGAAGTGGGCCTGTTCTCCAGCGTTTCGACCTCGAAACCCTGCTTGTCCGCGTATCTCCTGTACAGCCTTAGCAGATCGGCTGCAAAGAGAGCCGACTCGTCCCCTCCCGCTCCGGCCCTAATTTCCATGATCGCGTTTTTCTTTTCTTCATCCGGTTTGGGGATAATTAGCTTTCGAATCTCCTCTTCCAGTCGCTCCCTTTCTTCCCTGTTTTCAGCCAGTTCTTCCTGAATGAGGGCAATCATTTCGTCGTCGTCTTCGGTTTCGAGCATTTCCTCGTTTTCCTCTATTCTCCCGGTTACTTCCTCCAGCTCTTCAGTTAGCTCGAGTATATCCTTTATCTTCGAGTACTTTTTGGATACCTTCTGGTACTTGCTTCCCTCAATTACGTCCGGGTCTCCCATCTTCTCTTCCAGTCTTTCGTATTCCTCCCGGATCTTTGGTACTTCGCTGAGAATATCTAGCATTAATTGAGCCTCCAGTACCTCAGGTTACGTAATCACTGACGCAATTTCAATGAACCGGGTTTCGGTGAGCGACCAGGGGAAAACCGTCCCCCTTTGTATCTTGGTTCTCAAATAGTTGAGAGACTGATCTATTTCTCGCACAATTATTGCATCCAAGAGGGTTTAGGAGGGGTACAGTGAGATTTAGAAGCCTATTTAATCCTACTTCCGTAGCAGTGATAGGTGCAAGCAGAAATAAAGGGGAAGTCGGAAGAGAGGTCCTCACAAATCTGATTGATAGTTTCGATGGAGAAATATTCCCGGTTAATCCGAAAGCGGATCAACTGGAAGGCCTTAAGTGCTACGATAGTATAACTCAGGTACCCAAACGGGTGGACCTTGCGGTAATTTCCGTACCTTCAACCATCGTACCGAAGGTATTAACTGAATGCTCCGATTCGGGAACAAAGGATGTAATAGTGCTAAGTGGCGGGTTCAAGGAAGTTGGAGAAGAGGGAGCGAAGCTGGAGGAACAGCTCAAGACTATTGCCCGAAACAACGGACTGAACGTAATCGGTCCAAACTCAATGGGCGTCATTTCTACTTCGTCCGACCTTAATGCAACTTTCGCCCAGGAAATGGCGCTTCCCGGCAACATCTCGTTTATGAGTCAAAGTGGGGCCTTTTGTACGGCCGTCCTCGACTGGGCAAACGAAGTTGGTATGGGATTCAACCACTTCGTTTCTCTCGGCAACAAAGCCGTCCTGGACGAGATAGATCTGATCGAAGAGTGGGATAGAGACAAAAAATCAGAAGTAATTCTCGCCTATCTGGAAGGCATTCAAAATGGAACGAAGTTTATTGAAACTGCCAGTGAGGTGACGAAAAATACGCCCATCGTGATCGTTAAAGCAGGTAAAACCGAAGCAGGTGCAAGCGCCGCTGCTTCCCACACGGGGACGCTTACCGGAAGTGACGTCGCTTACGACGCGGCTTTCAAGCAGTCCGGAGTAATAAGGGCGGGAAACGTCGAAGAGATGTTCGACTTCGGTTCGATACTTGCCCACCAGAAACCACCTAAATCACGGAAGGTCGGGATTCTTACGAACGCGGGAGGTCCCGGTGTAATGGCTACGGATGCTCTGGAAGGGTACGGCCTCGAACTGGCTGAACTCCAGCGAAGCACCCTGGATAATCTGGAAGGTGTGCTATCCTCGCTGGCTTCACGAAAAAATCCGATTGACCTGACCGGGAAAGCCAACGAAGAAGACTATCGCGAGGCGCTGAATTACATGATAGAGGACGAAAACGTAGGATCCGTTCTTGCCATGTCTGCCCCTGCGGCGATTTTCTCATACCCTGAATTGACAGAAATAATTGCGGAAGCCCGGAAAAAGACTGACAAACCGATCGTCGGCGCTCTAATGGGGGGGCAACTAGAACCTGAAGCTCAAAACAACCTCAAGGAAGCTGGAGTGCCGAATTACTTCGACCCGGCTCGGGCAGTACGAGCACTTTCCGCCCTGGTTGAATACGGAGATATCCAGAGGAGGGATAGATCCTCCTCGAACCACTTTACGATCAAAAAAGAGGAAGCGGATCAAAAGATGGAGCGACTAAGAGAATCTGAGATCGAGGTAATAGGTCTGGAGGGTATGGAAGTACTGGAGGACTACGGCATCCCCACAATTCCGGCTGAGATTGCGAAGACCCCGGAAGAAGCGGCGGATTTGGCGGAAGATATAGGTTCGCTGGTGGTGCTGAAAGTCGACTCGTCTCAGATAGTTCACAAATCCGACGCGGGCGGAGTAAAGGTAGGAGTCGAACCGGCTGATGTTGCATGGGAATACCAATCAATGATGGAAACCTTAGAACAAACTCGTCCAGAAGCGAAAATAAACGGAATTAGAGTTCAAGAAATGGTGAAAGGAGAAGAAGTGATAGTCGGACTAAAACGCGATCCTCAGTTTGGCCCGTTGATCATGTTCGGTCTCGGAGGCATTTACGTGGAGGTTCTGAAGGACGTTTCCTTCCGAGTTGCACCCGTTTCGAGAAAACAGGCAAGAGAAATGGTGGAATCGATAGACGGTTACCCCATTCTGAAAGGAGTGAGAGGGAAGGAAGGGGTTGATATAGACTCCCTGGTGGATATAGTCCAAAGAGTATCTCAATTCGCCGCGGATCATCCGGAAATCGGTGAACTCGATCTCAATCCCATAATGGCCTCGAGCGAGGGAGCCCGAGTAGCTGACGTACGGTTTAGATTTGCCGAATAATTAGAACTAACGCCATTGTGAGCATTTTAAAATTTTAAATATTGACAATTATCTCATAAAACACTATACTTATCGTGAGGAAGATACCAATGAACGAAAAAACGGCAGTTAGCTTAGACCAAAGAGAATCAGTCTTTAAAGCTCTGGCCAGCTCCCAGAGGCTGAATATCCTCTCTCTGGTGCTGGACCAGGAGAACATTTGCGCCAAAGAAATCTCAAACGAACTAGAACTCAGCCAGCCGGATATTTCCTATCACCTGTCCAAACTAACTCAAACCGGTATTCTGGAGAAGCATAAAGAAGGTATAAAGTACTGTTACGACATAAACTATCAGCTGTTAAAGGATATTGGAATCCATCCAAAAGTACTCTTAAATAAAATCTAGGAGGTGACCTCGGATGAACGATCAAAACGTGACTATTTACACGACCCCTACGTGTCCTTATTGTAACGCCGCGAAGGATTACTTCGAAGAGAACGATATTTCCTTCACGGATTACGACGTTTCCGAAAACCGTAAAAAGGCCAAGGAAATGATAGAAAAATCAGGACAACGAGGGACCCCGGTTATTGACATAGACGGGAACATCGTCGTTGGATTTAACAAAGAAAAAATCGAATCGCTACTTAATTAATCAACTTCAACTAACGAAGGAAATAGATATCGCACGCTACGAAGATTTATCTTATTTAGACCTATCTGCTTTATCGGCGGATAGGTCTTTTTATTTTTTGGGCCCTCTTAACCCCGAGGAGACGTCATAATACGCGCCAGTATTTGACTACGGCGGTCAGCCAGTAAGCTATAGCGGTTACAAGGGGGCGCCCCGCCTTGAACATGCAGCGGATATTCCGGTATAATCTTCTCACCTTCGAACAATCGAAGTATACCATGCGAGAATTTATTAGAAGAGACAAGGAGGAAAAGATGTGGAACTCTTAACCATGAAGGAACTTTTAGAAACGGGTGTCCATTTCGGACATAGAACTCAGCGCTGGAATCCCAAGATGGAAAAGTACATATTCATGGAGCGGAAAGGGATTCATATAATTGACCTCGAAACGACCCAGTCACTATTCGAAGATACTTACGACTTCGTCCGGGATCAGGTAAGACACGGTGCTGAGATTCTTTTTGTTGGGACCAAACGACAGGTGCAAAACATAATCGAGAAACAGGGTAAGCGTTGTGGCGCCCACTACGTAAACCATAGGTGGTTGGGGGGAACTTTAACTAACTTCGACACCATTCGGGACAGCGTAGACCGAATGATCAAGCTGGAAAGAATGTCGCAGGACGGAACTTTTGAACAGTTACCCAATAAAGAAGTAGTAAAGCTCCGTCGAGAGTTAAAGAAGAAGAAACGTAACTATGATGGAATTCGGGATATGGAAGAACCACCGGACATGGTGTACGTAATCGATCCGGAGACGGAACAAATCGCCGTTCACGAAGCAAGGATTCTTGATATTCCTGTAATCGCGATAACTGACACCAACTGTGATCCTGACCTTATCGACTATCCGATACCGGGGAACGACGACGCGATAAAAGCAACCAGACTGCTTACGTCTCGCCTGGCAGACGCCGTAATAGAGGGCCGAGAAGGCGCGGACAAATCCCTCGAGGAAGAAGAGGAAGAAACCGAAACAGAAGAACCCGCGGCCGAGGAGACGGAGGAAGCAGAAGAGGAATCTGAACCGGCAGCGGACGAAGCTGAAGAGGAGACGGAAGAGGAATCAGCGGAGGAAGAGGAAGAAGCAGAGGTAGAAGGCGCTTCGGCCTAAAATCATACATTTATTTCAATTATTTCCACTTAGGAGGATAGACTAATGGCTATAACCACGGAAGAGGTAAAAAAACTCAGGCAAGAAACGGGCGTAGGGATAATGGACTGCAAACGAGCCCTGCAGGAAGCCGACGGGGACATGGAAAAGGCAAAACAGGCATTGCGAGAACAGGGCATGGAAATGTCCGAGGGTAAACTTAAGTCCGGCGAAGGGAGAGTGGGCTCTTACATCCACCACGACGGCAAAGTAGGAGTTCTGGTGGAAGTAAAATGTCAGACTGACTTCACGGCAAACAGCGACGAATTCAAAGAATTCGTTAATTCAGTAGCCCTCCAGATCGCCGCTGCCGCACCTCAGTACGTTTCCCGAGAAGACGTGCCGGAAGACGTTATAGAAGAAGAAAAGGAGATCTACAGAAATCAGGCCGAGCAGGAAGGAAAGCCCGAGCACGTAATAGAAGACATAGTCGAAGGCAAGATGGATAAATATTACGGCGAAATATGCCTGATGGAACAGGAATCCGTCAAGGACACCGACAAAACGATCGAAGAACTAATGGGCGAGCTTTCCGCAAAGGTTAACGAGGAAATAGTAATTAGCAGGTTTGCAAGATTTGATGTAAGCGACGATTCCGAAGAGGAATAGTTTAGTGGGAAATGAACTGACGAATTTGTCTCCCGATCGACAGAACCGGGAAGTCGTGTTAAATTGAGTTCATCCAAAAAACCTACCAGAGTTACCCCTTCGAGAGCCGTCATAAAGATATCCGGCGCAGGGTTTGGCGGCACTGACCCGCTCGAGCCGGAATCTATAGATTACATTCTGGACCAGGTTAACCAAGCAAGAGAGGGCGGCACCGAGATCGCCCTGGTCGTCGGCGGGGGCAATATAATAAGGGGTCGGGAACAAAAGGTTTTGTCCCGAACCGCGGGGGACCTGGCCGGAATGGTAGGGACGACTGTAAACGGAATCGTACTCAGGGACAAGTTACAATCCTCGAACGTCCCAGTATTACTCCAGTCGGCACTACCGATAGATCGGGTTACGGATCCAGTGGACCCGGACCGGGCCGATGCTCATCTCCGCGACGGTGGCGTCGTGGTGTTCGTCGGTGGTACGGGGAATCCTTACTTTACCACGGACAGTGCCGCCGCCCTGCGAGCAGGTGAGATAGGCGCGGATCTTATCCTCAAAGGTACAAACGTTCGGGGAGTTTTCTCCGGCGATCCGTCCGAAGAAGATGCAGAGTTCCTTCCTGAATTGACTTACGAAAGTCTGGTCGAGCAAGCACTGGGTATTATAGACGTCGCAGCCGCCAAGATTTGCCAGGAAACCGGGATCCCAATGGTGATTTTCGACCTGTTCGAGGACGGGGCAGCTACCAGAGCTTTAAATGGAGAAGAGATCGGGACCTACGTTTACCCGGAGAAGTAATACTCCTCAGCCCTCCGACGAGTCTTTATCTATGACGGGAGGTACCTGGAAAAAATTTCCGTCCCGGGCGGGAGCATTACGAAATACCTCCTCTGAATCGAGTGTTTCCCTTTTCTCGTCATCCCTCATCACGTTCTGAACTTCGAGTATATGCCGAAGCGGTTCTACTCCTTCAGTGTCCAGTTCCCCTAATTTATCTACGTAATCCAGTATCCGAGCAAGATCATCGGTTAGCTCTTCTCGCTCCGACTCGGTAAGACTCAGCTCCGCCAAATCCTCGACGTGCTTAACGCTTTCTTTGTCGATCATTTTTTTACTCCCTAATCTATTCGAACAATCAGTCTGATTCTAGTCGTTCAAATCCTCCAGCAAAATAATTTTCGAAAACCTCTTCCAGGGATTCGTCGGATCCACTATCCCTAAACCGGCCTGCCTCTTCCCTAGCTTTTGTCATTATATCGTAATCGCGCAAGAAATTACAGGCGCGAAAACTATTACGAAAGCCGTGCTGGGCCGAACTTAACAGGTCGCCGGGACCCCTTATTTCGAGATCCTTTTCAACCAGCTCGAACCCGTCCGGAATATCCCGAAACGCTTCAAGCCTTTCTCTTCCTTCGGGAGTGGAAGGAGAACCGATAGCGAAACAATAGGATTTATCTCCCGACCTGCCGATCCTCCCCCGGAGCTGGTGGAGCTGAGTCAGTCCGAATTGATCGGCCTCCTCGACAACCAGCAACCTTGCCCGGGGGATATCAACCCCGACCTCGATTACTGTCGTCGAGACCAGGCCTTCGAACTCTCCCCTCTCGAACTTTTCTATTTTTTCTTTTTTTTCTTCCTGACTCATCTTTCCGTGCAGCAAGCCAAGGTTGAACCCCTCCAGCTGGTTTTCACTCAGCTCCTTATGGGTCTCAACGGCGGATCTCAAATCCTGGTTGTCTGACTCTTCTATCAGGGGAAGAACGATAAAGGCCTGGCTACCTTCCCCCATTTTGTCCTTTACGTATTCGTACACCTGGTTTCGCTTTGACTCACTCACCCAGTAAGTTTTGACGTTCTTCTCTCCCCGGGGAAATTCTTCCAGCCGGGATACCTCGAACTCGCCGTATACAGTGGCGGTTATCGTCCGGGGAATCGGGGTCGCGCTCAAAACGAGTTTGTTTACCGGGGATTCTGCCCATCCCAGTTGCTCCTTCTGGGCAACGCCGAACCTTTGCTCTTCGTCAATGATCACCAGGTTGAGAACGTCGAAGGTAACTGACTCCTCCAGCAGGGCGTGAGTTCCCACCAGAATATCTATTTTACCCGTTTTTAATCGGGAGAGGATTTCTTCCCTCTTTTCTTTGGGCGTGTCACCCGTAAGTATTTCCACATTAACGGGCAAATCGAAAAATATATTCTCCAGATTCCTAAAATGCTGCTCGGCCAGAACCGTCGTCGGCGCCATCATAGCAGTCTGGAACCCGGACGTGCCGACGACGTAAGCAGCAGCGGCGGCTACCACGGTCTTTCCCGTCCCGACGTCCCCTTGAAGCAACCGGTTCATCGGTTCTGCCGCTTCAAGTTCGGTTACAATTTCTTCCAGCACTCTCTCCTGATCATCTGTAAGGGAGAAGGGAAGGTTTTCCCGAAATTCTTCGAGTTCCCCCTCCCCAACTATCAGGCTCGGCGTCTCCTCGCTCTCGGAATCCGGTTCCTTCATCATTTGCACGTAAAAAAGGAAAAGTTCCGAGAAAGATAGGCTCTTCCGGGCACGCTCGAAGTCTTCCGGGTTTTCCGGGATATGAATCTTCCTCAACGCGGTCCTTCTTCCCCATAATCCGTGCTTCTCCGCCGTACTGAGGTCGGGAAACTGTTCCACGGCGGGCAGGAACTTCTCGAGGTTTCTTCGAACCACCCAGCGGATTACTTTCTGGCTCAAGTCTTCCGTTCCCGGGTAGATCGGCACGAGCTTTCTCGTCTTCTCCTTCTCATCTTTTGGCTCCCAGACGGGATTTTCCATCTGAATTTCGCCGTATTCTCGTTTTACCTCTCCGTAGATCGCGATCTCGGACTCCTGGCTCAATTGATTTTTGACCCAGGGCTGGTTAAACCAGACAGAATAAATTGTACCCGTCCCGTCCTGGATCTCCGCCTTTACCAGCTCGACCTTTCGCCGGGGCTTCAGCTTTGTAAAACCTTTTACCTCGCCCACGACCGTGCAGGAGTCCCCGTCTTTCACCTCGGAGATATCCTTCTGGACCCTGCGGTCCTCTATCCTGCGGGGAAAGTGAAAAAGAAGATCGCGAATTATTTCGACTCCCAGCCGGGAGAATTTCTCCCCTCTTTTTTCTCCCACCCCCACTGCGTCTTCAATTGGTTGGTCCAGAGATAGATCTTTAGAGTCCCCATCTTCACTGGACTCCAGTAGGTTCTCTATATCCTCCACGATTTCCTGACGAGCGAACGGTTTCTTCTCGGAGTACCCATCCAGCAGTTCCCGGATTTCCTCCTCCTCGACCAGTCCGGAAGTAAGGCTTTCCAGGCCTCCCAGCACAGCATTATCGTGAAAGCCTTTTTTCTTCTCCAGTTTGAGAATCTTTTTAAATTTTTCTTTTTTACTTTTGCCCATTTTCCTCGCGAAAACTTGAAATAAATACGGACCCTTTAATAGGGACCGGAAATTATTGAGTTAGTCACTCGGGTAAAATATAATAAGCTAATCTAAACCCATCAGCCACTACGGCAACACTGAAAAGATAAATGTTTTAACTCGAATCTCGAACTCAGCAGAAAGCCGTGAGCGTTTTGCTTTGGTCAATTTATTGTAAGATTATCCACTAGGGCTGTCCAATCAAAAATTGGACGGTCAAATAAAACCAGGCGTGTTTTGTTCAAAAGGACTGATTGAAAGTGAAGACGATCTTTATCGGAACGGCGGGCTTCGCGGTACCGGCACTGAACTCCGTAGCCGAAGAACACCAGGTGGAACTGGTGATAACCCAGCCCGATCGGCCCAGCGGCCGGGGTATGAAACCTAACCAATCTCCTGTCAAAAAGGAGGCTCTCGAACTGGACCTGCCCGTATTCCAGCCCGAAGACGTAAATTCCAGCGAATCCCTGAAGAAAGTCGGTGAATTCGACCCGGAAGCTTTTGTCCTCGCCGCATACGGCCAGAAGATTTCGAGGCAGTTTCTGGACCTCGTCGATTGGCCCGTAAACATTCACGGCTCACTTCTGCCCAACTACCGCGGTGCAGCGCCGGTCAACTGGGCGATAATTCGGGGAGAAAGTATGACCGGTGTAACCACCATTTTAATGGACGAAGGGTTGGATTCTGGACCGATCCTCTCAAAAGAGAGAACGGAAATCGAAGAAAACGAGACTGCTGGGGAACTCCACGATCGACTGGCGGAGATGGGCGGTAACCTGATCCTAAATACGCTTGCCGGCCTGGAAAAAGGTTCGATAGAACCAACGCCTCAGAGAGGGGAGCCGAGCTTCGCCCCGAAGTTGAGCCGGGAAGATGGTCTGATAGACTGGAACCAGCCCTCCCTTGAAGTGCACAACCATATCCGAGGTACTTACCCATGGCCCGGTGCGTACACCTACCTCGAAGAGCAAGAACAACAAAAGATAAAGATATGTCGTTCCAGGAACCTTGGAGAACTTAAGGAGGGCCTGTTGATGAGGTTACCGCTGCGGGAGGAGTCCAAAAGGGCGGAGCCCGGCGAAATAATCGATTCCGGTAGCCTGGGTCTGGTAGTAAAGTGCGGTGATGATACGGCAGTTAAACTAACCGAAGTCAAACCGTCCTCGAAATGTGAAATGAGCGGAACTGATTTCGTAAATGGCTACCATATAGGAGTAGGCGACAAATTCGTCAAAACACAGTAGGGGATGGCATTTCGAGCTATACAATTACCCTTTCTATTACCGGTACCACTTGAAATCCCCCCACCCAACCACTATATTTTCTATCGCACAACTTGTGGAAATGATCTTTGACAGACGGATGAGGTTAATAGGCATCCTGTAGCAAGTAGCAATGGATTGACAAGGGCAGATGGTGGACGCCTAGGCA
>JAIPHJ010000034.1 GCA_021735245.1 Candidatus Bipolaricaulota bacterium
CAGTTAAAGAAAGACTCCAGCCCTGAACCGACAAATTGAAGATAAACTCCATCTGCGGTAACCTCACGAGACAGCAATTTACCGATTATTTACCTTTGATTAACTAAATTTGACTAAACCATTTGATACCATGAAAGGCGAATTTCCGGATTCAATAATTGATGAAGAGGCTTACAGCCGGTTCGATCAGCGAGATACTGTCTTTGGTAAAATACATGAAGACAGGGACGCCCCATTCTACCACCAGAGCATGTACGACCAAATTGACCAGGTAATCGACAGAAAGAAAGGTTATAGTTCGTTCCACCTAGCCCGTGCCCTCGGTGGTTGGTCGGTTTACGACTACTTTACGGAGGCGTTCCGAGTAAGAAGACCGAACGACTCCAACAATATTATGAATAAGCCGGTGCTGAATCCCCCTGAGGATGATCCAAATACCATGACAAGAGAACTCAAACTATCCGCGCTGACCTACGGAGCCGGGGCCGTAGGGATAACTGAAGTCGACCCCAGGTGGGTTTACTCTGCCGACCGCGATGGAAATCCTTTAGAAGACCATCTGAGCTATGACTACGCCGTCGTGATGATTGTTCCCATGGATTCTGAAATGATACAGACTTCACCTAAACTGCCGGCAGCGACGGCTTCAGCTATCTCGTATTCAAGAATGGCTTTCTTGATTTCCTGCCTCGCCGAATATATAAGGCGGCTTGGTTTCGAAGCTTTACCGATGGGTAATAACGGTGGTTTGAGTATACCTCTTGCGGTAGACGCCGGTTTAGGGCGGCTTGGAAGGAACGGCCTGCTAATAAACTCTGATCTCGGTTCGTGTTTAAAGATTTGTAAGGTATTTACAAATATGAACCTTGTAGAGGACGAACCACTTACGCCCCCGCTTTCGGAATCGTGTCGAACCTGTACACTCTGCAGTGAAGCCTGTGAGGTCGACGCAATATCTGAAAAGCCTGCTCCAACAAACGAAGTGGCCTGTCCGTCAAATAACAAAGGAATCAAACGCTGGCCTGTCGATCATTATAGCTGCTACCAATTCTGGATTGAAAACGGAAGTGATTGCTCAAGTTGCGTCGCAGCTTGTCCTCACACCCCTCAAACCACACGAAAATAAAATTACGAAGTTTTTAACCGGAGGTAATATTCATGTCAATTAATTTCGGAATCGTCGGGCCTGGTAGTATCGCGGATCGGAAGCTGGCACCGGCAATAACCTCAACCGATAAAGCCGTTTTCTGGAGTGTAACAAGTAGAAGCCTGGCCAGAGCCAGGAATTTTGCCAACCGTCATGGAGCCAAGGCCGAAAGCCCAGCATTTGACGACTTCGAGGAGATGTTAAAAGATAGCCGGCTCGATGCCGTCCTGGTATCCACACCGGACAGAACTCACGCTGAATACGGGAAAAAAGCAGCCCGGGCCGGAAAACACGTACTTATGGAAAAACCGATGGTTGCCAGTTCAGAGGAAGGAAGGAGACTATTACAGGTTTGCCGGGAAAACGGAGTCAAACTCGGAGTGGCATATCACCTGCGATGGCACGAAGGACACAGAAAGTTAGTCCGGGAAATTCACGCCGGCGCCCTGGGGGAACTTCACCACGCCAGGGTACAGTGGTCGTTTAAAGCTCAGGATGATTCCAACTGGAGGGCTCACAAGGAGGTCGGCAGGTGGTGGGGACTTGCCGGCGTCGGCACTCACGGTTTGGATTTAATTCTCTGGGCTATGACGTCCTCCTGTGGCGAGGTAAGGGAGATTAATAGCACTATCGCAAACGACTACTGGAACAGTCCGCACGATGAGACTGCAATGGTAAATTTAAAATTTGAATCGGGAGCAACTGCAGAGCTAACTACGTCCGTACTATTTGAGTCCGAACCGGTATTCAAAATATACGGGGGTCAAGGAGGAGCAGTATGTCGGGGTACTCTCGGACCAGACGGCGGAGGTTCCATAACCCTCGGAGAAGAGAAGCTGGAATTTCACCAGGTTAACCCGTACGAGGGAGAAATAAAGAATTTCGTAGAATCGATAGTGAACGACACGGATCCCGAAGTAACAGGCGAGGAGGGACTGAGGAACGTAGAAATCTTAGAGGCCGCAGCCCCCGTAACCTAACGCCATCAACCCCATCAAAAGAATCATCGAGGTTGATTAAATTACAGCCAATTGTCCTCTTTCCTAATTATTGAAAATAGGAGGAATTATGACAGAATATTTTCCCGAGATAAAGAAAGTTGAATATGAAGGCAACAAATCAAGAAAAACACTTTCCTTTAAACATTATAACCCAGAAGAAAAAGTCGGAAACAAATCCATGTCGGACCATTTAAGATTTTCCGTTGCCTACTGGCACTCGTTTACCGACAGGGGAACCGATCCGTTCGGAGCGGCAACCATTCAAAGGCCATGGGACGAGATAGAAAACCCAATGAGTAAAGCGAAAGAGAGGGCCCGAGCGGCGTTTGAATTTATGGAAAAACTGGGACTGGACTATTTCTGTTTCCACGATAGAGATATAGCACCTCCCGGCGATTCCTTGAAAGAGACCAACGATAACCTGGACGAAATAGTTTCTTTATTCCAAGAGTTAATGGAAGACAAAGACGTCGAACTTCTATGGGGGACGGCAAACCTATTTGAACACCCGAGGTACGCACATGGTGCAGCAACTTCGCCAAATTCCGAAGTCTTTGCTTACGCGGCAGCTCAGGTAAAAAAAGCTATGGAAGTGACAAAAAGGCTCGGCGGCTCCAATTACGTATTCTGGGGTGGCAGAGAAGGTTATCAAACTTTACTCAACACGGATCTTGGTCTTGAACAAGACAATCTAGCTCGTTTTCTGACCATGGCCGCGGACCATGCAGAAAGAATCGGGTTCGAAGGACAACTGTTAATTGAACCAAAACCAATGGAACCGACCAAACACCAATACGACTTCGACGTGGAACACCTGGCGGCTTTCCTCAGAAGATACGGGTTAGAACGGCAATTTAAAGCCAATATTGAAGCCAACCACGCGACCCTGGCGGGCCATGACTTTCATCACGAATTAGCTTATGCCCGGGAGAATGACCTTCTGGGAAGCGTAGATGCAAATCAGGGCGACCCGATGCTGGGGTGGGATACCGACCAATTTCCCACAAATATCTACGGTACGACGCTGGCAATGTACGAAATACTCAGAAACAACGGACTGGCGCCCGGGGGGTTAAACTTTGACGCGAAGGTCAGAAGAGAATCCTTCAAGCCGAGAGATTTATTTGCTGCCCACATTGCCGGCATAGATTCCTTCGCGTTTGGGCTAAAAGTTGCCCACAGACTAAAAGAGGACGGAGTACTGGAAGAATTTAAGCAGGATCGGTATTCAAGTTTTCGGGAGGAAGTTGGAAAGAAAATATGCCAGAACGAGACCAATTTTGATGAGCTTGAAAGCTACGTAATAGAACACATAAAAGAGCCGATCGTTCTGAATTCGGGAAGACAGGAAGAGTTAGAAGGATTGTTAAATTCTTATATTACCACTACCAACTAACTCGAGCAATAACCAAAACCTGCCGAAGAAGTCCTCCAGCACCAGATCATAACCTAGTCCCTGTGCCCCAATCACTCAGGCACAGGGATCGGGGTTTCTTGGGATGACAGAGCGCGGGCAAAATACGCTAACCTCCAATTCCCAGAGTAAGCGAAAGCACTACCGTTAGTACCCCGACCCCAATCATCTTCAGTCCGTAAATTATCAAGCTTTCTTTAGAAATTTTGGCCAAAAAAGCCCCGAGAGACCCCAAAAGGCCCAGTGCAATTCCGGCAGAAAAATAATAGGCAAGCTCCATGCTGATAATTCCAGCCAGTGCCGCAAAGTAAGGCAAGGCGGAAAGAACAGCACATAAAAACGGAGACGCCCCGTTTACCAAAGAGATGGCGATAGAACGGTGAGTTACGTTTTTCTTATGTATGGAATCCGCCAGGTCGGAGAGCATCAAGCTCTGAAGCTCTTTGAACTCCTTAAGTCTTTCCGCCTTTTCAGTTATGTAAGCTCCAGATATCCCGGATACTCCCAGTGCAATTGCCGCCCCCATGCTCGAAGTAATCAACACTTTCGGACTGGCAACCCCCGTGGAAAACGATCCCGCCGTGATCCCCAATACGGTCAAGATCCCGTCAAATCCGTTAAGCACGAAATACCGTCTGGCTATTTTCCAGAAATCCTCGCCTTTCAGATTATCTAACATAAAAACCCCCTATCTTAAAGAAAATGCTTGAACCAAGCTATACTCGCCCGTAAAACGGGATTTTTTAGGCCCATACCTGTACACATTTAGGATAGCGAATAAATTTGAATAAGTCACGTTTTTTTGATATATTTAACCGTTTGCGTAAGCGGTTTGTGGGGTGACTAAAATGGCAACAATGAAAGACGTAGCCAAACTGGCAGACGTATCAGTGACCACCGTGTCACATGTGATTAACGGTACCAGATACGTAAGCCCTGAACTAACTAACCGGGTAAACAGAGCTATTGAAGAACTCGATTACCATCCCGATCCACTGGCACAGGGTCTGAGCAAGGGGAAAAGCCAGACTATAGCACTGGTAGTTTCTGATATAGTAAACCCATTCTTCCCTCAGGTAGCCCGGGGGGTTGAGGACTGTGTGAGGGAACATAAATTCAGCTTAATCTTAAGTAATACAGACGAAAACCCCGCTCAAGAAAGTCAAAATCTTTCTCTTCTGAAATCTAAAAGAGTTGATGGATTCATAATTTCCCCCACCGGTGAAGGTAAAAACAACATCGAGCCGTTATTGGAAGAAGGTTTGCCGGTAGTCTGCATTGACCGAAAATTGTCCGAATTAAAAGTGGATCAAGTCTACTCAAATAATAGGGAGGGTGGTTACAAGGCTACCCAGCATCTCATCGACCAGGGGCATAAAAACATCGGGATCATCCTGGAACTTACCGATATTACCAGTTTTGCTCATAGACTTGAAGGGTACAAAGAAGCACTGAGAGACAACGGAATTGAGATCAAAGAAGGATATATCAGAAAGGCCGGGCTGGAAGTAGAGGGAGCCAGTGCCTCTACTAAATCACTTCTAGAAGACCACCCTGAAGTAACGGCAATTTTTAGTACAAATGACCTAATGACGGAAGGGGTTCTAAGTTACTTCAAACAAAAAAACGTAAAATGTCCGGAAGAAATAGCCCTTGTAGGATTCGATGACCCGGAATGGGCAGCCAGCTTTAATCCGAGCATAACCTCCGTCGCACAACAACCATACGAGATGGGTTACCAGGCCGCCCAGTTACTGTTTGAGCAGATAGAAAAGAACGGGGAAGAACGGCACCCTCGAAAAATTGAGCTCGATTCAAATCTCAAAATCAGAGAATCCAGTACTATCGCCAACTAGACTCAAACATTCGTGAATACATGCCCGCAACGTCAAGAAGAGGCCTTGTTGAATCAACTTTTCCCTTTCCGGAGCTATATCGAAGTTGAAATTACCAATGGATCAATTTTTTAACCAGAAGAAACCTTCTTAACTTACTTGACGCAAGTTCATAAATATGTTATATTGATACTGCTTTAGCGTTTGCGCAAGCGCTTAAATAGTTCATTCTGGAGGTGATTCCGGAATCCGGTTAGTTCGGAACAAACTGGCCAACCTAAACATTACCACAGCATCAACCCATAACTTCCTTAACAAAGAAAGAGTTCGCTTTCTTGATCAGAAACCAACTGATTCCTTCTCGGGGAGCGCCCCGAAGGGTTCTCAGCTAGCTTTGGTAAGAGGGAAAGTTCCAATTCCCAAAGAGGTTACAAATCACTACTATACAACCCAGGAGGTTGTACAATGAAAAAACTATTAATTGCTTTACTGGCGGTATCACTGGGGATCGCTCTGTTCTCGGCAATCCCGGCAACAGCACAGGAAGAAATGAGAATAGGCGTGGCAATACCCTCCGCCGATCACGGTTGGACGGGTGGAGTAGTCTGGTGGGCAAAACAGGCCATCGAAGACTGGAAGGAAAAAGAACCGAATGCAAAATTCTTTCTTGTGACTGCAGATTCACCCAACCAGCAAGTTGGGCAGGTCGAAACACTTATGGTAAAGGATATCGACGTTCTGGTAATCCTCGCCCATCAGTCCGGACCACTTACCCCTATAGTAGAACAAGCAGCAAACGAAGGAATTTACATAGTATCGGTGGACAGGGGACTTACTAAGCCGGTATCCGATATATACATCAGGGGAGACAATGCCGGTCTGGGCCGCGTATCAGCTGAATGGATGGCAAAAGAGCTTAACGGCAAAGGTAAAATAGTCGCCCTGGAAGGCATTCCTTCCGTAATTAATAAGGAAAGAGTCGAAGCATTTGAGAGCGTAATGGATCAGTATCCGGGGATAGAAATTCTAGACTCTCAACCGGCCTACTGGAGCACTCAGAAGGGTTTGGAGATAATGGAAAATTACCTTCAGAAATATGACGAAATCGACGCGGTATACGCTCAGGACGACGACGTGCTTAAGGGTGTACTGCAGGCTTACGAAGAATCCGGCCGGGACGATATCGAATTTATGTTGGGTGGTGCCGGATCAAAGGACATCATAAAGATGATCATGGAAGGAAGCGATCTGGTCCGAGCTGACGTCACGTACCCACCTTCAATGATAGCAACCGGGATCAGTCTTGGGGTCAAGGCGGCAAAGAACGAAACCCTGGAAGGATTTTACCAGCGAAAGCTCCCTGCTGACATAATCCTGAGGGCTGAACTGGTTACCAGGGAAAATGCCGAAGAATACTACTATCCGGATTCCGTATTCTAAACTTTCTTCTAACCGTCAATTAAGACTAAAACTAAAACCAATAAACCTGGAGCGAAGTGGCTCCAGGTTTATTTTTCTAAATGCCTAAGGGTTTTACGTTTGAGCATTTCGTATCGCTAATTTCAAGAGGTGGAAGATAAAATGGCCGAGGCATTGGTCAAGACAGAAAATATTGCCAAGGAATTCTCCGGAGTCCGGGTACTTAACGATATCAACGTCGATATAGAGAGAGGAGAAATTTTTGGCTTAATTGGAGAAAACGGCGCAGGCAAGTCCACATTTATTAAGATCATCAACGGTATTTATCAACCGACGGAAGGGAGATTCTTTTTCGAAGGAGAGAAAGTCAAAAGAATGAACCCCTTCCGGGCAAAGAAATTGGGGATTAGCACTATTCCTCAGGAATTCAATTTGGTGGACCACCTCAACGTATACGAAAACATTTTTTTGGGCCAGGAACACAAAAAGAACGCTCTTCTACTGGATCAAAAGAGAATGAAACAGCTGACTCGAGATTTAATGGAGGAACTAGAGGCAAACATCTCTCCTGAAGACAGGATAGACGAGATCAGCGTAGCACAAAAACAAATGGTGGAGATTGCCAAAGCAATAGCTTACGAATCGAAGTTACTGATAATGGACGAACCGACCACCGTTCTAACGTCCAATGAAATCGACGTCCTCTTCTCACTTATGAGGGATTTGTCCGACCAGGGAGTAACGATAGTCTACATTTCTCATAAGCTTCGCGAAGTCAACAAAATTTGCGACCGTGTTATGGTTTTGAGGGACGGAGAGTTTGTTTCTCTCAAGCCTACTAACGAAGTTACCGAACACGAAATGGCAAACATGATGGTCGGACGGGAACTTAACCAGATGTTTCCCGAAATGACCACCCCCAGGGAAGAACCCGTATTAGAAGTAAAAGGTCTATCCAATGATGGTCTCGTAACGGATGCCAGTTTTCACTTGAAAAAGGGCGAAATTCTGGGATTTGCCGGCCTGGTAGGTGCCGGGAGGACGGAACTGGCGGAGACGATTATCGGCATAAGAAAACAAACGGAAGGGGAGATACTGATTGAAGGAGAGAAAAAAGAAATATCCTCTCCCCGAAGGGCAGTAAATAATGGCATTGCATACCTCCCGGAAGACCGTCAAGCCACCGGTATCATTACCAATTTTGAAGTACCAAAAAACATCACCCTTATCTCACTTAAAAAATATATACAAAACTTTTTGATCAGCCAGAAAAAGGAAAGGGAGAGTACCCGGAAATACATAGATGAATTTAACATTCAGGTACCTTCGATAAACGCAAGGCTGGAAACTTTAAGCGGAGGGAACCAACAAAAGGTCTCCCTGGTAAAGAGCCTGGACACGGAACCGGAAATCTTTATTTTTGACGAACCGACCAGAGGAATCGACGTCAGTGCCAAGATGGATATTTTCAACTTCATTAACGAGCTAGTCGAGTCGGGAATATCCGTTATCTTTATTTCTTCGGAACTGGAAGAAATCATAGGTATGTCAAACCGGGTGGCGGTCATGCGAGAGGGTAAGATAACGGGAATCTTAGAAGGAAACGAAATTACCGAAGAGAAAATTATGTATCATGCAACAGGTTTAGAAGAGAGGGTTGTCTAAATGAAAACAACAAGCAAAGCTTACTTAAATAAAGCCAAGGAACTCCTTAAGGATCTTGATTTAAACCAGTACGGGCCGTTGATTGCGTTGATTGTGCTTGTGATAATTTCCTCCTTCGCCAGCCCCTACTTTTTAAAGTGGCGAAACATAACGAACGTGCTCAGGCAAATATCCTACACAGGAATCATCGCACTGGGCATGACTTTCGTTATTATTGCCGGAGGTATTGACCTTTCAGTAGGATCTATGACTGCCTTCGTCGGTGGAATAGTTATAATACTCTTAAACCACTTCGGCGGGGGAATGTTTGCAATACTTATCGCCATAGGGGCCGCGTTATTGATGGGAGCGGCAGCCGGGGCCTTCAACGGTTTGATCATTACAAAGGGTAAAGTAGCGCCGTTCATCGTCACGCTGGGAACCTGGGGAATGTTCAGGTCTCTCACCCTTTACATCAGTGGAGCGGGAGAATTCAGATCAAACAGTTTTCTCTTTCCAAAGCTCGGGATGGGTTACTTTCTGAGAATTCCTATACCGGTCTGGGTACTGCTCGTAATGGCGATTTTCTACGGTATATTGTTAAACAGGACCAAATTCGGGCGTTACGCCTGTGCCGTAGGATCAAACGAACGAGTAGCCAAATATTCCGCCATAAACGTCCAGAGGATTAAGTTTATTACCTATATCATCACAGGGTTTAACGTAGCGGTAACTTCGGTGCTGCTTTCTTCTCGGTTGAATTCAATAAACCCGACCACCGCAGGGTCCGGATTTGAACTGGACGCGATTGCAGCAGTCATTATCGGGGGAACGGCGCTCTCCGGAGGAACCGGATCGATTCTGGGAACCCTGATCGGTGCCATAATACTGGGTATTGTAAATAACATGCTAAACCTGCTGGGTGTCTCACCCTACCTCCAGGGGACGGTGAGGGGTCTGGTTATCATCGGTGCAGTTCTAATACAGAGAAAGAGAGGCTAGAACTTCTAAGGGTTTTTGTGTTGATCCAATTTAAGAGTCAAAAAGAAATCGAGGTGAAAAAATGTCCAATAAAAAGGTTTTGAAATACGGGATGGTCGGAGGGGGACCCGGGTCATTCATCGGGGGGGTCCATAGAAAAGCAGCCAAATTTGACGGTGAAGCGAAAATCGTCTCCGGTGCTTTCTCGAGAACCTACGAAAAAACCCTCCAAACTGGTAATAAACTCGGCCTGGAAGAGGATAGACTCTACAAAAATTATAAGGAAATGGCAAAAAAAGAAGCGTCCCGGGCCGATGGAATAGACTTTGTCGCGATAGTCGTACCCAACAAATTTCACTACCCCGTCGCAAAGGAATTTCTAAACCAAGGAATAAACGTAATTTGTGACAAACCACTTACCGTAACTCTGGACGAAGCAAAAGAACTGGAAGAACTTACAAGGAAAAACGGCCTCCTGTTCGGGGTAACTTACGTCTACTCGGGTTACCCGATGGTGAAACAGGCAAGAGAGCTTGTTCAATCGGGTGAATTGGGTGAGATAAGAGTAATACAGGGAGAATACCCCCAGGAGTGGCTTGCCGAACCCGTTGAAAAAGAAGGCAATAAACAGGCAGAATGGCGGACGGATCCGGGGTTATCCGGTAGTGCAAATTGTGTCGGGGATATCGGCACGCATATCGAAAACACAGTTGCCTATATCTCGAACCTGAAAATAGAGTCCTTAGCCGCAAATCTTAGCATCTTCGGGAAAGGGAGAGAGCTCGACGACAATGCCGAAATGCTGGTCAAATTCGAGAACGGGGCAACGGGCTCGTTCTGGTGTTCTCAGGTCGCTGTGGGACACGACAACGGCCTAAAAGTGAGGGTATACGGAACCAAGGGATCGTTAGTCTGGAAACAAGAAGATCCGAACTACCTCGAACTATCCTATCTTCATAAGCCCAAAGAAATACTCAGCCGGGGACGTGACGAACTTCAGCCCACTGCAGCAGACGCAGTAAGATTACCGGGCGGTCACCCGGAAGGGTTCTACGAAGCGTTCTCAAACATCTATGCGAACTTTACGACCGCTTTGAAGGATAAAAAACAGGGCAAGAAGGTAGACCCCGACCACTATGACTACCCCGACGTCTCGGAAGGCGTCCAGGGAGTGCAGTTTATCGAAACCTGTCTTGAAAGTTCCGACCAAAACAGCAAATGGATAGACCTGAATTAAGAATAATAACATCATATAGGAGGTAAAGTTATGGGAAGACCCGTCACTCTATTTACTGGACAGTGGGCCGACATGGAGTTTGCGGATGTATGTAACATGGCCGGAGATATGGGCTACGACGGTCTAGAAATCGCATGCTGGGGAGATCATCTAAACCTGGAGAGGGCCGCAAATGATGATAGTTACGTCAGCAAACGAAAAAAAATCCTAAAAGAAAATGAGTTAGACGTCTGGGCGATCGGAACCCATATCGTAGGACAATGCGTCGGGGCCCGATATGATAGCCGGCTGGACAACTTCGCCCCGGACGAGTTGAGTGGAAAGCCGGAGAAAATTAAGAAGTGGGCCGTAGAACAAATGAAATATGCTCCAAAAGCCGCTAATAATCTCGGCTGCGAGGTGGTAACCGGGTTTACAGGATCGCCAATATGGAAGTTTTTCTATTCCTTTCCCCAGACATCCGAAGAAACTATTGAAAAAGGCTTCGAGGAAATAGTTGAATCGTGGACTCCAATCTTTGATGCATTCGACGAGCAGGGGGTAAAATTTGCTCTGGAAGTACACCCAACTGAAATAGCTTTTGACTACTATACCACGAAAAGGCTTCTCGAGAAATTTGATTACAGGGAAACTCTCGGGATAAATTTCGACCCCAGTCACTTGATCTGGCAGGGCGTCGAACCACACTTGTTCCTCCGGGACTTTTCCGACCGAACCTATCACGTCCACATGAAAGACGCTTCAGTTAACCTGGATGGAAGAGCGAGTATTATGGGTTCACATCTCCCCTTTGGTGACACAAAGCGAGGTTGGAACTTTAGATCCCTGGGACACGGCGATGTTAATTTTGAAGCAATTATCCGGGAACTAAACGACATGGGTTATACAGGCCCTCTTTCCGTAGAATGGGAAGATAGTGGAATGGACCGAAAGTACGGAGCAAAAGAGGCAGTGGATTTTGTCAAGCAAATAGACTTCGAGCCGTCAAGTCTTGCCTTTGACGAATCAATGAAAGAATAAACTCCGGAAAGCTAGCCTTAGCCTCTTCCCTGGATTTAAACACTCCCCAAACGACGGCAGGCTATTTATATGCCAGGAGGCTAAGTTTATCACGAACTCACATTTAATTCCCGGACTTTTGCGAGGAGGATTTTAAGTGGCTCAACTTCTAGGACTTGATTTAGGAACTACTGGCGCAAAAACACTCGTCATTGATGATCGAGGGGAGGTGCTGGCAACTCATACTGAAGGGTACCCATTATATCAACCGGAACAGGGATGGTCCGAACAGAACCCTGAAGAGTGGTGGAAAGCAACTCTGAAAGCTTTAAAGTCAGTACTGGCGAAAGGAGAAGTCGACAAAAGTTCAATTCGAGGAATAGGCCTGAGTGGTCAAATGCATGGTTCGGTATTTCTGGACGAGGAAAACCGGGTAATCAGAAACCCTATACTCTGGAATGATACAAGAACTTCGGAACAGTGCCGAGAAATTGAGGATACTATTGGGGAAGATAAACTACTGAATCTTGTAGGAAACCCTGCCTTAGAAGGGTTTACCGCGCCAAAAGTCCTCTGGTTAAAAGAAAAAGAGCCGGAGAATTATGAAAAGCTAGAAACCCTTTTATTGCCGAAAGACTACATTGTTTACAGACTAACCGGCAGGTTAGTTACCGAAAAATCCGACGCGGCGGGAACTTTACTCTACGACGTTCGGAATCAAGAGTGGTCCGAAGAGATTTGCGAAGCTCTAGATATTGATCCGGAGATTCTTCCCGAGGTGCTGGACTCAGAGGACGTCGTCGCTAATGTTAAACCGGGGATCGCTAATGAGATCGGTCTCCCTTCGGACCTTAAGGTTGTTGCCGGTGGGGCTGACAACGCGTGCAGCGCCGTGGGCAACGGGGTAACGGAAGAAGGGCTGTTCCTCGTAAGTATTGGCTCATCAGGCGTAGTTCTTGCTCATTCAGCTAGTATGGAAACAAACGACGAAAATCGAATTCACTACTTTAACCACTCTGTCTCCGGAAAATGGTACTTGATGGGGGTCATGCTATCCGCCGGCCTCTCACTCAGGTGGTTCAGGGATAACTTCGCCAGATTGGAAACCCAGACGGGGGACCTCACGGGCACAAATCCTTACGAGTTCCTAAACTCGGAAGCAAAACAGGTTCCTGCAGGAAGTGAAGGGTTGGTTTTTCTCCCGTACTTGAGTGGAGAGAGAACTCCTCACCAGAACGCAAAAGCGAGGGGGGTTTTCTTTGGTATTTCCGGGACTCACGATAAACGACACTTCGTCCGATCTATTCTTGAAGGCGTCACGTTTGGTTTGCAAGACTCCCTGGAACTGATAAAAGACATGGGGATCGAACCCACGCAAATAAGGGTAACCGGGGGAGGCGCACAAAGCGCGCTCTGGAGAAAAATCCAGGCAGATATATTCGGACAGGAGGTCGTCGCCACGAAAGTCGACGAAGGGCCGGCCTACGGAGCCGCGCTGCTTGCCGGGGTGGGTTCAGGTACCTATAAGTCAATAAACAACGCAGTAGATAGGTGCGTAACGATATCGTCTTACGATCAACCGGACTCGAAAAACCAGAAAGTTTACAGTGAACTTTACTCAATCTATCGTTCGCTATATACTTCCCTGGAAAATGATTACGAAAAGCTTTCTGACTACAGCCGAGGACGGAGGCAAATAAGTGGATAGACAAGAAGCCAAAAAGCTAACCAGGGATTTCTTCGACAAAGCGAATATTGCGTTAACGCCAGACGAAAAAAAGCAGATTGAAGTGACGGACCTTGGTTTGGGCAGGCTTGAAGAGATCGGTCTACAGCTTCTGACCTATATTAACACGGATCGCTACTGCGCCAAGGAAATGGTTCTATTTCCCGGTCAGACATGTCCGGAACACAGACATCCCGAAATTGGCGACCGGCCAGGGAAGAAAGAAACATTCAGGTGCAGGTGGGGGAAGGTCTATCTCTACGTTGAGGGCGAACCGGCGGATAATCCTATTTGCAGCCCACCAAAAGGAAACGAAAAATTTTACACAGTCTGGCGGGAAATCACTCTAAAACCCGGAGATCAATACACCATAGCCCCAGACACAAAACACTGGTTTCAGGCTGGAGAGGAAGGGGCTGTTATTTCTGAATTTTCGAGTACCAGTCGTGACAAACATGATATATTTACCAACCCGAACATAGAACGCTAACCGGCAAGAAAATAAGAAATGAAATAAGGAAATAAACGGGCCACCTCATTTATGATCGAGGTGGCCCCGTGTGATTGCGATAATTATCGTTCTTCAGAATTCTCCCGATAAACTGCCAGTTGTTCTTTAAATTTGGGATCCTTCAGCTTGTTAAGTGCCCTGTCCTGCAATTGCCTGACCCTCTCTCTGCTGATGTCAAATACGTCTCCCACTTCTTCCAGAGTCAGGGGCTGGTAATCCTCCAGGCCGTATCGAAGCTTAACTATCTGCTTTTCCCTATCCGAGAGTGCCTTATTAAGTAGTCCCTTAAGCCGGTCTTCAAGCATGTCACCAAACGCTTCCTTCTCTGGCTGAGTACTATTTTCATCGGCCAACACGTCTCCCAGCGCTTCGCTTCCGCCTTCGTCTTCCCGGAGAGGTTTGTCCAGGGAAACCGATTCCCTTTTTGCTCGACGGGCCTTTCTGATCTTATCCTCTTCTACGTCTAATTCTTCCGCTATTTGTTCCGTATCTGGTTCTTCCCCGTATTCTTCCTTGAAACTGTTGACGTACTTATCAATCTTTCTGTTCAGTGACGTAACGTGAGATGGAACTCTCACCGTCCGCGATTCGTTGTTCAGGGCTTTTAGTATAGACTGCCTTATCCACCAGGTAGCATAGGTACTAAACTTATAGCCCTTTCTCCAGTCGAATTTATCTATTGCTTTCATCAATCCAATATTCCCTTCCTGAATGATGTCCAAAAAGGGTAGTCCGTAGCCTCTGTATTTTTTTGCTATACTGATTACCAGTCTAAGGTTTGCCGAGGCAAGCTTTTCCCTGGCCTCTTCGTCTCCTTGTTCTATTCTTTTGGCAAGCTCCCTTTCCTCTTCACGGGAAAGCAGAGGACCTGCCTCAACTTCGTCGAAATATCTTCGCACGGGATTTCCGCTTTTATCCTTTTTTGTTCTTGCTTCCACCATGAGGGGTCACCTCCAATTGCGCCCCTGTAATCCAGGCAAAATTAACTTTCAAAACTTACGTCATCCAGAGCATATATATTTCCGCATCGACTTTGTTTTTCAGAGCGGCCTTACCTCCGGCCTGTGTCGAAATATTTAGCAGTCCCTTACCAACTCTGCTAATTATTATAATGGGTTAAACATCTTTTTCAAGGCTATTTGAAATAAGTTTTAATTAGATTTGAATTTTAACAGCAACGACGGAAAACGGTTAAATCGTCTACAGGCCCAGAAAACTTAACTGTTCCCGGTACCCCAATACACTCATATTCTTGCTTAACTCCCTCTGGGCCGGCAGAGTACTTCCCTTACCTCCGTATCAAATACGCAGTTGGAATGTCCGGGTTTTACAATACAGGCGGTATCGGCCCCTCTTCCGGTTCCACCGACGGCAATTATCTCTCTTCCATATGGAACTAGACCCGCATCGAGGGCCATTATTGAAATTTCTACTGAAACCTTAACTCCCTGGCCAAACATTCTAAGTGCCTGTGCCATTATCTCGGCCGTATACAACCCACCGTAATCGTTCTTTACCGAACGAGCCACTCCGGCAAGTGCATGCGTGGTAGTTAAGATTTCTACGCCCAGCTCTTGTAATTCATCTCTTGCTTCTTGATCCATTTCATCGACACCCGGCTTTCTAAAACCGACGTGATGAGTGACACAAACAGTATTAACAGAGAGACCATCGGCAATTTCCAGAAATTTCCTAACCGTTTCACCGCTATTCGACGCAATCACGACGTCTTCAAGCTGAGAATCCTCAAGCCTGTTTACAGCCTTTTTCAGTGTTTTTTTAGTATTTCCCTTACCCGGTTTTTGCCAGTACATGTAATCACCTGGGAATAAATTCAGACTAGTATTTCTGAACTGTCAATCCTCATTTTGCTTGATCTTATTCTCGATTTCTCTCCTGTTACAGTAGTAGGAAGAAACCGCCATTGTAATTTTTCTTTCCGATAAACCCGGAAACCGTTCGCCGATCTCATCCTTAGAAGCACCATTTTTGTAAAGCTTTACAATTTTCCAAACCGGTGCCTCATCTTCCGGAAAATCTGAGTTGCCAGTTAATACCTCGTTCCGAAATTCCTCATCGTTTCCGGTTTGAGAGAAATTTTCAGTCTCATCTTCCTGACTCATGTTACATACTACCTCTCAAAGATAGACCTGACTCCTTGTCGAGACAGAAACGTAATTAAACTTTTCGTGGCACATTGAAACTTTATTATGCTCGTATTCTTGACTTTCGAAAATATTCTATTCGGTCCTTCCCAGGCATCTCCGTACATTCTGAATATCTATTGAAGCAAGGCTTTCCGCAATAAAATCAGCCCGATTCAGTATCCCCGAACAATCCTTAGAGAACCCTTCGTTGGGTATCAAGAGACACAGAGCCCCAGCTCGTTTCGCCGCTAGAAGGCCGTTTTTTGAGTCCTCGACCACCAGACTCTCCTCCGGTTTAACTCCTACGTTTCTGGACGCGGTGACAAAAATATCCGGTGA
>JAIPHJ010000035.1 GCA_021735245.1 Candidatus Bipolaricaulota bacterium
CTTTCTCTATAAATCTTGTAGCGGGTCCCGTGGGGGTAATTTTATCGGCCTTTATTGGAATGATCGGTTTTCTGGTTGCAATTTATTCGCTGGATTACATCAGGGAGGGCGCAGAGGAAAAGTATTACACTCTCTTCCTTCTCTTTCTCACCGGAGCCACAGGAGTAGTATTGACCGGGGATATATTTAATCTCTTCGTCTTTTTTGAGATTCTCTGTATTTCCTCGTATTCACTGGTCGCTTATCTTGGTGATAAGTCCGGGGTAGAAGCTTCTGTAAAGTATCTTATTCAGGGAACAGTAGGTTCAAGTTTTCTCCTCCTGGGCATCGGACTACTTTACGGGCAGTTTGGTACTCTCAATATGGCCGATATCGCCAGCCAGATCCAGGCGACGGGCTCCGTGTCTGTGTTCGTCCCTCTCGTATTGATGGTCACTGGTCTTGGAGTAGAAGGAGCTATATTTCCGCTTAACGGGTGGCTTCCGGATGCCCACTCTTCCGCCCCTTCTTCTATCAGCGCAGTTTTATCCGGAATCGCTATAGGGATAGGGATTTACTCGATAGCAAGGGTTGTATTTACGGTATTTGGTGCAAGGCCGGTATTCCAGCTCCTGGCTGTAATAGGACTCTTGACCGTTCTCGTCGGGGAACTGTCCGCGTTCAGCCAGGACGACGTAAAGAGGCTCCTGGCTTACTCAAGCATTGGACAGATGGGACTGATTTCCTTCGGTCTCGGGATAGCCACCACGGAAGGAGTTACCGGCGGGCTATTTCAACTGTTTTCTCACGGCCTGGCCAAAGCTTTGCTCTTCCTTGCGGTGGGGTACATGATTTATCGGTCCGGCTCGATGAAGATTTCCAGCTTAAAGGGGATGAGTAAAGTAACTCCGGTGTCTTCTCTCGGGTTTGCGGTTGGAGCATTTTCCCTTGTGGGCTTACCCCCCTTCATGGGTTTTCCTAGCAAGTTTATGGTAATCAGGGCCGCTCTGGCAAAAGAGGAATTATTGTTTGTTGTCCTCGTTGCGTTTGTGTTGCTGGGTACGGTGATCGAGGGAAGTTATTTTCTCCGGATCGTTCAGGTGCTGTATTTTAAAAAGGAGGAGCCTGACTCAGAAGTGAAGCATCAACGTGCACCTGTATCCGCACTAATTCCTATATGTCTATTAATGGTTTTAATCGTGGTTATAGGTATCTATCCGGGACTTATTACAAACTTCCTGAACTCGGCAGCTTCTGAGTTTTTGAATCGAACCGGGTATATTGCTTCCGTGATGGGATAACCATGAATGATAAAAGAAAAAGAAACTTCTTCAGAAAGGAAAGATATTGATGTTAGAAACCATTCTCATCGTCGCGTTTAGTGGAGCAATAGTTTCCTATATACTCGGCAAGGTTTCCTCGAGGATGAGGAACTATTTGTCCGTTCTGGTCTGGTTGTCGCTTGTCGGTCTTACCTCCTACATTTACTTCTCCACGCCGGCAAGAAAGGTATTCTATCCCGATTTCCTGGGTTTCGACCTTGCATTACGAATAAACTATTTCTCCTGGTTATTTGCGATAACTATTACCGTGATTGCGACCCTGTGCGTCGTTTTTTCGTTTAATTATATAAAGGGCCGAGAAAGAACGGATTTCTACTACCTGACCATCCTTCTCGTAAATGCCAGCATGCTCGGTATTGTGGTAAGCGGAGATTTGCTTACTTTCTACGTTTTCTGGGAGATCATGTCCTGGAGCGCTTTCCTCCTGATTTCTTATAATCGGGGGGCGGCACTTGCCGCAGGCCTCAGGTATATCGTCATGTCGATCATCGGTTCCGGTGCCATGTTAGTTGGGGTAACTTCATTGTATAGCAACTTTGGCACACTTGCTCTGGAAGAACTTCCCGATCAACTGGCCACCTCCTCCTCGTTATACCTTCTGTTCATCTTCTTACTCTTTTTCTTGGCCTTCGGGATAAAGAATGCAATTCTACCATTCCATACCTGGCTGCCACCGGCCCACTCCGAAGCTCCAGCCCCATTTTCAGCGATTCTCTCCGGGATGCTCATCAAGATGGGAACATACGGAATTATCCTGTTGTTTTACGTTATATCCGGGATTAAGCTTTTCCTGGGGCTGAGCCAGGGGGTATGGAGTTTCCATTATATCCTCTGCGGACTGGCGGCAGTAACAATTGTGGTTCCAACTTTTATTGCCGTTCTCCAGGACGATGCCAAGAAACTGCTTGCCTGGTCGACGATCGGACAGGCCGGATATATAATACTTGGGATTTCTTTCGGCACCAGCCTGTCCATGGCGGGGGGAATCTTTCACTTTTTCAATCATGCAATATTTAAGTCCCTGCTTTTCCTGGCAATTGGAGCGGTCGAATACAGAACTTCCACCCGTGATCTAAACTCGCTTGGCGGCCTTATAAAAAAGATGCCGGTTGCATTTCTGGCCACTCTTGTCGGCATAGGTGGTTTGATCGGAATTCCTCTAACCAATGGGTTCTTCTCCAAATGGTTGATTTACAAGAGTCTAATTCTGGATGGACAACCTTTTCTTGCTTTTGCAGCCCTCATAGGTACCTGGGGGGCGATTCTATATTCCTACAAATTGCTCCATAACGTGTTTCTGGGACAGCTACCGGAAAAATATGACGGAATCAAAAAAGCCCCTCTTACCATGCAACTCCCCCTGGGTATCCTATCTCTTGGCGTACTCATTTTCGGGATACTCCCAGGATTGCCGCTCAATCCGATTAACAAAATTACGACTTCTCTTGGGTTTGACCCCCTTAATCTGAGCATATGGGGAACGGTATCGGACACGGGAACGGTAAACACGCTTAATATCTTCCTGGCATTTGTCGTGGTTGCCGGGATTCTCTGGTATGTATTCAGATCGGGAGCCAAATCCCCGGAAATCGCGCAAGAGGACAGCTATGCAGCTGGAGCTCCGATACCGGAAGACAAATACAACTACACTGTCGACTTCTATAACCCGCTTGAACGAATGATGAAGCCATTCTTGAGGGACCTTATAGATGACTTCTACTCCTGGATAGTCGAAGCTACAAACCAACTTTCTAACATGATCAGGAAGACATATTCTGGCTACGTCGGTACTTACGTGATGTATATAGTAGCTCTCCTTGCCGCTTTAATTTTAGTTCAACTGGGGTGGAAAATATGGTAATGACGATCTGTGGATTTATCTTCTCTCCGTTAATTGCCATAATAATGGGATTACTAATGCTGGGTGTAACCAGGAAAGTAATGGCTCGAATCCACTGGCGCTACGGTCCTCCGCTCCTTCAACCGGTTATCGATATAATAAAGTTGTTCTATCAGAAGGCTCCCTCTCACGGATCACTTTTCGACTTTGGAGTTATTCTCTCACTAACCGGATCGATAGTTGTATTGTTATTCCTTCCGATCGGAAGGCTTGCTCCTTTGAGCCCGGCGGGCGGCCTTTTAGCAATAACTTATCTTATGCTTGTAGCGCCGCTCGGAATAGCCCTGTCCGGTGGAGAAGGGGCAAATCCAAATATCAGCATAGGAATTTCCCGTAAACTTATCCTGAGCTTTGGTTACGAAGTATCGCTGGTGCTGGGAATTTTAGCCGTTATGACCCGCTATGGTACCATTTCGATAGTGAAGGTTGTAGAAGTGCAGCAGACGGGCGGTTGGTCCCTGTTCTCATGGCCCCTTGTCGTCGCTGGTATTGCCTACCTGCTAATCCTACCCGCGATCTTAGGAGTTAGACCCTTTGACGTAGTTTCAGCTCCTCAGGAGATTTCTTCCGGCCCAAACGTGGAATACGGGGGGAAATATCTGGGACTTTCTACAATTTCACATGCGCTTTCGGAATTTATCTCCATCGGGCTTTTCGTCAACCTATTTTTGGGAGGATGGGGTTTGTGGGGAGCTATATCTCCGTTTCAGGAAGGCGGTTTGGGAGTTTTCCTTGGAGTAATGATATTCCTGGCTAAGATCTTCCTCGTATATATGGCCGGTTTATTAATAAGTGCGGTTTTGCCCCGGCTAAGAGTGGACCAGGCCGTCAGATATCTATTGAAATGGCCTTCTTTCCTAGCGTTCGTTGGTTTGGTATTAGCATGGGCCTTGTAGGGAATATCGCCAATAAAGGAGCTCAGTGAGGAACAGGGATGCTGAAAAGCAAGTCAATAAGGGGAATAACAAAATAACCTACCCACCTCAGTTAGTTCACCAAAACCAGCCGATTCCTCCCTCGCCAAATTTTGTTATAATGGAGAGACTGGAATCGAATCAAGACTGGTTAAACGATATATTGCCAGAAGGTTTGCTTTATCCGACGTCGAACATCATTAGTGGTCCCGGCGGAACGGGGCAAATCATAGAAATATAGCCATGGCAAAAGACGTAAGAGAGATAGTAAAAGAGGATATTCTGGAGGCGCTCGGCCTAGAAGAGGGAGCCGTGCCAACAACAGAGATAGAGCCGGAGATCAAAGTATCTCATGGCTGTATAACCAGGGCGCTGGAGGAGCTAGCGAAAGAAGCCTTCATCCGTAGGGAAGGTGAGCTCATCTCACTGACCGATAAGGGCAGGGAAAAAGCGAAGGAGCTGATCCGGAAACATTCCACCCTGCAGAACTACTTTGCCGAGCGGAGAAGTATGGAAGAGGCAAGGGAGGCAGCCGGATTACTCGAGCACTACGCCTCTCGAGAGGTAATCGACTCCATAAGAAAATTATCTACGCTCCAGGAAGGCCTACCCCTGCCGGAGATTAACCGGTCCGGAGGACTGATAACCGATATCGTTTGTGTCAGGGAGCTCTTTGAGCGAATGATTAGCATGGGGATTTATCCCGGGGAGAGCCTGAAAATCAAGAACACACTTCCGAACTGCATCGTGGTAGAATTAGGAAACAAGAAATTCGCTCTGGCTCCGGAGATAGCCAAGAATATAAAGGTATCCAGGGATGAAGAAACTTAAAGTCCTACTTCTTGGTCAACCAAACGTCGGCAAATCTTCGCTGCTCGATTCCGTCGCCGGATCAAAAGCCGTGGTTTCTAATTACCCCGGTACCACTGTAGAGTTAACAGAAGCAAGGAAGAAAATTGGCAATAAGGAAATTACTTTCGTCGATACTCCCGGTATATACTCCATCTCCGACCGCAGCGAAGAAGAAAAAATTACTGAAGAGTCTCTTCTGGACGAGGACACTGATGGAGCAATCATTATCGTCGACGCCACCTCCTTGGAAAGAAGCCTCTACATGGTTTTACAGGTTATCGAGGCGGGAGTGCCGGCGATAATAGCTCTAAACTTCGTGGAGGAAGCCAACGACAAGGGAATCAGGCTCGATAGCGAAAAGCTGGAAAACATCTTGAACGTCCCGGTCATCGAGATCAATCCGATCACTAAAACAGGAACGGAGGACTTTCTGAACTACGCCGCCAACATAGATCAATATACAGGACCTAGTTTCGAAGTTGAATACGATGACCACATAGAAGAATCAATAACAGAGCTCTCGACCCATGTGAAAAGTGATCTGCCGGAGAGGTTCGTCGCGCTCAGGTCCCTGGAAGGTGACGAGGATTTCTACAGGTACTTGGACGACGAAGGGATCTTAGACAAGATCAGGCAAAACCTGGAAGAACACCCGGAGATCGCTAAAGATATTTCAGTAACCAGGTACGGGACGGCTTCCTTCCTAGCGGAACAAGTCACCGAATTGATCGACGTTGAGGAGAGAAGGAATTTCAAGGATTTAATGGACGACCTCTTGCTGGGCCGGTTAACGGGTCCACTTATTACGGGGATATCGTTACTATTAATCTTCGGGTTGCTTCTGTTTCTCGGACGCTGGGCGCAAGATTTTTTGATGGGATGGGCGGAAAGTGCCACAAGCACTCTCGGAACAGGAAATACCTATTTCTCCATGATACTCAACCAGGGACTGATCGGGTTGACTGCGGGTATTTCTATAGCTTTGCCCTATGTATTCCTGTTTTACCTTCTGCTCGGTGTTCTGGAAGACGTAGGAGTTCTGCCCCGATTTATCGTCAATGCCGAGAGATTTCTAAAGAAACTGAACCTGCCAGCCAAATCCTTTATTCCGCTTGCCCTGGGTCTGGGATGTACCGCACCGGCGACCCGGGCTACCAGGGTTCTATCCGATAGGAGTGAACAATTTCAGACTTCTTCGTTCTTTCCATTTGTGCCCTGCTCCTCCAGAATCGCGATAATTATGGGGGTAGTTGGCTACTATGGGGGAATATGGCTGGCAATTTCCGTCTTCCTGACCACTCTACTCGCCGGAATAGTCTGGGGCCTCGGGGTGAACGCAACGGGTAAAACGGAACCTGAACCCTTAATTCTGGAGCTGCCACCCTACAGGAAGCCGCTTTTTAGTAACGTGATTGCCAAAAGTTGGATCAGAATGAAGGATTTTGTCTATATCGTTATCCCGTTGCTGGCAGTTGGGGGTATGATCTATGGCGTATTCGAAAAAACCGGTCTAACACAGGCTATAATTGGGCCCCTTGCTCCAGTAACCAGGTGGCTCGGTTTGCCGACGGCAGTGATAGTTCCGTTGATTTTCGGTTTTTTACAGAAGGATCTGACTGGCGCCATGCTGGTGTCCGTCTTGAGCGGTGGCGTTGCCTCGGTCCTGACGGGGGCCCAGTTATACACGTTTGGCGTTGCCTCGGTAATCGGTATTCCCTGCATAATCGCCTCTGGAATGCTATGGAGGGAATTTGGCTTTACCAGATCTTTACTGCTCACTTTGGGTTCGATAATTTACGGGTACTTGATCGCGGGAATAATCGGTAATCTTATTTACTTAGTCATCTAGCGGCTGGTGGTTGGACGAAAGGCAGCCCTGCCCAGTTTTGGATCCCCCCAAATTCCCTGTCCAGTCAACTGCTCCTGGCGTAATATCGGCGTGGCTAAATACCTAGAATCTGGAAAAACTATCCAAACTATTCGCGGGTTTGCAAGGATATAGGGCTACAAGCTTAGCACCTACGCAACGCGGTGGGTCCGGCAATCGATACTCAGAGCTTTGAACAACCAGACCAGAACCGTGTGAGTCTCGTCCCACGTCAGCTCCCTCAACCGGAAAATGGATAAATACGTCAACTCTTATAAGAAAGAACACGGTGAGGAGCCCGGAATTGAGGAAATGGCCGACGAGCTTAACGTGGAAGTAGAAAAAGTTCGCAATGCCCGTCGAGCCAGGCAGGGATCGGTTTCCCTGGATAAGCCGCTTCAGGAAGGCGAGGCGGGTGGGGGAAAAGCCCTGGAAGACATAATTGCCAACGAAGATGCTCCCCGACCTGAACTAGAACCTTTTGGCGACATGCTTGAAGATCGATTAATGGGTCTGTTTGACCAGGTCTTATCAGATCTTGAGAGGCAGATCTTGAAGCTCCGCTATAGGCTGAAGGCATCGGTCCCTGACTCTTGAGGAAGCCAGAGACGTCTTTTATGTGAGCAGAGAAAGGATCAGGGAACTGCAGGTCAAAGCGATCAACAAGCTGGAGGAGCCTGAGTTTAAAGAGCAGCTTGTCGTATATAGAGAAAACTCGGACGAGATAAGGGGTCTACTCAACTTAGAGCAAAGAAGTTACGTGAATTTCATATATGCATATGCTAGATTTAATTGAAACTAATATTCATTGGTAAAAGCTTGGGGGAGATAAAGAAAATTAATTTTGAGTTCAATTTTCTGGTAGAATTTTTTCTCGTTAACTACCTTGTACAGTATACAAGATACAGAAAAGAATAGATCTAACAGGTGTAGAATGAGCCTAATACTAGAGTTGATCAAAAATTAAATTTTATAAACAAATGATTTGCGGCAGGCTCCAGGAGTGATTCTCATGAAAATATATGGTCCCGTACCATCAAGAAGGCTAGGGAGAAGTTTAGGTATAAATAACATACCAGCCAAGAGATGTACATATTCCTGTATCTACTGTCAGCTAGGGAGAACAATAAACGTACAAGTAGAAAGAGAAACGTTTTTCGTTACGGAAAAACTAGTCACAGAGGCCAAAGAGAAAGCAAGAGAGACTCAGGAGGCTGGAGAAAAAATCGACTACTTAAGTTTTGTCCCGGACGGAGAACCTACTTTGGATAAAGAGCTGGGGTTAAAGATAGAGCACTTGCAACCGCTAGAAATCGACCTTGCCGTAATAAGTAACGGATCCCTCCTATGGCAGGATAAGGTAAGATCAGACCTCTCAAAAGCCGACTGGGTATCTGTAAAGGTGGATGCGGCAAGCAAAAAAGTGTGGCGGAAAGTTAACCGACCGCACAAATCTTTAAACTTGAAAAGAATTAAGGAAGGAATTCGGAACTTCAGCAAATCGTTTGCTGGCACGTTAGCCACTGAAACTATGCTTATCGAAAATATAAACGATGGAGCTCAGGAGGCAGAGCGAATTGCAAATTTTATCCAAGAGTTGCATGCTGATATATCTTACCTAGCTATTCCCACCAGACCGCCCGCTGAAGACTGGGCAAATCCGACTACGGAATCCCGGTTAGCTAGAAATTACGATATCTTTAACAATAGACTAGAAAAAGTAGAATATCTCATCGGATATGAGGGTAACGAATTTTCCTCTACCGGCAACGTCAAAGACGACTTACTAAGTATAACGGCAGTACATCCCATGAGAGAGGAGGGCGTACAGGAACTCCTACAAAAAGCAGGATCAAAATGGAATATTGTTGAAGAACTGCTAGAAGAGGAAGAATTAAAAGAGGTCAATTACGGAGGAAACAACTTTTACTTAAGAAAGCTACCCAATCAATGACTAGTAGCTCTTCACTGAGAAATTGTTTCTGCAGCACGCCGCAGTTTTTGCTCTGTAGTTCCCCAGTTTAACTTTGTCGACGGCTCCTATACCCTGCATAAAACCGTTTTCTATATCGTATTCGTCCCTCGGAGTCCTCCAGGCATGACAAAATCCCTTCACCACGCTTCAGCCTGATAAATATCTTATCGTCATGAGGGCTCAATTCCATTTATTACCTGTTTACGATCCAGATAACTTTCGATTCCCACCTATCACTTTACAAAAACCGGGCACTTAAAGCTAAAAGCTTGACGATCGTTTTTTACAATTAATCTCTGCCCCTAATTTGCAGGAAATTCCTTGACCGCTACACTCAAATGACAGGAAAGATTGGGCAGGAATTTTGAGGAGGACAATATGAAAAAGGTAGGACTAATGGTCAATCCAATCGCCGGAATGGGGGCAGACTACATTCGTGGATCCGGGTTAGATTTCGAAGAAGTCGGGGATATTGAAGAGGAAACCTCAGCCAGGGATACCAGGGAAATCGCAAACGAGATGCTTACCCGGGGTATAGATATTTTGGTCTTCGTAGGTGGCGATGGCACCTGTCGTGACGTACTGGATGCGGTTGGTACTGAGGTGCCGGTGGTTGCAGTGCCATCAGGTGTCAAGGTCTTTAGCTCTGCTTTTGCGGTAAGTCCGGGGGCGGCCGCAAACATGCTAGACGGGTTCATCGAAGGTTCCGAGATAACCGAGCAAGAGGTCCTTGATATCGATGAAGATGCTTTTCGAGAGGACCAACTAGCCTCCAGGCTGTACGGTTACCTTTTAGTACCCGAAGTAGAAGAAGCTTTGCAAGAGGGAAAACAGGCCTCGAGTACCGATACCTCTTCAGTAAAAAACAAGGAGGAAATAGCGAAAGAGATAATTCAGAATTTGGAGGAAGACACGTTATACCTGCTTGGTCCCGGAACGACATTAAAAGCAATTACTGACGAACTAGAGCTTCCAAAAACCCTGTTAGGGATTGACGCGATAATAAACGGGGGTCTGGAGGGTAGTGACCTGAACGAGGCAGATATATTGGAGCTTTTGCGGCAATACTCAGAGGTGAAAATAATAGTTACTCCAATCGGAGGTAACGGGTTCATCTTCGGCAGAGGAAGTAAGCAGTTCACACCCGAAGTCATTAAGAAAGTAGGCTCTGAAAACGTATTAGTCGTGGGAGACAAGGCTAAAGTAAACAAGCTTGATTGCTTGAGGGTTGATACGGGAGAAGTCGAAGTGGACGAGCTCTTTGATCGCAGTATGGAAGTCACTGTGGGCCGGAGCGAAAAAATGGTAATGGAGGTAAGAAGTTGAAGTCGATAAGACTGGACAAAAACGAAATGCCTTATTCTCCCCCTCAAAAGGTGGTAAAAGCTGCAAAAGAGGGTACAAAGGACCTAAACAGATATTCCTCCGTCGAGCAGGCAGAGAAATTAAGAGAGCTTCTAAGTAATTATTCCAACGTACCGAAAGAACGAATAATCTTCGGACCTGGCTCGGACCTTTTGCTCCAGGAAATAATTCGCGTATTTTCGCCGGCGAGAAGGATTGTTACGGTGAGCCCCTCATTTTTCCCTACAGTTGAGGCTGCCAAGAAATACGGGAAAGAGCTGATTAGGATTCGCCTAACACCACCTGAATTTGATCTGGATCTAGACTCTTTGTTGGATAAACTGGAGGGTCCTTCCCTAGTAGTGATTGACAATCCAAATAACCCTACGGGTAAACTCCTGGTGGAAAAAGAGGAGGCTCTCGCAATTTTGAAGTCTACCAACACTTTGCTGGTGGTAGATGAAGCTTACTACGAATTTTCCGGGGTAACTTTTTCCAGTCTAGTGGAGGAATATTCTAACCTCGCTGTAACCAGGACTCTGGATAAGGCCTTTTCACTGGCCGGGGCTCGGTTGGGTTACTTGATCGCCGGAAAAGATTTTTTGGAGTCCTTAGCTCCTTCTGGTACTTATTTCCCTAAACCTAGCCTGCTCGCGGGAATAGAGGCCTTAAAGGATACAGGATACGCCGAGAAAAACGTGAATTTAGTTATGGAAGAGAAAAAGCGTGTGAAAGCCAGTCTGGCTAATATAGGGATCCAGGTTCGCCCTACGAGCACTAATTTTTTACTATTTAACACAGAGCTACCGGATACGGTGAGGAAACTGAGAGAAAAAGGTATATTTGTTAACGATCTCTCCTACCGATGGTTGTCATGGTATATCCGTGTTACCGTGGGTAAGCCCGAAGAAAACGACATTTTCTTGACTGAGATTAGGGATAGCGTTTGTTCAGGTTAAATTTTGGTGAAATTAAGCAGAGTTCCCCTCTCGGGTCTACCTTAGGCGCAATCGATCTGCTCTAAAAAGTTATTGTCGGGAGCATAACTGATCGGCAGTAGTTCTCTCCGGTATACAGGAGAGAAGGTCTGAACCAGCCGGATGCAGTAAGGGTCTCATCTCTACTTTTCCTCTACTTGGATAAAATAGTGATTTTCGGGTTTTTTAGGTAAGCTAAGCAGTGTTAAATTTTGGGTTTCGGAGGTTGGGTGAAGGTTTCTAAAAGCGGTTTTCCTGACATAAACGCTGAAACAATGCAATCTTATTAATTCACCTTCTCTTTATCAGGTCAGCAAGTTCTCCAATTCTCTTGCCCATTTGTTTGGAAGCTCCTACCGCCTCCTCGTCGTTGACGACTTTTCTTTCCTGAAAGGCGATGCCGTGCACCCCTCTATTGGCCGGAACCATCTCGTGTTTTAGAAAGAAAGCATTGATGGCGGTTATGGCACTTTCCGCCCCGTACTTGCGCCCAACAACGACTGCGCCTCCAATCTTGTTTCTAAGCTCTCCTTTTATCGACCAGGTTCTGTCGATAAATGTCTTCATCTGGGCGGAGACATTGTTAAAGTAGACCGGACTACCCAGGACGAGAACATCGCTTTCCAAGATCTCCGGAAATACCTCTTCAGTTAAATCGTCCCTGATTACGCACCGTCCCTCTTCCTGACACTTCCAGCATGAATGGCAGGGTTGAAAGCTGTAATCTGCCAGTTTGAGGAGCTGGCCTCCCGTTTCCTCTTTTACCAGGTTCAATAGATAATCGGTATTGCTGTCTTCCTTTTGTCTGGGACTTCCCGATATGTGAATAGCTTTCATAAATTACTCATCCGTTTCTCGCTATACTTTGTCATAATAACTTACACTCCTCGGTTCAAGCTAGGGGTTTTATTTTCCCATAGCCTAACTGGGAGTTACCGGTTGTTCAACAACTACAAGTTAGGGAACTTACTTCGGAAAAATGGGAGAAAATTAACAATCCTAAAACTAGTACTTCTTCCCTATCCGATCCTAAATTAAAACCCTATCACTTATGTTAGACACACTAGGTTTTTATAAGAGGCTTTTTGACTACATTGCTGATTACAAAAGCGATGGCAAGTAAAACACTCTGAATTATTGCTCTCGAAGGGTGGTTAATCTTTACAACCCGGCCACAAAGAATCACCCGTAAGGATTTACCAACTCGAAATCATAAAATATTACCGGGCAAAACGTCCGTCGTCTTTGGATTCTTCAAGCCTATGTACGTTTTCCCCGAGCCAACCTATATTGGTAACCTCAGGTTGATCGAACTCTACTACGTGCGGTTTTACGTCCAAAACCGGCGTCCCGTCAATTACGTCAACGTCCTCCAAGTAGAGGATACCTTCCTCGATTTTCTTCAACCTCACGGTCGAAATACCAACGGGGTTTGGCCTCGCTGGGCTCCGGGTAGCAAAGACACCATGGAATTTATCGTCCATATAGGGTTTTACCTCCAGGTCACTCTCCCCTGCCAAGTGAAAATGGTAAATCAGTATAACATGGGAGAAACCGCCCAGGTCTTCCAGACCGGCCCTGTAATCAGGGAAAACTTCAACCCGTCCCTCTACCCCTTCGGCGGAAGAAGGCTGAATTGGCGTACCTTTTGGTGACTTGTGTGGTGAATGTAACTTTCCTATCGGCCGATAACAGATATCCTCTTCCATTGATACCTCCTGTTATGAAAGGTTCGTCCGAGTTTAAGAAGACCGCCCCAACCACGAGGTCAAGTCGTTTCAATTCCGGTCTTTTCAAGAGCAGCTCGACAAACAGAGCGTCATATATTATCTCCCCTGAATTATCGACAAAGTAGAGCAATTCTTTCGCTTTTCTCAACCGGGAAAGAAACTCCTGCCAGTGACTTATCGCAAATTCTTCCTCGTAACAACACTCCAATTCCTTTTCTATGTCAAAATCACGCTTTGGACCAAAGTCTACAGCATTACCGGCCGTCGCTAGCCTGGCCGCACGCTTTAGCGGGTCTTCACTGTTCAGTACTCTCCTTCGAAACTCGTCCAGGTATTTACTCGCGCTCTCGTTGCTCTCTTCTTTTTGGTCCCGGTACGGATCGGAGATCTTTGCTTTATCGCGAACTATTTTATGGATCTTTTGACCAACTCTGGCCGAAGGCTGTGATCGATCTATGTTCGACAGTTCCTTACACACTCTCTGGACCGTTTCTCAGCGATCTAACTCTTCCATTCGGGAGTATTCGGCAGCTTCCATGGCCTGATTTATGTAACACGGCAAGCATCCAAGTTTTATTTCCAAATTTTCCTCCTTTTACGGGTTTTCTATAATTCCTGAAATCAAATAGATATTAATAGCTGATAACGACTATTTCATTCCTCAAAAAAGAGAAATGGGACTCCATCCGGGAGATAAGGTAAGGATAACCGGACAAGTGCCCCATATGCTTGGTTCGGACAAAAACAAATCCACCCTTTTCCCGGATGTTTAACTAAACCTGGAAGGTTCTCAGTTAACCAAAATAACTGTTAAAATACGGAATTGTTCCGGGCTATTTCTTTTATCTCTGGTTTATCGTTCCATCAGGAAGCATCCAGTCGGGATGAGGCACTCCTCTTTCTTCCATCCGATACCTCCGGCAGCTCTCCCAATCCCCCCGACAGTATTTTTCTATCCATTTACTTTCAAGAACGAAAGCACTTCCAGCTTAAAACTTAGCGGTCGTTTTTGCAATTGATCCTACCTGCAATTTGCAGGAAATTTCTTGACTGCTATACTCAAATAGTAAGGGAAATAAGGAGAGGAAAGTTAAGGAGGATAAAATGAAAAAGGTAGGACTAATAGTTAATCCAATCGCCGGAATGGGAGGAGCGGTAGGTTTAAAGGGAACGGACGTGAGAATGTACAAGAAACGAGGAAACTCGGGGCAGAACCGAAAACTCCGAAACGGGCCAGGAATTTTTACTTATTTGAGACTTTTACCCACGAAATACTATACTATCCTCTCACGTAGGTGGTAATTATGCTTGAAGGTAAAAAGTTGTTAATAACCGGGGTTCTGAATAAATACTCGGTAGCTACATGGATATTAAAAGAAGCGTTGGATCAGGGGGCGGAAGTGGCGTTAACTACTACTGATCTAAAAAGAACCAAAAGGGTGGTGGAGAAACTCCCAGAATCACCGCCTGTCTGGAAACTTGATGTCACTGAACCGGAAACCATTACCAGGACCAGGAATATGGTCGAAGATAGGTGGGGAGAGCTGGATGGTCTGGTACACTCGATCGCCTATGCTGATAGGGAATGTATCGACCCCGATTTCTTCAAGGCTGATAGACAGGAGATTTTCAATGGGTTTGATATTTCCAGCTTTTCGCTTTTTACCCTGTCCAGGCAGTTTTATCCACTGATGAATAAAGGTGGAAGTATAGTTTCGCTTAGTTTCGATACTGAGAAGATTTGGCCTCCCTACGGCTGGATGAATTTCTTTAAGGCCGCTCTGGAATATTTTACAAAGATGCTCGCGTTGAGGTTGGGAGAAGAGGGAATCAGAGTAAATTCCATCTCTGCCGGAGCAATGAAGACTCTTTCCGCTCGAGGTATACCAGGTTTCTCCAGAATGGCGTCCGAGTACGAAGACGCCGCGCCACTCAATTGGAATAGTCAAGGGTCACAGAAATACGTTGCCGATACGTGCGCCTGGCTCCTGTCGGATAAGTCCGATATGGTCACTGGAGAAGTCGTTCACGTCGACGGGGGAGTACACGTAAAGTCCGCCTTCAGCTCTGAGGATTAAATCGTTTGGTCACGCGGTTTGATTTTGGTATCTACGTACGAGCGAGGCTTTATGTGGTTTAATTAGAAGGCTCGGTCGGGGGAATTTTAGTTTAGTGTACCGGCCGGAGTCTAAATAACTAACCTGGTGATTTATATGGGAAAACCGGAGGAGCCCGATCCGGTGAAATTGTTTACCGGTCTGTTGACCGGACAGGTAGAAAGCCTGGGGAAGGTTGAGGAGAAACTTGAAGAAAATTTTGGGCCAATTGACGAGAAGAGTTCTCTTATACCTTTTGACTATACGGATTATTATCGAAGTGAAATGGGCGA
>JAIPHJ010000036.1 GCA_021735245.1 Candidatus Bipolaricaulota bacterium
AAGTTCACCTCCTGTTGCTTTCCACCCTAGCTTGCGCTAGCGCAGTTACAGTTAGCTTTCGGGCCGGAGAACGTATACCCGGAGAGGATTCGAACCTCTCAAGTCAGTCGCCCTCACGGGCGCACGCAGCCGGGGCTCCTACGCCCCGGCGGAACCACCACCAAGGTGTACAACGGGGTTGGTAACCCCCGTCACTCATGAAGCAGTCCCAGGAAAGTTAACTGCAATTATCCAGTATAAAACTGGTATACAATTTGTTTATTGCTTGCGCCGGTATTTGCTGAAAACTATAATCGTTAAGACGGTCGAACGAACGTAATCCTGTAGGGCTATTTTACTTACGGCCATTTATTGGTTATTAGCCGTTGATTGATCGAACATACGCTTGGACCGAGGAGGGACAATGAAAGATAACTACGATTACCAGGATTTACTGGTGAACGGCGACCTGTCGGAGATAGATCCGCTGGTCGACGAGCTGATAGATATCGAGGAGGACAGGCAGGCGAGAAAGTTGATTCTGATTCCGTCCGAGTCCGTAGCTCCCCTGCCGGTCCGGGAGGCTCTGGGTTCGGTATTTAACAACGTCTACGCCGAGGGGTATCCGAGGGACGCGATGAGAAAAGAGCCAGAGGAGCAGATGCACGACCTTACCCGGCAGATAACCCACTACCGTCGCTACGCAAACCGACGGTTCTACAAGGGAACGGAATTCGTCGACATGGTCGAAAGCCTGGCCGGGACCCGGGCGAAGGATGCTTACGCCACCGACGAAGTGCCGTCGGACGAGATTTTCGTGAACGTTCAGCCGCTTTCCGGAACGGCGGGCAACCTCGCTATCTACGACAGCTTCGTCGATCCGGGAGATACGGTCATGGGAATGGCGCTCGATCAGGGAGGTCACCTGTCCCACGGGAGCGAATTCAACCTGACGGGCAAGCGCTACGACATCGTCCCCTACGCGACCGATCCCCATACCGGCAGGCTGGATTACGACCGGATAAGGGACCTGGCTAAAGAGCATAAGCCGAAGATGATAATTGCCGGCTATACTTCCTATTCCTGGGCGCCGGACTGGGATAAGTTTCGATCGATAGCGGACGAGGTAGGGGCTGTGCTTCTGGCCGACGTCTCCCACGTGGCCGGGATGGTAATCGCCGGTGCTTACCCGAACCCGATCGGCAAGGCCCACGTCGTGATGAACACGACTCACAAGACTATTGCCGGTCCCCGGGGTGCAATCGTCCTGACTACGGACAAAGACAGGGCGGAAATCCTCGACCAGGCAATATTTCCCGGAGCTCAGGGAGGACCGCATCCCAACAAGTTTGCCGCCATGGCGGTGGCGTTCAAAATTGCTCAGACCGAAACCTTTAAGGACCTCCAGCATCGGATAGTGGACAACGCGAAGGCGCTGGCGGACGGCCTGCAGGACGACGGTCTGACGCTCGCCTACGGCGGTACCGATACCCACCTGATGGTGATTAACCTGAAGGAGCTCGAGCAGGAGCTCGACTTCAAACCGATGGGCGAAATTGCCTCCCGAATACTCGACGAAGCGAGGATCGTGACCAATAAGAATACCATACCGGGAGACGGAAGCGCCGCCGAGGCCCACGGGCTGCGGCTGGGGACTCCCTGGATTACTCAGCGAGGAATGAAAGAGCCGGAGATGAGGAAGATAGCCGACATAGTCTCGGACGTTCTCCACGGAATGAAGTCCTTCCACTGTATAGGCCAGACCTGCCCGCTCTCACGTGGTAAAATAGACCTGGATCTCATGCTGGAAGCCCGGGAAAGAGTGGCCGATCTGCTCGGCGATTTCCCGCCCTACCCCAGCCGGAAGGAAGAGTACCCGGAATATTACCCGGTGGACGGGACCGGGATCGGCGAGGAAAAGGAGAAGCTGGAAGCCGCCGGGGCCGTGGACCCGGATTGGCCCAGGTCGGGGCTGATCGAGGTAAAGGGTCATAGGCCGACCGCATTTCTGGATCAGATAACTACCAGGGACGTGCTGGGTTTGGAAAACGGAAAGGGAAAAAGTGCTGCCCTGCTCGACGAAAACGGGGACGTCCTGGACAGGGTAGAGGTAATAAAAGATGAAAAAGGCGGCGAGGAGAGGTACCTGGTAATCACTTCTCCCGAGCGTAAAAGTCGTGTGCTCAACTGGTTCAGGGGGATTTCCGACGGATATATTACATTTGACAGGCGGGATTACATGAAGAAGGTAGAAGGACCGGTCAAGGTCTACGATCTGACCGAGGCGGAGGCAAGAGGAGAAACCCGGGCCGTCTACGGTCCGGCGAACGCCCGAAGTCTCTTCGAATCGATGGGCGAAGAAGGAGGGATCGATCCGGGAAGTCTAACTTCGGTCGGCGTAAACGGGGCTGAACTGACCTGTTACCGTTCCGAGGTCGACCCCGAAGAAGTGTTCTTCTGGACCGACCCCGCGGCCCTGGAATCTCTATCCGGAGAGCTCGAAGTGAACGGCGACGGCTACCGGGACTATTTTGGGATGCCGGGTCCGGAGCTTTACCGGGAAAAGGAGGGGCTGATAGACCTTACCCGACCTTACTTCGTCGGCCAGAGCGAACTGGAGGAAGAACTGGATAGCTCCGAGTTTCCGCCGGGCGTGGAGCAGGTATTTATCTACGAGTCGGAAGAAACCGATGGAGAAAAAAAATCCACACCTCTGCTGGACAAACACGAGGAGCTCGACGCGAAAATAGCCCCGTTCGTCGGCTGGGAGATGCCCTTCTGGTACTCAACCATTCAGGACGAACACGAGGCGGTTAGAGGGGCTGCCGGGCTATTCGACGTCGGACACATGGCGGTGTTCGAGGTTAAAGGAAAGGGAGCGACCCACTTCCTGGATTGTGTGACGTCCAACTACATTCGCTGGATGAAGGACAAAGAAGCCCAGTACAACTACTTCCTGGATCCGGAAGGCCGGGTTATAGACGACGCGATGGTCTACCGGATAACCGAAGAACGGTATATAATCGTCGCCAACGCGGTCAACGAAGACAAGGACTGGCAGTGGTTGAACGCGGTTCAGTCCGGGGAATACGTTCTGGACCCGGACAGACCCTGGGTTAAGCCTAGCCGGACGCCTCGATTGACCGACCTGAAGTCGGAGGACGCCGGGGAGAAAGCCCGCCGGGACCTGGCGCTTCAGGGGCCTAATTCGATGAAGATCCTTAAGGAGCTGGCCCCGGAAGAAGAAGTTCACAAACTGGACAAAATGGAGAGAAACGAGCTCGACTTCTACGACCTGAACGGTGCCGAAACGATGGTCGCCAGGACCGGTTATACGGGCGAGGAAATCGGTTACGAGTTGCTCGTCCATCCCGACGACGCCCCCCGGCTCTGGGACGATTTGCTGGAAAAGGGAGAACAATACGGGATAAAACCGGCCGGGCTCGGAGCGCGGGATTCGACGAGAATTGAGGCCGGGTTGCCCCTTTACGGACACGAGCTCAGTGGTGAATACGAAATCCTCCCCACTGAATCCGGATTCGGGGCTTACGTGAAGTTTCACAAACCTTATTTCATCGGAAGAGATAGGTATAAACAGAAGGCCAAGTCGTTCCTTCACGTGGATAACAAGATCATCAGGTTTGAAGTGGCCGAGGGAGCGAGAGTGATAAGGGAGGATAGCCCTGTCTTTGACGAAAGGGGTAAGTATCTGGGTTACGTAACCAGCTGTGCAAAGATCGGCGGCGGCCAGGTCGGCATGGCTTACGTGAAGAAAGGTAAGAGGACGGAAGAAGGTAGAAAGGTCCGAATCGTCCCGTCCTTTGCGGGCAAAGAAAGTACCGAGATAGAAATTGGTCCCGGAGGAAGAATGCCCTCGTCTTTTGAGGCTGAAATTCTGCCCAGGTTTCCCGAGAAGGAAGAAGGCGTACCTGGTATGGAAAGCAATGAATAAGGGGAGTTGAAAGGCAGTAGGGAAATAGATAAACTTAATCGAAGTTGCGAAGGTGGCGGAATCGGCAGACGCGCTAGGTTTAGGACCTAGTGGGCTATTGCCCGTGTGGGTTCGAGTCCCACCCTTCGCACCAGAACTCCGCCAGGACGGCGGAGTTTTTATTTTGGTGCGCCCGGGAGGACTTGAACCCCCGACCTACGGATTAGGAATCCGTCGCTCTATCCGACTGAGCTACAGGCGCATTATTACGATCTTTTTAATTCGAGATATATTTTTTTTGCCGCTGCTTCTTCCGCTTCCTGCTTGCTCCGGCCTTTGCCGGTTCCTTCGAATTCCCCTAGCTTTGCAAGTATCCGGTATCGTCTGTTGTGAGCTTTGCCCCACTCCTCCTGGACTTCGTAACTGGGCCGGGTATTAAATCGCTTTTGTGCCTCTATTTGCAGTGCTGATTTGTAGTCCAAAACTTCCTGACTGTCGACCAAATTGTCAACTTCGTCCTTCAATATTTCAACCACGTACTCGGCGGTCCTCCGGAACCCGTTTTTCAGGAAGAGGACTCCGATCAGAGATTCAAAGACGTCACAGAGGATGGAATCCTTGTTCCTGCCGCCGGACTCCTTCTCGCCTTTTCCGAGATATAGGAATCGACCCAGACCCATCTCCGATGCCTTTCCGGAAAGTACCGGTTTGCTTACGGCGACGGCTTTTATTTTGGAGAGCTCGCCCTCGCTTTTCTCGGGAAAGGAATTGTACAGGTGTTCCCTTATCGCCAGTTCTACTACTGCGTCCCCCAGGAACTCCAGCCGTTCGTAAGACCGTTTCCCCTCCCCCGATTCGTTGACGTAAGAGGTATGGAGGAAGGCTTTACGAAGGTCCTTCTCCGGTACGTCGAGGTCCAGTCTCTCTTTTAGTTCTGTAAAGTCTTTTTTCATATCTTGATTAGCTCCCAATTATAACTGGTCCTTTTAAAGTCAATCAAGAGTTACAACGGGTCCGGTATTGATAGTAGTTCCGATTTGGTCGGAAATGGAGTGTGGTCTAGTTGGGCGGGAGTTTCTCCCGGTCCCCCAATTTCTTTTCAGGATTGATTTGACCTTCTTATGGTGTATAATGGTTCCAACTTGAATCGAGCGGCCTTGAATTACTGGTTAAAAAATATGGAAGTTAAAAATCGTCAACCAATATAGAAGCTGGAAGCAGTGAGAGAAGCACTTGGTGACGGACAAATTAAGGTGGATTCTAATGAGCAGGAAAAGTTATGCGGAACAGCTGGAAGAGCTGAGAGACAGCGTGTTAGATATGGGCGGGACGGTCCACGAAAGACTCAACCAGGCTCTGGAAGCGATGGTTCAGGTCGACGAAGAGTGGGCCGACGAAATCGGCAAAGGCGACGACCAGATTGACGACAGGTACGTAGAGATAGAACGGAAGTGTTCCGATTTACTGGCATTACAGCAGCCGGTTGCCTCGGATCTCCGCCTGATTACCGCTTCGTTCAAGATAATTACGGATATAGAGAGGATCGGTGATAAAGTAGTTAACCTCACCGATTACACTAAACTGGTTCGGGATAAACGCATAATGGACGAGGAAGATGTGCTCGAGCTGGGTAAGTTTGCCTCTTCCATGTTCGAGGATGCACTGTCCTGCTACGATTCCCAGGACGAGGATCGCGCCAGGGAGATCGTAGATAGGGACGACGAGATGGATAATATGTGTGAAGAGACCACGAACAGGATACTCGGACACCTGATCGAGAAGGAAAGCGAGACGTTGGACAAGGACGAAGCGACCCGGCTGGGCCAGCAGGTCTCCACCGAGTTGCTTACGATAAGGGATCTTGAGCGTGTGGCCGATCACTCGACCAATATAGCCGCCCGGACGATCTATCTCGTAACCTCTACCCGAGAACTAATCTGATTGCCCGGTTTTTTGACCAATTCCTCACCGAACAAATATGGGTCCGAAATCCTAAGATGAGCTAGCTTTTGGGCTTTTCCTCGTGGCCGTCGCATTGGCCGTAAAAGTTGAGTTCGATCCGAGCTGCCTCGAAAGGACAGTCCTTCAGCAATTCGCGGAGTTTTCGTTCGATTTCCGGGTCGTCAATGTCCCTTATTTCTCCGTTTTCTTCGCAGATGAAGTGAGGGTGGACCTCCGGAGACAGGTCGTACTTCGTCTCCGCTCCTTCCTGAATAGGTATCAACTCACCCATATCTTCCAGTAAATCCAGTGTACCATAGATAGTCGAAGGACTGATCATCGGATAACGATCTTCTATGTGCTGCTTTATCTCCTTCGCAGTCGGATGGTCTAGCTTCACCAGGGCATTTACGACTTCTATTCTCTGAGGGGTTACTTTGAACCCTTCCTCTTTTAGTTTACTTCTAAATATTTTTAACTTGTCTTCTTGCACGCGTAACTCCCTTCCTGAGTTGAAAGATTTTCCCCTTACCCCAAACTCCTAAGACAGTAAACGAACCGAGGTTTATAGGATTTAACCAACAACAACGTCCCCATCGGGGGAACAGCGACCCGGTAACCCAATTTTGCTCTCCTTACCTTCGACCTGTTCCCGCTTTAAAAAGCTGTATGTGAGTAAACCAGGTTTGACCGGTCGTGTGAAAATTACTCAAGCTTGATCCTCTGTAAATTTATTGTTGACCCAGTTTTCTTAGCTTCAAGGATAACCGGGACAACAGTGATTTTAAACTTTTCTTCTAACTTTTTGACAGAGCCACCAGTCAACCGCTCGCTTTCAAGTTTTATTGCTTTACTGATCCGCTTTTTAACGGTTAAAAGTTTATAATTGTTATCTTTTCAAAATGAATTCTAATTAATAATACCGTATAATTGGCCGGTTTCAAGGTTCGGAGTGGAAGCTCGAATTGTAGTGGTTGGGTCGGAACCCGCCCGGCTCGGGTTATTCGGACGGGTAATTCCGGGGTATCCTTAGAAAAAGACGAGACTATTCGCTACAATTTTATCCTTGATTGGTAAAACCTGTAAAGTGAAAATCTAGTTTACCAAAAATTTCTACCTCTTTCACGGAAGGGAGGATAAAATGGAGATCGTTACTTATCCCGAAGAAGTGCTGAGACGAGGGGCCGAACCGATAGAAGAGATAGATCAGGGGGTAAGGGATTTAGCCGATAAGATGACGGAGGTAATGTTTAAAGCAGAGGGAGTGGGGCTTGCTGCTCCTCAGGTCGGCGTCGGGAAGAGGTTAATAGTGGTCAACCTGGAAGACGACTTTCACATTCTGGTCAATCCCGAGCTGGTTGAGCGCAGCGACGAGGAAGAAACGGAGAAAGAGGGATGCTTATCCTTGCCCGGACCCGAAGCTCCCGTGAGCAGGTCCGTGAGAGTAGTTGTAAAAGGAACCGACCTGGACGGGAACGAGATTGAGTTGACCCGGGAAGGCCTTGGCGCCAGGGTTTTCCAGCACGAAATCGACCACATAAATGGAAAGTTGTTCATAGACCATCTTTCGGAAACGGAGCGGTCCGTCACCCTGCGCGAATATCGGAAGCTGCAGGAAGAGGAAGGGCAATCAATAAAGGAGCAATAAACAGGCGGGAGTGGGTCTTATGTCCGAAATTGCTGAGAAATTTACTGAAATCAGAGAATCACTACCTGATGACGTTCGGCTGGTTGCAGCAACTAAATCCAGAAGTGTTGAGGAAATCAAAGAAGTCATCGAAGCGGGGGCAAAATATATAGGGGAAAATTATACCCATCCTGAGGCGACGGAAAAATACGAGAAGATGGGCGAGTTGAAAGAAGAGGTAAACTGGGAACTAATCGGACACCTCCAGAAGAACGACATAAACAAAGCTCTGCCGATATTTGATAGGGTCCAGACCGTGGAGTCCGTCTCTAAAGCGGAACACATAGACAAGAGAGTCGAAAAAGCCGAAAAAAATGTAGTACCTATTTTGATCGAGGTAAACAGCGGCGGAGAAGAAAGTAAATACGGAATAGAGCCGACCGAGACCGCCCTGGAAGAGGTAGTTCGCGGGATAAGCGGGCTGGAGCACCTTCGTCTTGAAGGGCTGATGACGATGGGACCCTACCGGGGGGATCCGGAAGACGCGAGGCCCTATTTCAGGTTGACGAAAGAGCTGTTCGAGGCCGGCAAGAATTACGTTGAAGGAGATGATAGGATGGAAATCCTGTCTATGGGGATGTCGAACTCCTATCGCGTGGCCGTGGAAGAAGGTGCGAACATGGTAAGGGTTGGGACCGGTATATTTGGTCCCCGGTAACTCCCCCTTTTCCAGCCATCGGGAGGTTTTCCTTGATAGTACTGACCTCGTCGAATAAAATCTATGTCCGATAACCGGTTTCCAAAAGCGAATAGGTTGGTTAGCGAGAGCGACTTTTCCCGGGTATATGAAGAAGGATTTCGATTTGATGGGGACGTGTTTGTCTTTTACCTGCTGGAAAATGAGATCTCAAAGCCGAGAGTTGGTATAGTAACGCCAAAATATCTCGGAAGCGCCACGAAAAGAAACCGGATAAAAAGGATTATTAGGGAGAGTTTTCGAAAAGACAAGGAAATTTTTGAAGGATTCGATTTTATTGTCAGACCAACAGAGGTTGCCAGCAATCTAAGCAACGTTGAACTTACGGACAGGTTCTTAAGCGATTTCCGAGCCAGTAAAAAGGTGGTTAAAAATGGCGACTAAAGAAGATAGAGAGACTTTCTTTTTGACTCAGGAAGGACACGATGCAAAGGTAGAGAAGTTAAAGGAACTCAGGCACGAACTGTACGAAGAACTTCCGGAAAAGCTCAAAGAGGCGAAAGCCCACGAGGGAGATCTGAGGGAGAACAAGGAATTTATGTTCCTGCGAGAAAAGCAGGACAGGCTCCAGGCGGAAGTTAAGAGGCTGGAGAACCTTCTCGACAAGGCGGAGATTATCGATCAATCGGATATTCGGTCCGATATGGTCTCGATGGGAACTAAAGTTATTCTTCAGCCGAAGGAAGGCAACGGCTCCGAAACCTATACCCTTGTGAGTCCCGCGGAAGTCGACCTGGAGAAGAACAAAATTTCGGTCGATAGTCCCATAGGAGAAGCACTGATGGGCCACCATCAGGGCGAGGAAATCGTGGCTGAAACGCCGAGCGGAAAAAAACGATACAAGATCTTAGGGATCGGGGAGTGAGATTTTGTCCAGGGAATCAGACCAGAAATCATCGGAGGACTCCAACGTTCTCCGGGAAGAGAGAATAGAAAAGCTAGCAGAGCTACGGGAGAAGGGTTTCGAGCCCTATCCCCATTCCTGCGACAGAACTCACGAACTGTCGGAAGTTATCGACCAGTACGAAGGGGAGATAGAGGAAGGGGAGGAGACCGAAGAAGTAGTTAAAGTAGCGGGTCGAATAGTCGGATTCAGGGATATGGGAAAGGCCTGCTTTCTGGACCTCAAAGACGGGTCGGGGCAACTTCAGGGATACACGAACGTGGATTTACTCGGAGAACAGGATTACGGGGTCCTGAAGGATCTGGACATCGGAGATTTTCTCGGGCTAGAGGGAGTGGTTTTTGTCACGAACAGAGGAGAGCTGTCGATAAAGGTCCGGGGTTTCTCGTTGTTGAGCAAATCTCTCCATCCGTTGCCGGAAAAGTGGCACGGTCTCCAGGACGTCGAAAAGCGCTACAGACAGAGATACCTGGATTTACTCTCCAACGAGTCTACCAGAGAGATTTTCGTCGCTCGCAGCAAATTAATTAGTTCTTTTAGAAATAAACTGGATGGAAAAGGTTTTCTCGAGGTCGAGACCCCCCTGATGCAACCCGCAGCCGGCGGTGCAACGGCCGAACCCTTCGTGACCTATCACAACGCTCTGGACCAGGAACTCTATCTCAGAATAGCTCCCGAACTTTACCTGAAGAGGCTCGTGATAGGGGGAATGGAAAAGGTCTACGAACTGGGGAAAAATTTCAGAAACGAAGGAGTCTCGACAAAGCACAATCCGGAATTTACCACGATTGAGATTTATCAGGCCTACGCCGATTACGAAGATGCCATGGATCTTACCGAGGAGTTAATAACCGATAGCACCAGGGAAGCAATTGGTACGATAGAACCCGAAATTGACGGGCGAAAACTGGACTTTTCGTCCCCCTGGGACAGGATATCAATGGTTTCTTCCGTCGAGGAAGCGACGGGTATAAGGGGTTTAAAAGAAAAGTCGGTCCGGGAGCTGGTTGAATTCGCCGGAGAAAAGGACCTCGAAATACCCGGGGAGAAATCGGAATTGACGTGGGGAGAAATGGTAGAGCTGTTGTTCGAGGAATACGTCGAGGAAGATCTCTTCCAGCCTACGTTTGTTACCGATTTTCCCACGGACGTTTCTCCTCTTGCAAAGACAAAAAGGGATGGCGACAAAGAACTGACGGAAAGGTTCGAGGTTTTTGTCGGAGGTATAGAAGTGGGCAACGCGTTTACCGAATTGAACGATCCGCTGGAACAGAGAGAAAGGTTTGAGAGTCGAATGGAGGGGGACGGTGAGAAGAAAGACGAGGATTTTCTCAGGGCTCTGGAATACGGGATGCCTCCTACCGCCGGTATAGGCATCGGTCTGGATAGACTTTTAATGGCGATCACTGGTGCCGACTCCATCAGAGAAGTGATCCTATTTCCCGCCCTGAGACGGAAGGAGTGAATTCGTTGGAAGCGAGGAAAATTTCGAACTACTGGCGCAGCGTGGTAGATAGGCTCGATGATTTTGCCCTGTGGCTTGTCAATAAAGACGAACTGGGGCTGGAGGTAGTAAGCGAGAGCTGGTTCACCAAAAAATTTTCCCGTTATCTGGTTGCTGCTACATATTTTGGAGACGGGTACCTCTGGGGCCTGGCCGGACTCGCCCTCATCCTTTTTGGGGGTCAGAAGGGTCATAACTACGTGTTGATTGGTCTGGCGATCAGTATTATCAATATAGCGGTTTTCCGGCTGGTAAAAACCCTAATGGAAAGGCCTCGCCCGGTCACACTAAGGTCCCGCCCGCTGAAGTTCAGAATGATCGACGATTTTGCTTTCCCCTCCGGTCACGCCACGGTGGCTTTCGGTATTGCCTACCTTATTGCCTCGGCCTACCCGGGCTTATGGTGGGCCTGGTCCGGAGCTTATCTGGCTTCCTTCCTTATTAGTCTCTCGCGAATATTCGTTCGGGAACACTATCCCTCGGACGTAATTGGCGGAGCGATTATCGGTACCCTAGTTACCTCTATACTGTTGCCGGTTTTTTCCAGCCTCGTCTTTTAGACTGGACCCACCCGGTTAGTTGCCCTTTTGTCTTGATTGAGCGTAAGAGTTCCCGGTAGATAGGACGTACAAAACTCCTTATGGCCGAGTACCATTTCTTCCCGAGAGCGCTAATTTGCGTAACAATATTGGCTGAGAGCCCGGCAATTATAACTCTCGTAAGAATTCCTTCCCGGTGGCTGTGGAGACTTCGTGGAGATGGATTGATAAATTTAATCAGCGGCCAGATCGTAAGCCGCGTTTACGTGAATTTCTGCTGTATTTAGCACGGGAAAACCCGTCTCTTCTTCCGAAAGGAGTAGGGGCAACTCCGTACAGCCCAGTATAGTTGCTTCGATCCCTTTTCTCTTTTTCATGTCTCTGGTTACCTCGACCAGTTTTTTCCTCGTGCTTTCCAGTGTTTTCCCTTCAACCAATTCGTCCATGATCTTTTCGTGGATGTATTTTTGTTGTTTTTCCTCCGGAACGACTATCTCGATTTCCCTCTCCTCGAAAGTTTTTTGGTAGAATTCACCGGTCATCGTGAATTCGGTTCCCAGAAGTCCCACTTTATTGAAGCCCTTTTTAGAGGCGACGTCAGCTGTTGATTCTACAATGCTAAGCAGGGGGATCGAGATATCTTTTTCGAGTTCTTCGTAGTACTTATGTGGCGTATTGGATGCCATCAGGGCGAAATCCGCCCCGGCATCCTCGAGGGAAGCCAGTTTTTTCCGGAGCATGGATTTTACCAGGTCGTCTTTTCCCTCTGTTATCGGTCTGCAGAAATCCCTGAAATTCAGGCTGTAGATAATTAGCTCCGGGTATTTGCCTTCCGGCTCCCTTTCCTTCGCCAGGGAAATAAAAAGCCGGTAATATTCCAGAGAAGTCTCCGGGCTCATTCCTCCCAGAATTCCTATTGTTTTCATCGGAACCTCCTTGGGTTAAACTGCGGCTCTACTCGGCGTGTCACGGTAGGGACAATCCTCTCTCGTACAGCCTTCACAGGAGAATAAGTCATTCGCCTGTTGAACCTCCCTGCCGAGACCGATTACGAACGAACTTGATTTTCTCGGAATCATCGTAAACGACGAACTAAGCCTAACCCCGATCTCGGAGGGATTCAAAGAATCGAAGATGAGTTGCTGGTTTTTGATTCTCCAGTGACTGGAACCGGAACCGGGTGAAAACGCTCTGGTATTGTTGAGATCGTTGTCACGGGAGTAGCCAAGAACTTCTTCTCCCAGCCTGTCAGCGGTCTCGTTGACTGCGGCTGATCCGACCGAATCCAGAATATTACTGAGAGCGTAGTTTCCTTTCTTCATCAATTCTTCTACTTTTTCCTCGAGGGCTATTCCTATCGTGGATATCCCGAAGGCGAGATATTCTGGTTTGTGCAGGGGTTTGGGTAGGTTATATTTATCGATTATGCTCTGATTGTTTTCTCCGATCGAGTAGGTTGCTTTCGATTCAACCAGCTGGTTTCCCAGCTCGAGGCCTCTGTCTACGTACTTTTTTATCCCGCTCTGGCCACCGGTTTTTAAGTAACGGGAAACCCTTTCCCTTTCCAGTGACAAATCGAATTTAAAAGTAACTATTTTTGGTTCGATTACGTATTTCATTATCTATTCACCAGCCGGTTTCGTGACATAAAGATAGGAGGTTGCTCCTCGTTATGCAACGTTTCCGGAACGACGAGGTGCCGGGCTCGACTGGTGAATCTCCTCTTCCGGTCTCCGTCGAACCGGGAATTTCCCTTGAAAGGTAACGAAGGGACTGTTATCCTCCTAACGAGAAATATTACGAATTTCACATACGTGCTACTATCAAGGGGGTAAAAAATTGTCCGGTACGAAGAGGTTCGGCGTTTCGATTGACGAGGAACTGTTGAAAAGATTCGACAAAAAGATCGAGGACCGGAGTTACGACAACCGTTCAGAAGCGATCAGAGACATGATAAGGGATAGGCTAGTGGAGCGGGAGTGGGAGGAAGACGACGAGGTTATGGGGGTAGTGACGCTCCTCTACGATCATCACAGGAGGAATCTTTCGGACAAACTAACCCAGCGCCAGCACGATTTTCACGATCTGATAGTAACGACGACCCATTTGCACGTCGACGAGGATAATTGTCTGGAATTAATTGCCGTTCAGGGTAAGGGCAGGGAAGTAAGGGAGGTCGCAAACGAACTCATAAGTACCAAAGGTGTGGTTCACGGTAAACTGCTGGCAACCTCGACGGGGGCGGCATTGTCGTAGAAGGAGGCCAATGAGCAAAGAGATTAACTGGAAAATATTTCTATCGACGGTTTTAATTCTCACCCTCATCTCCACAGCGGGACGTCAGGGCGCTGAGCGGGGGGCAGTTGCGTAAAGTCCTGATAGCCCGCGCCTTTGCTCAGGAGCCCAGGTTGTTATCCCTGGACGAACCTATGGCAAGTCTCGATCTTTGCCATCAGCTCGAAGTGTTGAACACAGTTCAGGACTGGACAACTGATGAGAGGGGGGCGTTGGTCACATTCCACGACCTGAACCTGGCCGCGAAGTACTGTGACGAGTTGCTGATAATGAAGGAAGGTGAGATATTTGCCAGGGGCGGACCCGAGATTCTGACCCCGGAGACCATCGAGCCCGTTTACGGAGTCGAGGTGGAAGTTAACCAAAATCACTCGACGCGCTGGATAGAACCGAAACGACCTTTGACCGAAAATAGAGGGTGATTCAGTTGGAGTTAAAAGAGATAGGAATCGTCAGGAACGATTTCGAGGAACCACAGGGCCCCGACGTTATGAGGGATAGCGAGAGCGTAATCGAAGTCCATTCGGAATACGAGGAGGGGCTTTACGAGATCGAGTCAAATAACTTTCTCCAGATTTTGTTTTATTTGCACCTCTCGGAGGGGTTTGACCTTGTTGCCTCTCGACGCCACGGCGGAGAGCGTGGAGTATTTGCCTCGCGAAGTCCTCATCGGCCCAGTCCGGTTGGTGCGACAGTCGTGAAGCTATTAGAAAGGAACGGAAGCGAGTTGAAGGTCCGGGGGCTGGACGCGGTGAACGGGACGCCGGTGCTCGACATCAAACCCTACGCCGATCCGTTCGACAGCTCCTCTCCGGCCGAAGAGGAAAGGAAAGAGGATCCAAGAGGGACGATCCGGGAGCTGATCGAGCGCGGGGATACCGGAAAACTGTTGTTAGAGGCTGGGCGGTTGCACGGGCACTTCTGTCCCTACTTATCGCTCGGGGTTGTTGCCGCTCAGTACGCGGTTTCGGAACTCGAGAACGTGGAACCCGATATGGAGGACGGCGTTGGGATCGTAGAAACGAATAGTTGTTTTAGCGACGGAATCCAGTACGTAACGGGTTGTACGTTCGGCAACAACGCTCTTGTATACAGGGATTACGGGAAGACAGCCTTCACACTCGCCTATAGAGACGGACCGGGAATTCGGCTCTACTTTAGCGAGGAGGACTTTTTGGAAGAGGAATATCCTGAAGCCAGGGAGTTGTTCGAGAAGGTGGTCGAGGAACAGAATGGGACGGAAGAAGAGGAAAGGCAACTGAAAGAAAAATGGCGCGAGGTAGGGTTCGATCTGGTTACCCGGTCGGCGAAGGACCTGTTTGATATTGACCGAATCGACTCACCCGACCTGCCCGATTACGCCCCGATATACGAGGACGAGTATTGCGAGGGCTGCGGGGAGAAGTTCATGGCTCCGAAGGGTATCGAAAAGAACGGTCGGTCTCTATGTCGCGATTGTGCGGGCGAAGGTTATCTCCAGCTGGACGGTAGTGGATTGAAGGAAATTAGTGGTTGAGAGGGTGATCTAGCCTTAGCAGACCGTTCAGGAAAATCCTATCGGAGGCCGAGCGGGCACGATTCCACCCTTTAACCAATACAAAGAAGGCCGGGTCCCCGTGCCCGGCCGATAAGACCTCCGGGCTTCCCGGACCGAGAAATTTCCGACTCGCGTGCTGAACGTAACTTTTTTTAGCTAACATATAAGTGCTCCT
>JAIPHJ010000037.1 GCA_021735245.1 Candidatus Bipolaricaulota bacterium
AAAAACCTCTTCTGTAAACTGGTTTCATTTTTGAAGTCCATATTAAACTGGGTGCTGGACCAACTCTTGGTTATCAAATAAGTTTTTCGGTTAACTCTTCCCTGTTAATTTAACAAATCAAAACCGCACAATTTTGGTAAGAATCAAAAACCTCCTTAGAAACTAAGCAATTCCGGACCCACCTACAACCTTAATCCGCGGGATTTCTATTATTCCCCGTTGTGAAGTCATTGGGCTTGCATTATAAATTACGGCTTGTCTGAATCAATTCCCGAACCAGAATTGAAATCAAAATTACTTTCAGCAGGAAGATTGAGGAATATGACGAAAAATACCACCAGAGTCGAACGATTAAAAGAAGACATACTGAACGGCCCGATAATAAAGACAATCCTCGTCCTCGGCTGGCCGGTCATGGTATCGAACGCCCTTCAGATGCTTTATAACCTCGTGGATACCTACTGGCTGGGGAAAATCGGGAAAGTGGCAGTAGCCGCTCCAACAGTCGGCTTTCCCGTCGTATTCATGCTGATCTCCCTCGGGTTCGGCTTCTCCATAGCGGGGGTCTCACTCGTTTCCCAGCATACGGGGGCCGGCAGTTCCGAGAACGCGGACAAAGCCGCGGGCCAGGTTATTGCCTTTATGCTTGTGAGTTCCATTTTCCTCTCGGCTATAGGTTACGTAATTGCGCCGGGGCTTCTCGAGACCCTGATGGGAGTTCCCGAAGACGTATTCCCCAAGGCTCTGATCTATATCAGGATTATCTTCTCGGGGTTACCTCTTATGTTCATCTTTTTCGCCTTTAGATCGCTAATCAGGGGAATCGGTGACATGGTGACGCCCATGCTGGTTACCGGTTCGTCAGTAATAGCAAACATGTTTTTGGATCCGGTATTGATCTTCGGGATGGGTGGGTTGCCGGAACTGGGCGTGGCAGGAGCAGCGGTGGCAACCGTCCTCAGCAGGGGAGTAGCTTCACTGGTCGCCATATATTTGCTCTTCTCGGGTAGATTGGGGATAAAGTTAAGTTTTCGAGACCTGATCCTTAAGTTAAGATGGGTCAAGCAAATTTTGCGAATTGGCCTTCCTTCGGCCATCGGCCAGGCGGGGACCGCCGTCGGGTTCGTTCTCCTAATGGGCCTGGTCTCCCGGCTGGGAGTGGTCGCGGTTTCGGCTTACGGTATAGGCCAGAGGATAATCGGGTTGCTCAACATAGCAATCTGGGGCCTTGCCTCCCCCCTTACCACGATGATCGGCCAGAACATCGGAGCAAAGAACAAAGAAAGAGCTTCACTCACGGCGAAAAGGGCTTATCTTCTGTCTTTCACGGTCCTTATGGGTTTGGCTCTTATGGTTTTCCTGTTGAGACGACCGTTATTTAGAATATTTATCGACGACATCGCGGTCATTGACGCCGGGGCCAGATTTATCACTATATTTATCTGGTCAATTCCTTTCTTCGGTCTGTTCGTCCTGACCAGTTCCGTTTTTCGGGGGACCGGCCATACGAGGCCTCCCATGGTAATGTCGCTCGTTCGGCTCCTTCTGCTCAGAGTTGGGATTTCTTACGTTCTAGCTTTCGGTATAATTGGAATCAATATGGGGGCGGACGGAATCTGGCTCGGATTATTCACCAGTAATTTTCTGGGCGGAGTTCTGGCTTTTGGCTGGTTCCTCACCGGATCCTGGAAGAGGCGAACTATCAAAGAAACCGGGGCCGACAAGATAGCCTCCGAAGAGGTAAAGGAGTCTACGGAAACAGCAAGTCTGAGTGGCTCTTCTGTGGAATAGAGGTAATTTTCGTCCTATCGGGTTGTCCATAACAGGGAGGGCAATATGAAAATTCTAATGCTCCAACCGAAGGTAACGGAAGACAAGTCTGAGAACCTGGCAAAAGTAGAAAAGCTACTTGAAGACGAAAAAACGACCGACGTAGATTTCCTGGTCCTGCCCGAGATGTTTAACTGCCCTTACGAAGCGGAAAAGTTCGACGATTACGCCGAAGAAATTCCCGGGCCCACGACGGATTTACTCTCGCGGTTAGCTTCGGACCACGACCTCTATATCGTAGGAGGCTCGATTCCGGAGAGATCCGGGGGAGACGTCTATAACAGTTCACCGGTACTGGACCCGACCGGTAAGATCATCGGGAAGCATAGAAAGATCCACCTTTTTCAGGTCAACTACCCCGGGAAAATTCAATTCGACGAGTCTAAATACTTGAAAGGTGGGAACGAGCAGACCGTACTGGAAACGAAATTTGGGGCAATCGGAGTTGCAATATGCTACGACCTTCGATTTCCAGAACTGCTCCGGGGAATGGCCAAAGCGGGCAGCAGAGTAATTTTCCTCCCGGCGGCCTTTAATACGACCACCGGTCCGGCACACTGGAAACCGGTGTTAAGGACACGGGCGATCGACAACCAGACATTCGTGGTTGCGGGGTCTCCGGCCAGAAATCGGGAGAGCAGTTACAAAGCTTACGGTCACTCCCTGGTGGTCGATCCCTGGGGCGAAGTACTGATCGAGGCCGGGGCGGGGGAGGAGAAGCTAACAGTCGAACTCGACCTCGATAAAATTGACGAAGTCAGGAAAAGATTACCACTTCTGGATAGTCTAAAGCCGGAGGTATATTCAACGTAGTCGGCCCGCTGAAACTAAACGGCCAGGTTCACCCATATCAGTTCTTTCACCCTCTTATAAAAAAGAGGCGAAAGACGAGCGATTTTTTGTCCCACCTGCCCCCCCAGCCTACCTGGCAACTGACCTATTAATAGGGCAATAGGGGTAGTCAAGAACCCCGCCTCAAGGCCGGGACCTGTAGAAAATCCTTTTTAAGTAGTTTTTTCGGTCTTTTATAACAATGAGATCATATAAACCCCAACCATTGATGGAACCCCGGGAAACCGATATCATAATCTCCAAGCAAGGTAGGTGAGAAAAATAAATGGAACTACCTAAAAGATACGAACCGGAAAAAGTCGAGGATAAGATTTACGATTACTGGGAAGAAAACGGCTACTTTCGTGCCGAGGTGAACGAAGACAGGGAACCTTTTTCCATGGCAATTCCGCCTCCCAACGTGACAAGCGAACTACACGTGGGTCACGCCCTGCAATTTACTCTCCACGACATAGTAATAAGGTATCAGCGGATGAAGGGAAAGGAGGCCTGCTGGTTCCCGGGAATGGATCACGCCGGGATAGCGACTCAAAACGTCGTCGAAAAACACCTTGCCAAGGAGAACAAGACACGACACGACCTGGGAAGGGAAAAGTTCGTGGACCGGGTCTGGGAATGGAAGGAAGAATACGGAGGTAAAATAAAGGACCAGTTGAAGGCACTGGGTTCTTCTCCGGACTGGAGCAGGGAAAGATTCACCCTAGACGAGGGTCTCTCCCGGGCTGTCAGAGAAGCATTCGTTCAGCTTTACGAAGACGGCTATATCTACCGTGACAAATACATAATCAACTGGTGCCCCCGGTGTTCAACCGCCCTGTCAGATATCGAGGTCGAACACGAGGAAGAAGAAGGAAAACTTTACTGGATAAACTACGAACTGAAGGGGTCGGACGAATTCGTGACAGTAGCTACGACCCGTCCTGAAACGATGCTCGGGGATACCGCCCTTGCAATTCATCCGGAAGACGACCGATCGGAAAAACTGGCCGGCAAGATGGCCGTGTTGCCGCTTGTAGGACGCGAAATCCCTGTCGTAAAGGACGACGTCGTCGATCCCGAATTCGGTTCCGGTATAGTCAAAGTGACTCCGGCCCACGATCCCACGGACTTCGAGATCGGAGAGACGTACGACCTCGAAACGATTTCAGTAATCGACGACGACGCAAACATCAGTTTCGAAGGGAAATACGAAGGTATGGATAGGTACGAGGCGAGGGAGAAAATCGTCAGCGACCTGGACGAAGCCGGACTGCTGGAGGAAATAGAGGACTACGAACACTCGGTAGGTCACTGCCAGCGCTGCGACACGGTGGTTGAACCAAGCGTCTCCGAACAGTGGTTCGTCGAAATGGAAGACCTGGCCCAGCCGGCAATAGAGGCGGTAAGGGAAGACGAAGTTGAGCTAATCCCGGATAGATGGAAAAAGGTCTATTTCGAATGGATGGAGAACATTCAGGATTGGTGCATTTCGAGACAGCTCTGGTGGGGGCACAGAATTCCCGCCTGGCACTGCGAAGACTGCGGGGAAATAGTGGTAAGCCGGGAAGAACCTCAAACGTGTACTTCCTGCGGGAGTACCAAATTGACCCAGGAAACCGACGTCCTGGACACCTGGTTTAGTTCCGCGTTATGGCCTTTCTCCGTCATGGGATGGCCCGAACAGACAGAAGACCTCGAATATTTCTTCCCGACGGACCTCCTTATTACCGGGTTCGACATTATCTTTTTCTGGGTTGCCCGGATGATAATGACCAGCCTCCATTTCATGGACGAAGTACCTTTCGACCAGGTGTTGTTGACTCCTCTGGTTCTGGACGAGAACGGGGAAAAGATGAGTTCTTCCAGGGGAAACATCCTCGACCCGCTGGAACTGAAAGAGGAGTACGGCGCCGACTCCGTCAGGTTCGCCATGGCGTCCTCGACCACGAAAGGTCGGGGCATGAAGCTGTCGGAAGGGGAGATAGAAGACAAACGGAACTTCCTTAACAAACTCTGGAACGCGGCCCGGTTCGCACTACCGCACCTGGAAGGAGGAGACAATCTCCCCTCCGAAGAGGAACTGGAACTTGAAGACAGGTGGATACTTAGTCGCTATACGGACACGGTAAACCAGATAGAAGAAGACCTCGAAGACTACTCCTTCAAATCAGCGACGAAAAATCTTTACAGTTTCGTCTGGAACGACTTCTGCGACTGGTACCTGGAGTTAATCAAGCCGAGACTTTATTCTGAAGGAGGAGATGAGGCGGTAAAACAGGTCCTGGAATATACTCTGAAGGGCACGTTAACTATGCTCCACCCTTTCATCCCGTTTATAACCGAGGAAATCTGGGACAAACTATCCGAAACAACGGAACCGATAATGATTCAGGACTTTCCGGCTCCCGAATCTAGTATGAGGAACAGGGAATCGGAGGAGAAAATATCCGCACTGCAGGAAATGATAAAGGCGATACGGAATGTCAGAGGGGAGATGAACATTCCAACCGGCGAGGGTATCAAGGTACTGATCGATACGGAAGACGATGATCTGAGCCGGCTGGCAGAAGAAAAACTTACTTACTTCGAGGAACTTGCGAACGTGGACGAGCTAAAAACAGGTACCGATCTAGAACGCCCGGAAAACAGTGCCAGAAGGGTGCTCGAGGATTCTGAAGTGCTGGTTCCACTGGCAGGTCTTATCGATATCGAGAAGGAGAGAGAAAGAATCAAAAACGAGCTAGTCGAAGTAGAGGACGACCTGAATTCAACACTTCGGAAGTTGAATAACGAAGATTTCCTGAAAAAGGCGCCAGAAGAAGTTGTTTCAAAAGAAAAGAAGAAGAAAGAAGAATTTCTGGCAAGGAAGGACCGGCTGGAAACCAACCTGGCTGCCCTGGAGGATAATTGACCAAGAACCCGGAAAAGGCATTTGAGTTACTACATAGCCTGCCGAAGTACGACGTACAGCCGGGACTTGAGAGGATAGAATACCTCCTGGATAAACTGGAAAACCCCGACAGGAACTATCGATCGATTCACGTAGCGGGATCGAACGGAAAGGGCTCGGTGGTGGCGATGTTATCCGGCGTCACCGGCCAGAACTACAGAGTGGGGGAATTTCTTTCCCCTCCGCTAAGAGGCTTTTCCGATAGAATAATCGTAGACGGCAACCCGATAGATAAGGCTTCGATTATCGAGGGGCTCGGGGAACTTGCTGAACCGATCAGAAGACTCAGGGAACGGGATAACGAGCCGAGTTTCTTCGAAGCCTCTACCGCACTGGCGGCGTGGTACTTCGACAGGGAGAAAGTCGATCTGGCCCTCCTCGAAGCCGGGCTGGGAGGGAGATACGATGCCACAAATCCGGTAGGAGAACCGGTCCTTTCCGCCGTGACGTCTGTCGATCTCGAGCACCAGAACATACTTGGGGACTCGATAGAGGAGATAGCTCGGGAGCTTGCGGGAATAGCTAAAAAGAACAGACCGCTGGTAGTCGGGCCCTCGAAAAACCTGCCGGAGAGGATTTTTCGGGAAGAATGCCGGGACAAGGGGTGTAAACTTGTCAGAGCGGAAGAAAAAACGGAAGTCAGAATACGTGATTTCGACTGGCACGGGTCTCGATTCGAAGTGCAAAAAGCTCCTATTAGGGGGTTAGAAAGTGAAACGTTAGAAACGGGCCTGGCGGGGACCTATCAGGAGAGAAACTTGAGGACTGCTTTGACGATTCTAGGCGAATTCCTCGACACGGAATTCTCACCGGAACCGGGTCAAATTAAAACGGGCCTGAAGAACGCCGACTGGCCCGGCAGGTTTCAATTACTGGAAGAGAACCCTCACCTGCTCGTCGACGGAGCACACAACGAGGCAGCAGCGTCCCTGCTGGCAGAGGAACTGAAACGGTATCTGCCGCTGCGCCCGAGGGAGGCTAGAATAAAGCTAGTTTTTAGCGGATTAAAAGATAAGGACATAAAGGGGATGCTATCCGCCCTTAATCCCGTGGTGGACGAAATTTACCTGACCGAACTTGACCTACCCCGCGCCGTCCCTCTCGTAGCACTTGAGAGATGGGCAAACCAAATCGGGTTGAGCTACAATGCGGTCCGGTCGCCGGCCAAAGCTATCAGAATTGCAAAAAAGGACGCAAAAATGGAAGATTTAATATGTGTAACCGGCTCCCTTTACCTCGTTAGGGAGGCAATAGGAAGTGAATCTTGACGAGAGACTGGATAATATTCTGGAGGGCGCAATACCAGGACACGTAGCCATTATTCCCGATGGCAACGGGAGATGGGCTCACAATCGAGGCCTGGAAAGAACGGAAGGCCATAAACGGGGGACGAAAAGGGCGGAGGATTTGATAGAATTCATCGCGGAAAAACTTCCGATCGAATACCTTACCTTCTACACGTTCTCCACGGAAAACTGGTCTCGCCCGGACAGCGAGGTCAAATTCCTCATGACGTTATTAAAAGATCTCCTCGGAAAACGAGGTGGTAAATTGCTGAAAAACGACGTCAGACTAAGAGTGATCGGAGATGTAGACGGTCTTCCAGATAGAACCGCCCAGGTGGTAAGGAAAACAATGGATAAAACTTCCTCCAACGAGGGACTCCGGCTAATACTGGCTCTTAACTACGGAGGAAGGCAGGAGATACTAACCGCGGCAAAAGAACTGGCTTCGCAGGTGACAGGAGGAGAACTTTCCAGCGAGGAAATAACCGAAGAAATTTTCCAGTCCCATCTCTACACTTCCGGTATACCGGACCCGGACCTCCTGATAAGAACGAGCGGGGAAAGAAGGCTCAGCAATTTCATGCTATGGCAGCTTGCCTATACGGAAATGTGGATAACGGAAGAGTTCTGGCCCTCGTTCAAACCGGAGAACTTCCTGGAAGCGATATCGGACTTCCAGCAAAGGGAACGGCGTTTTGGTCGGGTGGATAAAGGAAAGTACGATCAGTGAAAACGCTAACCAAAAGAATTATTACCTCGATAATTACGGCTCCGGCAGTACTGGCTCTTCTTTTCTTCGCTAAACGAGACAATTTCCCCTGGGCGGTGGGCCTATTCCTTGCCATATCCGCTGCGGTCGGAACGGCGGAGTTCGCTGCTTTAATCAGAGAGTACGGAATAAAGGTGAGGATAATCCCGACTTCGATCCTGGCCGGTCTCGCCTTTTTTGCCTATTCCCTGTTTGGGCCAAAATACGGGAACCTGATAGGCGTTAGCACAATGGTAGTTGCAATAATTAGCAATATAGGGCTCAGGAGCGGTCGCGAAAACTTAAAGGCAAGTTTGGCAGCAATACTCGCCCTCGCTTACGTACCCGGACTGCTCCACTATTTCTACCTCATCTACCTGGCCGAAAGCGGTATTGTTCACGCAATAAACCTATTGCTAATCGTCTGGGGATACGATTCGGGAGCTTACATTGCCGGTAGCTTCTTTGGAAGTAAGAAAATCGCCCCTGACGTTAGTCCCAACAAGACGATCGAGGGGGTTGCCGGGGGGTTAATCGTCGCCTTTCTAGGAGCGTCGCTTTCGCCGATCTGGGTGCCATATATTAAGTGGCTGCCTCACATCGGATTGCTCGCCGTCCTGGTAGGGTTCGCCACTCAACTGGGGGACCTAACCGAGTCCTGGTTTAAGAGATTGGCGGGAGAAAAGGACTCGGGAAGTATTTTTCCCGGCCACGGAGGTATTCTGGATAGAATCGACGGGCTGTTATTCGCCCTGCCCGTTTTCTACTTTTATTTTCACTTTATCCTAAAATTTGTATAGGGGGTGATCGCTATCAGCATCGAGGATCTCGCCGAAGACACGACGGAGACTGAGACTCCAATAGCCGTGTGGCTCGACGACGAAACAAACGAGATAATATTCCAGTACGGTTACGCCAGCGTAAGCATGCCGGTGGAGGATTTTCGTGATTTTCAATCCATGCTAGAGTCCGCCCGGGAGAAACTGGAATTCGAGTAACCTATTTTTTGGCCGTGGAGGGCCAGGCTTTACCCGACCACTCTTTAATCTTATCATTTTCAAAGGACGTTTTGTCCGAATATCCGGATAATATAATGCGATCACGCTTCACTTTTGACCCGACAATTTCGCGAAGAAATACTTGAGAGGTGAATTGAATTGGGTTTACAGAGGTTCTTGTTTCGAGTAAAAAACAAACAAATAGAAAACGAGGCCGAGACGATGCTTTCCAGCCTGGGAATAGAGGACGTAGAAGTTCGTAGGGACGAAACGGTGAAGGAGGCCTGGCTGGAGGACTACGAGGTTGGCAGGACGATTTACGGATTGGACGAAATAGAGGAGTACCTCGAAGATCTCATAAGTTCCTGAGGTTTGCAAACTATATCGTTTGGGTAACTTCGGGAAACAACTTGTACCCGTTTTTGCCGTATCACTCGGAGAAATCTGAGCGATCCCGGATCAAATGTGACGATTTATTCGTCGGGGAGATCGACTGAGAAAATATCGACCGGCGGGGTCAAAACCACTGGAACTTTACGGAGGAGTTAATGCCAAAGATATATTTGTTGCTTGGTGTTTCGCTTATCGCGGCCGGGATTATTATAGGGCTGACGAGCAGTCCCGGAGGTGGTTTCTACCAGAAAGGTACTGCCAGCTGGTACGGGCCGAACTTTCAGGGCAAAACTACAGCAAACGGGGAAGTTTTCGATATGAATAAACTAACCGCCGCTCATAAAAGTCTGCCCTTCAATACCAGAGTGAAAGTCGTCGATCTTTCCTCCGGAAAAGAGGTAGTTGTAAGAATCAATGACCGGGGCCCGTTCGTAAAAGAAAGGATAATTGACCTTTCTCGTGAGGCCGCTGAAAAGCTGGGGATTGTCGATTCGGGAACGGCGAAAGTCGGGTTAAAGATCGTAAAATGGGGAGACTAAAGCTGATAGCTTCACTCCTCCTGGCAGGCAAAGAGGACAACTGGCCACTCAACAGAGATGAATAGAGGAATTGAAATGACAGAAAGCGTTACCAACGAACGAACTTATCGGGATTTAGAATTTGAGAAACTCAAGAATATCGTAAAGGACTTCTCCGTATCGTCGCTCGGAGCTAAGAGGATTGAGGAATTAACTCCGAGTTCCGACCGGGAAGAAATTGAGGAAGAACTGTCAAAAGTCGAGGAATGTCGCGGGTTGTTAGAAAAACCGGAACCGTTCAAGCTGGGAGAGCTTTCCAATTTCAAACCTCTAATACAACAGGCCCAGGAACATCCTCCCCTGGAGGCAACCGATTTTCTTGAAATAAACGGCACCCTGGAAGTTGGCCAGGAAGCAAGAGAGTATATACTGAACCAGCCATCGGACGAGACCACCTATCTTTCGGAATTGGCGGAGAATATCCATCCTCTTGAAGACCTACAAACGGAGATCAAATCGAAGATAGACCGCAGAGGCGAGATTCGAGATACGGCCACAACCAGATTATTTAACCTGCTCAAGGAAAAACGGGAGATAGAATCAGAGATCAAGGAAAAGCTTGAAGGTTTCCTGGAAAACCACAAAAACTTGATCCAGGATAGAGTGGTGGTTCAAAAATCGAATCGTCTGGTCGTACCGCTGATAAGCTCGGCAAAAGAGAGAGTGGATTGTGTAATTCACGGTAGTTCCAATTCCGGCAGAACTCTATTCGCCGAACCTTCCTCTGCCGTCAAGCTCAACAACAAGCTGAAGGATCTTACCTCGGAAATCCTCGAGGAAAAAAAGAGAATCAGGCGAAAGCTAACCGAGCTATTCAAAAAACACAAGTGGGAATTGAGACAGAATCAGAAGGTCCTGGGCGAACTTGACTCCATCTACGCCAGAGCAACGTTTTCTCAGGACCGGTCATGCTCCTCGCCAAAGCTTACCGACGACGAGGGAGTTGCCCTAATCGATGCCCGCCATCCCTTACTCTATCAGGACGAAGTCGTTCCCGTCACGATAAAGTTCGGACGGTCGGAAAAAGGGGCGACGATAACGGGGCCAAACACCGGTGGTAAGACGGTAACCCTGAAAACTATCGGCCTTTTCACCCTAATGGTCCAATCGGGAATCCCAATACCCGCCCATCAGGATTCTCGAGTCGAGATCTACCACCACGTTTTCAGCGACATCGGCGACGAACAGAGTATAGAGCAGAGCCTTTCGACGTTTTCCTCTCACATGGGCAACATAGTAGGAATATTCGAAGATATGGACTCGGAAAGTCTCGTCCTGCTTGACGAACTCGGTGCCGGGACCGACCCGGAAGAGGGCGCTGCCCTCGGGTTATCCATACTCGAAACTTTACTCGAAGCCGAGACGAGATTCGCCGTTACCACTCACTTTACCGCAATCAAGAACTTTTCCTTTAACCATCCTCAGCTGGCGACTTTTTCGGTGGATTTCGACCCCGAAGAGCTAGTTCCTACATATCACATCCTTGAAGGAGTTCCCGGGAAAAGCAATGCGTTCATAATCGCTTCCCGGCTGGGTTTGGGGGACGAGATAATCTCACGGGCGGAGGAATTCCTGGACGAGGGAAAGATTCAGGCTGAAAACATTATCAAGGATCTTGTCCAGGAAAAAAGAAAGATTAGAGAGAAAGGAAAGGAGATAGACGAAAAGCTCACCAAAGCCAAAGAGGTTAAGCAAAAGTACGACGAGAAGCTGGATAAATTACAATCGGACCAAAAAAAAGCTCTGAGGTCCGAGATGAGGGATCTGGATCAGTTCATTGAAAAGGCAAAAAGAGAAATTGAGAAGGCCATATCCAGCGCCCGCAACTCGGACGAGGAAGGTGCCAGAGAGGCATTAAAGAAAGTAAAAGAACTGGAGGAAAAGCTAGAAACAGGGAAGGAAGAACTTCGGCAGGAGGAAAAGAAATCGTCTTTGAGTCCGGATGAATTACAGCAGGGTCGGACGGTATTGATTAAAAGTACCGGACAGACTGGCGAAATAGTAAGGGTCAAAGACGAAGAGGATATCGAAGTTTCCGTTAACGGTATGAAGCTTTCCACCGAACTTTCCGATTTAAAAAGACCTCCAGAAAAAAGGGAGAAACCCGGCAAAAAGTCGGGGAGCAGCGTCAATTACAGCAAGTCATCGGGACCAGTGGGATTCGAGATAAACGTAAGGGGAATGACCGTCAGAGAAGCTATCAGGGAAGTGGACAAGTACGTAGATCGGCTTATCAGATCTGAGAGATCGAAGGGTCGAATTCTTCACGGTAAAGGATCAGGTACCCTTAGACGAAACATCCGAGATCATTTAAGATCCTCAGACCTGATAAAAAAGTGTTACGGTCCTCCACCGTCCGAGGGCGGCGAAGGAGTCACTGTCTTCGAACTATAGGGAAAATCCCTCCCTTTTTCCTCCCTTGAACAAATTGTTTCCATCAATTATAATCTGTCGAAATTATGATATTAGGTTCCTTGGAATATAGATTAAAATGTTTTTTATTTTTTAAGCCCGTCATATAAAAATCTATAAATTTTCACAAAATATTTACAATTACCGGGTAATATTCCAAAAGGATATCAAACGCCGCATAACTTGAAGAGGGTAAAAGCCCGGATGCGGCGCCGGGAAGTCCGCGACATGGTGTCAACCATAGATTAGGGTTCATAGCCCGACGGTCCAGGGTTTGTAGCGCTCCTCAGCCTCCTTGGAAGCGTCAATTTTTCCCAGACCGGTCAAGGTTGCTGTTCGAGTCAGCACGGGCAAGGGAAACCTGGCCCTCTTTGTATTGGTTCGCTATTCAGCTGTCGTTTCACTTACCATCCCCAGCCCGAAAAAGAAGATGAGCCCGATCGCAATTATCGTATCTCCAAGGCTAAATGCGGTGGAAAATGGGAACCATTTAGGAAGATACAACAAATCTCCCAAAAAATCTAAAACTGTCGAATCACTCATCTCTATTACATTACCATAAGTTTCGTTCTCAAGCAAACTGTTTGCTATATCGCTTTCACCCGCCCTTTCGAGACTTTTCACCGATGCGGGCATGAATCCATCATTGACACCTATCACCAGAAGGTTCAACGACATCCCAAGTCCAATAGAAGGAATCTGCCAGACTCTCCAGTTTAAAATGACAAAAACGAAGAGAATAAAGTAGGAGCCTAAATGAAACAATTCCGTCCCGAACGAGACGAGCGGTTCTTCGGAAAACAGAGGGAAAATCAGTAGCTGAATTATCAGCGCAAGGACTACCAGCCATAGATGACTAACTCCCATCTCCTCGAGGTTGGCTATGTTTCCACCCCTTAGCAACCCCACTGCCACTCCCAGAACAACTCCCCACAACAATAACATTGTCTATTACTTCCCCGCCTTTGATTCAACCACTGATAACAGGGCGTCAACAACTTCGGGATCCAGCTTAACTCCTGACATCTCCTTTATTTCTTCAATTGCCTCGTCCTTTGAAAGTTGCCCTCTATACGGCCTTTCCGTCCTCAGTGCGTTCCACACGTCAGCTACCGCCACTATCCTGGAACCGAGGGGTATGTCTTCCTTCTCAAGTCCATCGGGATAACCGCTACCGTCCCAGCGCTCGTGTTCGTGTCTAACTATATCAGTTGCATCCTTGTAAATGGCCAAGCCGCCCAAAATCTCCGCACCCAATACCGGATGCTCCTTCATAGTCTCCCAATCCTCCTCGTCCAGTTCGCTTTCCTTAAGTAGAACGCTATCCGGGATTCCCAGCTTGCCAATGTCGTGCACCCGGGCAGCAGAGACTATATCCTCTTTTTTCTCAGGGCTAATTTTAAGTTCTCCCGCTATCTCTTCAGTCAAACCGCCAACTGATTCTGAATGTTTGTGGGTATAAGGGTCTCGCTTGCTAAGCAAGTCCATTATCCTTTCGAACGTCTGCTTGGCCTGCTTGCGGAGGTTAATATAACTCCGAAGTGAGCCATTTACTACTACTAGCAGTGCTACGACCAAGAATACGTTCCAAGGGGAAGTGGCATAAACTGTAGCCATTAGAATGGCAATAACTCCTAATGAGAAAAACTGGAGATGTAGATTACGTAAGTTGAATTTTAGCTGATAAAAGAAATTCTCGCCTTCTGCAAAGGAAATCATCCCGGACACCAAAGAAATATTTACAAAGATAAATGCCAAAAAAGCAAGTAGAGGGGGTAGATAGTCAGAGGGAGACAAAAAAGGTGGGCCAGTACCGCCAGCCAATCTAAAGACAAAAGAACTAACTGACACAGATATTACTAGTTGAGCCGCATTAAATATTAACTTTTGGAAGCGTAACTGAAGACTATCTGATTTAGCAACCAAGAATAGCCTAACTATTGTTTCTGAGAGGATAATTGCCGGCAAACCAGCAACCAGTGCTAAAGGAGCTCCCCCAATATATACCAAATTCAAATATATTGCCGTGGAGACAGAAACTGAATGTTGAGGTAATACTTCAATTTGATAAATTTCTGTTAGTAAAGCAGATATCGAGAGAGCAGCAACCACTGGTAGGCTATAAGCAAGATAATTAAACTTTGGTAAATACCAAAATAATGCAAACCCACTTGTTGCAACGGATAACCAAAGATATAACCTTGCTTTTATAGACAACTAAGTATTACCCCGTCTTAAAAGTATTGAATTTTATTATATAAATGCATCACCCCCATTTCAAAAAATGCTCATTATATACAAGTTATATATTTAATACCACTTATTAATGGCACCCACCAACAGAGCAAAAGTACTGATGCCTAACAAAATAGTAAGCCCTCTCGTTCCAAAAACATTCCCTACCAATTCAGTCAGCTTTTCACCAGCTTTGTTAGAATTTCCCCATTTCATTGTTATATACCTCCTTACGGTATAATTAAAGTAGTTAGATGAAAATAATTGCAAAAACACAAATAAAATAATAAAAAATTACTAACGATAGACCCCACTATAATCCAGTTACAAACTGGATTATAGCCATTTTATCACTTGAATCCAGTATAACGGTAATTAGATTATTTGTCAAACTTTCAGTCAAAGTATTTAAAACCTGAATTTAGCGATTCTCACCTAAAATAGAAATGCCTCCTGTGTTATAATGTAGTTGTAGATTGACAAATCTACAGAATCACCTTAAATGATTGCTTCACCCAATGGGTAAAGCGAATTATAACCAGGAGGCACCA
>JAIPHJ010000038.1 GCA_021735245.1 Candidatus Bipolaricaulota bacterium
CCCAGCAGTCAATCGAACCCGTTTCCCGCCTTATACCCAATATGGGAAATAAACTCATGAATAATCACCAGAAACTATCAAGGATTATTCCTCGATTGACTGCTGGACAAAAACCAGCCGATTCCTCCCCAGGGGGTGCTCTGGGGCACTCTCGGCAAATTTTGGTAGATAATTCGTCAGCTGAAACTCGAACTACAGCAGCTCTTTGTAAACGAGATAATTGCGATACACTGCCTTTACATAGTTTCTCGTACTTCCCGCCGGAATATTCTCCAGAAAAACGTCCAGGTCGCTCGAATCATACCGGGACTTCCATTTTCCCAAATTGCCCGGTCCCCCGTGGTACGCGGTTAGTCCAAGTCTTATATCTCCCCACCTGGATACCTGTTTAGCTACATAGTAGGTACCCATCTCGATATTAACCGGGGGTTTGAAGGCATCATCGGACTCGTAGTCCTCCATGTTCAGATCGGTCGCAATGCCTCTCGCGGTTGCCGGCATCACCTGCATTAAGCTCTGGGCCCCGGAAGTAGAATAAGCCTCGGCGTCGAATGCACTCTCCTGTCTAATTACCGCGAAAACCAGCGCTTCGGGTACCCCGAACTTTCCGGCCATTCTTTCAACTTCGCTTCCGTAGTACGTAGGAAAAGCGGATTTGACTACGGTCGTCGAAGCGATCCGGTTCCGTTCATAGAGCCGGGTTAAAAGCTGAGTGGAAGTCTTTAAAGATTTCCTGTACTTCCCGGCAAGACTTTCCCATTGACTCTTCAGAAAAAGATAGTCTTCCCTTTCAAGTCCGGATTTTATCCTCTCCAGTCGGCTTAAAGCCGGGAGATAAAGATCGTGGTTTTTCATCTTAATCGCGATCTGTAGAGTACTTTTCGTCGCCTCATCGAGATCTTTATTCGCAATCTCCTCTTCTCGCTCCGACAGGCTGGCATCCGCCTCGACCCACGTTTCATCAAGGCTAAACCCGTCCCCGGACCAGCCCCTTTCTTCGGCAAGAAGGGAATAGTAATTGAGTGGGTGGTCTTTTTGAGTCCCGACCAGCTTTAAATACTCTCCGAAGACTTTTCCCGACTGTTCTCTCGTTTTATATCTCCAGAAGACTATTTCGGGGGGTGTTTCTTCGTAAAAAGACTCCAGTTTTCGCAGATAGTGGCGGGCCAGATCGTATCTACTCTCGGTAAAACTCCTGTAAAACAGCTCCCAGGTCGCCTCTCGAACTGCCGAGCGAGACAATGCACTCTTGAATACCTCCAGCTGGTTATCCAGGGTAGCAAGCCCGGCACCGTCAGTTCGCTCCTTAAAAGCACGCTTCGCCGCAAGCTTACCGTATCTGGTCTGAGGAAACTTCCTATTTACTTCCATCACTCCCTGAACGAAATCGTAATCGTTCTCTGTCCTGTCCTTAAACAGCGCCAGATAATATCGAGCTCTGGCTTCTTCCTGGCTATTGGAAAGGGTTCCGAGTAACCTCCTAAAAGTCCAGCGCGCCTCCTCGGGGAAATCGAGCTTAAACCCATCCAGCCAGGCAAGTCTAAAGTAGGCTTCCCTCCGGAGCGAACCCTCCCATTTACCCATATTACGAAGTAAGTGACTTCTCGCTCTCCTGTACTCCCCGTAATCAACCAGCAGTTCGATGTAACGGTAGAGGTCTTCGAGACCCTGTCCATCGGTAAACTCGATCCGATCTACGATGCCCGATATTTCTTCAAAGAGCTTATCCCTTCGCTTCCCGATAAACCTCAACTCGATTGCATTGCAAAGATCTATCGCTTTTTCGAGGGCGATCTGCGGACCAGCCGAACTGGAGGCAATAGCGAATTCCAGCTCGTGGAGATTTTCTTTTTCTTCGTCTCTAACTACAAACTGACGAGCATTCTCCGCTAATTCGAGGGCCCTATCAGTCCGTCCCATCCCACGGTGAATTTTTGCCTCTAGATAATACTTTTCGTAGTTCAAAATAACTTCGGTACTTCCAGCCGGGATCCCGTCGAGGACATCAAGCGCTCTACGATACTTTCCCGTTTCTGTAAGGACACGGGAAAGTAGGTATCTTGAATAGCCCGAAAGAGTCTTATCTTCCGGATAATCTTCAAGCAATCTGACGGCTTGACCGTAGTCCTCGTTACGAACCGCATCAACCGCTCGGACTAACCTCCCCGACTCCTCCGTTAGTTCTGATGCTCGAGGGGTCACACCCGGAAATAGCTGCACAATAAGCAGAGAAACGGCAAGCAAAACCGCCCCTCCCGTAACTTTGTTTAAGTTAATTTTCATAAATTTTGTAAAAATATTACTATGAATCCGCCTCCGCCACGACCAGTATTCACAATACTATCTCTCCAGGAATATTCAGTCAACTTCCTTAAACCCTAAACAGTATATCCTCCCTCTTAAAGAGGCCTATCGCAAGATAAACCAGCAGGCCCGCAAGAGGCACAGTCGTTAAAAAAGTTGCCCCGATGTGAAGCAGGTTCGTGGTCCCGGCGATCAGCTCCTTGAACGTCTCCAGTGAGTTCAACAGGGGTATGAAGAAGGCTAAGTTGCCTAAGTCAATTCCTCCAGTCATGGAAAGTATTCCCGTAAGTACCACGAGCATTAGTACCGGCGTCTGGTAAACGTTTGCCTCCTTCTGAGTCCGGGCAAACGAACCTATGCTTATAACGAGCGCCGACAATATAGCCACCAGAGGCAACATAGTAAGTAAAATACAGCCAAATACCGCCGGAGTCAAATTATTCAACGGCAATGCTATTCCAACCAGCCCGAGGCCGTAAATCAACCCAACAACGCTGAACACCGCTGCGATCGCCGCAACGAGGAATACGGCCAGAAATTTCCCCAGAACGATCTCCTCCCGGGAAAGTCGAGAAACAAGCAGAGTCGAAATTGTCTTTTTCTCCTTTTCCCCGGCAGTTATCTCCGCTCCCAGCCCCATCGCTGCGGTAATTATCGATAATATGACGAAGTAAGGTAGCATCATCTTAAGGACTTCCTGGCCGATCACGGTGGCCGCGCTCCCCACCTCATTCACTTCTATCTCCATCGGGGGAGTTATTTCGTCGTAACTTATCCCCATACTACCCAGCTTTTGCTCAAGGGTATTCTGGAGGTAATCTTCTAGAATTCCCTTCGTTCTACTCAAAGCGATCTCGGAATCCTGATCGAATTTGCGATAGGAAATATCTACTTTGACTCCCGACGGTTGCTTTTTCTCAACCAGGAGAAGAACATCTCCTTTGCCCCCCTCGAATGCCCTTGTCGCGTTTGCCCTGTCCTCGTAGAACGAAGTCACTACATCCTCGTTTCTTTCGAAAAAATCCGCCAGGACCTGTGAGTCCTCTCCCTTCTGGTATATTACTTGAGAGACAGTACTCCTTCCGTCCGAGACGTTCTGACTTGTAAAATGAAATATTAATCCGAGCATGGCAGGGTAGAAGATCAATGGAAAAACGAGCACCAGAATTGCCGTTCTCCTGTCCCTTAACGCCGCCAGGATCTCCTTTCTGAATAACAACCAGACGTTTCTCAACTCCCTCCCTCCCCTGCCACTTTGAAGAACAGCGATTCCAGATCCTCCTTATCATTTCTCTTCAGGAGACCACTGATTTCTCCGAAAGCCTTTATTTCTCCGTCGAACAGGATCGCTACCCTGTCACAGAGCTTCTCGGCTACGTGCATGATATGTGTGGATAAAATTATGGTCTTACCTTCTTCCTTAAATTCTTCTATATAATCCATAACCGTTTTCGAAGTCATTAAGTCAAGTCCCTGAGTTGGCTCGTCGAAAAACAAAATTTCGGGGTCGTGAATTATACTTCTTGCGAGAGAGAGCTTCTGTTTCATGCCCGTCGAGAGGTTGGTAACCCTCCGGCCTTCAAACTCGTTCATATCCAGGATATCTAATACCTCTTCCATTCTCGGTTCAATCAGATCTTCGTCGAGACCGTTAATCCTGGCAAAAAACGTTAACGTTTCCCGCGGCGTCAACCTCCCGTACAACCCCATCTCAGTAGCAAGATAGCCGATCGACTGACGGACCTTTAGAGGCTCCTCCGTCACGTCGTACCCATTTACTATCGCCGTACCCGAGGTCGGCTTCAATATGGTCGAGATCATCCTCAACGCAGTTGTCTTTCCAGCCCCGTTTGGGCCGAGTATTCCAAGAACCTCGCCCGAAGCCGCCTCCAGGTTCATTTTCCTTACGGCGGTAATCGTTTCCTTTTTAGTTGGCTTAAAATTTTTCGTCAGGTCGACAGTCCTGACTTTTATCTTTCGGGAGTTCACTGGAGATTATCCTTGTTTACGTATTTCGTAAGTTCTCCAGGTAGATCGATTGAGCCGTCCGGATTCTGGTTGTTTTCCAGCAACGCGACCATCAGCCGGGAGGTTGCCAGGCCGGATCCGTTTAACGTGTGGAGGTATTCTGTTTTTTGTTTGGAGCTTTCTCCTTCTGGAGATTCAGGGCGATACCTTATACTCCCCCTTCGGGCCTGGAATTCTTCGCAATTACTTATCGAGGATACCTCCTGATAGGTTTCCAGAGACGGAATCCATACCTCAAGATCCACTGTCTTACTAGATTGCTGGGCGAGGTCACACGTGGGAAGAAGTACTTTCCGGTAGTGGAGGCCGAGTTCCTGCAAAACCCCTTCCGCGTCCAGAATCAATTCTTCCAGATGTCGGTAGGAATTATCGGGCTTAACGAACCTGAACAGCTCCACTTTGTTAAACTGATGGGTCCGGATCAACCCCCTCTCCTCCTCTCCGTAACTACCCGCTTCCCTTCTAAAACACGTCGTAAAGGCTACCAGCTTTTCGGGCAGCTGGTCCTCGGCCAGAATTTCGTCCCTGTGAAAGTTGACCAGTATGCTCTCTGCGGTCGGATTCAGGTAAAGCTTTTCCCGGTTTTCCTTCTTCTGTCCTCCTTCCTCAGCTCTGTCGTCAATTCTGTAAAGATCTTCTTCAAATTTGGGCAGCTGACCCGAAGTAAAATAGCTTTCTCCTCTGGCGAGGTACGGAGGGAAGACCGGGGTGTAGTCGTTTTCCTCGACCTGAAAGAAATACATGAAGTGAATCAGGCCCATTTCGAGCAGCGCGCCGTCCCCGTAGTAAAAAGGAAATCGTGATCCGGCGATCCTGGAGGCCTTTTCGAATTTGAATAGATCCAGCTCTTCCCCCAGCTCCAGATGGCTTTTCGGCCTGAAGTCGAACGAGGGCTTCTCTCCGTACTCGGTGATAACTTCCTTGTCACTCTCGTCAGAACTGACCGGTACGGAATCGTGCGGAAGGTTCGGCAGAACGGCAAGCTCGTCTTCCAGCTCGGACTCGACGGCGTTAAGCTCGTCTTCCAGATTATCAATTTTAGAGGAAACCCGGCCCATCCGCTCGATCAAATCTTCCGCTTCTGCTTCTTTGCCCTCCGACTTTAGCTCACCGATCTTCTCCGAGTTTTCGTTTCGCTCGCGCCTCAGTTCCTCCACCTCGCTAATTAACCGCCGTCTTTCCTCGTCAAGCTCGAGAAGGTGTTCGACCTCTACGGCCTCTCCCCTTGCTTTAAGCTTAGTTTCTACTTCTTTCGGGTGGTTTCGAATTTTTTCAATATCTAGCATGTACAGATATCACCGTTATCCAAAAAGTTTTCCGCTAATAGCAATAGTTACTCTAAATAATCAATAATTTCTTTAAGGAAGTCCGGCAGGTCTCCTGGGTGCCTGGAACTAATCAGGTTACCGTCCACTACTACTGATTCATCTCTATATTCGACCCCTGCATTTACAAGGTCGTCCTTTATGGCTTCGTACCCGGTAGCGGTTTTTCCTTTCAGTACCCCTGCTGATATCGGTACCCACCCAGCGTGACATATTATAGCTATCAGCTTACCCTCTCTATCCATCTTTTTGACGAAATCCTTAACCGGTTTCGATCGCCGGAGCTTATCGGGAGATCCCGTACCTCCTGGGATCACCACGGCGTCAAAAGAACCCGGGTCCAGTTCTTCCGCGGTGGACGCTGCCTCTATCGGGTAACCGTGCTTGCTTTCGAGTACTCCCCTCTCCCGGGAAGCAACAGAGGTCTCTGCTCCCGCTTCCTCGAGCCTTATCTTAGGATACCAGCACTCCATGTCCTCGTAGCCGTCTTCGACAAGAAAAGCAACTTTAACTCCCGACAACTTACTCATTAGAATCACCTCATCAAAAGTCTGGATTAATAGACTATAACTGCGAGACAGGTGGATTGCAAAAGGTTATCTTGCTTTTGACGTTATTATAGCTTCCCTATTTTACCCGACGACAATATGTAGTTGTCTGACTGGCTGATACCGACTCAATACTTTACCCCTATTGATGTAGGGAAACTTACGAATTTGCTGAACCACGGCTCGGCCCACTTACGGTCTTTTTCCCTCGACCCATTCCAACCCGGCCAAACCAACCTCCTCCCAACACTGGGCGCAGCGACCATCCTTCAAGTCGAGTTCCATTAGACGACCTGCCGACCGGTTAACGACTTTGTTTCCGCACGAAGGGCACCTTGTATCGTTATTTCTCCTTACGTTTCCCAGATATACGTACTCCATTCCGGCGGATTCAGCAATTTCCCGCGCAGCTTCCAGTTTACTTACGTCCGTCGGGGGAAGTTCCTGGACCTCGTTTGCCGGGTAAAACCTGAGAAAGTGGAGCGGAGTGCCCGCACCGAGGTTATTTCTCACCCAGTTAACCAGTTGCTCGATCTTCGCTTCCGAATCCCCCACCCTGGGTACTATAAGGTCCGTTATTTCCACGTGAACTCCTTGATCCCTGTACTCTTTTATTGCCGTGTATACAGGGTCCACAGAAGGTACGCCGGCAAACTCCTTCAGAAACTCTTCGTCCCCGGAACCCTTAAAATCCACGGTTACGGCGTCCAGATGAGGTCCAATCTCTTTTATCGGCTGAGGATTTATGTAACCGTTGGTGACGAAGGTATTATATAGACCCTCTTCCTTCGCCAGTTTAGCCGTTTCGTAGGCTAACTCGTAAAATATGGCCGGCTCGGTGTAAGTATAACTAATACCCCGAGCGCCCGAGTTTTTGGCCGCCTCTACTATCTCTTCGGGGGAAACCGACTTCCCGTTAAGCGAACCCTGGCTGAGCTGCCAGTTCTGACAGTACTTACACTTCCAGTTACATCCCGGGGTGCAAATCGAGTAAGTTCTCGTTCCGGGAGCAAAGTTAAACAACGGTTTCTTCTCTATGGGGTCAGTTGTACCCGATTTTAAATTATCGTAACTAAGACTATATAATTTGCCTTCCCTGTTTTCTCTAACCCCACATACACCCCTCTCTCTCTCGGATATCTGGCAATTCCAGGGGCAGAGGCGACATTTCACTTTCTCCCCTTCCAATTCTTCGTAGAACCTTGCTTCTTTCACTTCAGGACTACCTCCGATAATAACTCGATACTCTCACCGGTACGGCCCTTAACTGTCTAGCCCGGGACTGCCCTCTGCCTCCAAAAATACGGTGTTAACTCTCTGCTTTCAATCGGATTCCGGGCCTTCAGGTCCTCCCGTAACGCAGTGAGGTCGAACGTATCGCCCGGCCATGAGAGCCCAGGGTTGCCGGGTCTTTTGACGGTAAGAAAAAACATTTCTAACCTCACAAGTTTGTAATTACAGGCCAAGCATCCTTGCTGTAACTCTTCTTTGGTAAGTTTTCAAAGCTACTGTCAACCTGATAAATATTATCCCAAAATCCCCGGATTTGGAATAGTACGTCCAATCTACATATAATGAAGTAATAGGGTTTCGATTATTCCACCGGAACTTATATATTATTGAGTTAAAATCCGGTCCTGGTTACCTTCGAGGTGATATTATGAGATTTTCCCTTAAACTATTTGGCCTCTTGCTCATGTCGGGTTTGTTAGTATCTTCTCTGGGAGCACACAGTTCTGCAGCAGACGAGATTTCTCCGGTCGTTCCCTCTCTAGCTTCTTTCATCCTGCCGGGTTCTGGACAGTTAATCAACGATCAGCCCAATAAGGCCCTGACTCACTTCATTATCGGTGTTGGAATATATTCAAGCTATACCTTCACGTTTCTTTATCAGTCTCCTTTATATAGATTGGTACCGGTATTGAATCTAGCCTGGTCAGGGTACAGCGCTTACGATGCCTATCAAGTAGCCAGAGGCCGTCGGCAGAGCATATTCGGTTCTTCCCTGGACCTTGATTCAGCGGAGACCGTGGAAACCGACCTCGAACTCGCCTCATCGCCCCTTACTACTTCCGGTCCTTCAAGAGAGTTCTCCGTCTCAGCAGTTAAGGGGGGGTAAAGTCTCCCGGAAATTAGCTGAGTCAAGAATCCCGGGGGAAGGGGTTCTTGACTGAAAGTTCTATACTTATCCTGAAAGAGCGGTGAAGGCGTAGGCAGCTAGAGAAGTTCTATCAGCCTGCATTACCTCGTCTTACAGTTACTCCAAGAAGCGTTCCCCCCTCTACTTCTAATTTTCTCCGGCCTTAACAGATATTTGTAACTTTAACGTGAACAGTCGCCTGAATTGTGTTCAAACGGTGGTATCCCGTATCATCTTTCCGGATAGATAGAGGAGGAGGAAACGATGAAGATTAAAGTAGTCCAGTTTGGACTCGGCAAAATTGGAAAAGAAATTTCCAAACTAGTTCTAAATAGAGATAGGTTTGAACTCGTGGGAGCGGTGGAGAAAGACAGGGAAAAGGTTGGACGAGACCCTGCGGAACTACTGAATCTAACCAACCCTTCAGGGATTACTGTTACTGATAACCCGGGAGAAGCTCTGGCCGAAAAACCCGATCTTGCCTTCCACTCGACCGCCTCCAGGGTTTCCGAAGTTCACAAACAACTAAAACATATACTGGAAAGAGGCACGAACGTTATTTCCACAAGCGAAGAGCTTACCTATCCCCACCTTCAGGCTCAGGAGCGGGCCGACGAACTCGACGGGATTGCTAAAGAAAACGGCGTTACAATATTTGGAACCGGAGTCAATCCAGGATTTGTTATGGACCTATTACCCTTAACTTTCTCCGGGGTCGCGAGAACTCTGGAAAAGATCACCGTAAAAAGAGTTCAGAACGCTTCGGTGAGACGAAAGGCCCTCCAGTCCAAAATCGGTGTCGGGTTATCGGAAGAAGAATTCGACGAAAAAGTCCGGCAAAAAGGCGGACACGTGGGATTAATTGAATCCCTTTCTCTGGTGTCAACGGGTCTGGGCTGGAAATTGGACGAAATCGAGGAACGAACGGATCCGGTCATCACTGGCGAAAAAATCGAGACGGAGTACTTTAAGGTTAAACCAGGGGAATCGCTGGGAATCGATCAAACCGCTATTGGTACTATGGCCGGAGAAGAAAAAATTAAACTGAACCTTCAGATATTCGCCGGGGCTTCCAACCCCGTCGACGAGGTTAGCCTTCGGGGTGTACCGGAGGTAAGAATAAAGGTACCCGGAGGAATCCACGGGGATATTGCCACTCCTGCCATCGCGGTAAACTCCAGCCAGAAGGTCCTGCAGGAATCCCCGGGGTTGCTAACTCTTCTGGACATTTACCCATATCTTTACAACTTCGAGCAGTAGAGCACTAAAACCACCCCGTTTTGTCGACGGGGTGGTCATCAATTCTTTACGCTTTCTATACTCGGATTACCCCGACTGGGTCAACCCCCATTTTTCCGGGTCGAACTCGGTTAGATTGTCGGGGTTAAACACTTCAACAGGAATTTCTTCTTCCGGCCTTTCCCTTTTCTCAAAGGTGACCGTCGTCGAACTTTCGTCGAACTTGCTTTCGGCCACGAGTTTCTTCGTTACCGTTTTTCCTTCGAAGGTTCCTAGTTCCTTTACTTCCATTACCCTGGCCAGTTCTCCGTTTCTGTTGTAATCCTCCGATTTCAAAATCAACCAGTTGTCCTTACCCACCCAGACTTTACCCGAAGGATACTTGGCAGTGGCATCTTCCTTCACTTCTGTCTCCAGAACGTAAGCGGGTACTGTCTCGCCGTCAATAGTCAGATCGGTCTCGTCTATCAGTTCGGCGTTGTACCTTTCACTCATGTTCCTGCTTCCGATTTCCTGAAAAGTCAAATTACTGCCCGCAAAGCTGCCCTGTTGTTGAGTGCTCGGAAGTTTCTTGGGCTGTGGAAAAGCAGAAAGCAGGAGCCACATTTCGGTGCCTTCTTTCGTTTCTCTGCTCAGGAATATCGATCCAGCAACGTCTTCCGGTTCCAGATAGTAGATCAGGGTATAATTGGGCTCACCTGGCTCCTTCTTTGCGACGGAACCAAACCTGTAATTGGTCTCGGTCCCATCCGGGTTCACGTTCTCAAAACTGAGAATCGAGAGGACGTCTCCTTCGCTTATCTTTTCCTGCTGCTCGTCGACGTTTATCATTATTTCTTCGCCCGTTATAGAGTCCTGACCGAGTACCTGAATTCCAAACGTTAAAAATAACGCTAACGCTAAACAGGCGATGATCAGTACGGAACTAGTTCGCCTTAACTTCATGTGGATCACCTCGGATATTTGTCTTATCGTATTAATTTTCAATCTTTTTTCTTTTCCAGAAACGACGGCCGGAACAACAGCAATATCGCCGGGATCACCGTAAAGGCGCTAATCATGCTTACTATCATGGTAAGTGCCATCAAAAAGCCGAAATTGACTATCGCGCTGAACGAGGAAAAAGCCAGAATGGCAAACCCCACCGCCAGCGCCATGGCATTGTAAAAAATTCCCTGACCCGTGGTCCGCAATGTAGCCGATAGGATTTCCTCTTCGTCGCGGTCCCTTTCGTACTCGATTCGGAACCTTTCTATAAAGTGAATCGCGTAGTCAATTCCTATTCCGATTACTATCGAGCTCACCATGAGCGTAGCGAGGTCAAGCGGAGTTCCGCTGTAACCCATGACGCCGAAGTTTATCAGCACGGTTAGCACCAACGGAATTAGGCTGATTATCCCGGCGACCGCGGAGCCTGTTATTAAAGCCACTATCGCCCCGGCTACGCCAATAGAAGTAACCAGGCTGACCAGCTGGCTAGATACTACCTTTGAGGAAACCATGGCCGACAGCCTGGTGGAGCCGACCATCTCGGCGTCAATAGAACTGAATTGTTCGTTCAGGTACTTCTGCACTTCCTTTTTTAGCTGGACTATATCGGAACTGGGCGCGGAGTCGTAAAGGCCAGTTATTTCTCCCGCTGAAAAGTCTCCTCTTGCCAGCTGACCCAGCCCGCCTCCCTGGAAACTAAAGAGTAGCAGGAGCTGAGAAGCCAGGTTCTCCTTTTCGGGAATCCTGAAATAGGCGGGATCTCCTCCGTGGTATTCCTGGTTCAGCTGTTTGACTATATCGACCAGAGAAAATGTCTTGTTTATCTTTATTCCTTCTTTGGTTTTCAGCCAGTTCTCGAACTCCTCCATCTTCCTGAGGGTATCCGGGTCCTTCAGCCCGTCCTTCCGGCCCGTATCTATCTCCACCAGGAGTTGATTCGATCCGGAAAAACTCCTGTCCAGCGAATTGAGCCCCCTGGTTACGACGCTTCCTTCTCCCAGAAAGGACCTCTGGGACGTCTCGATCCTTACCAGAAATGTACCGGCGGCGAAGACGGCCAGAACGACGAGAAAAGCTCCGAGAAGTGTCTTCTTGTTGCTCGCCACCAGCCGTTCAAAACTTTTTAGAAAGGATTCCCTTTTCTCCGCAAGCGAGGAAAAAATCGACTTTCCACCATCGGAGTTCTTCTTCTGAAGCGGAAGAAGTGAAAGTATGGCCGGAACAAGAGTGAGAGAGAATATTATGGAGAAAAAGACGCCAATGGCCGCAAATATTCCGAACTGGCGCTGCGGCACCAGGAAGGAACTCAACAGGGCCAGAAAACCGGCGGCTGTAGTCAAACCTGCCATGGAGACGGGCGAATACATGGCTGAAGCTGTCTTCACTATTATCTCCCGCTTTGGCATATCCTTCCCGGACAACTCGTAGTACTTATTCAGCACGTGGATGGAATAGGCCGTCCCGACAGCAACCAGAATAACCGGCAAAATAAACGTGATCAGCGTGAACGGTACTCCAGCCAGAGCCATCAACCCCACCGACCAGATGGTGCTCAAAGTCACTACCGTCAGGGGAAGCAATATTCCCCTCGGACTCCGGAAGCTAAGGTAGAGGACAATGCCGATTGCGACAAAAACCAGGGGCAACAGTACGACTAAATCGTTCATTATCTCTTCGGAAAGAACCGAGTTCATGAACGGAAGCCCCGCAATGTATATCTCTTCCGGACCATTGTAAGCGTCGGTTATCGCCCTGATTTCGTCCGCGACTTCCTGTTGGTTTACGCCCCTCTCCATCTCGATCGAGAGCGCGGCGGACTTCCCCGATTCGGAAACCACTCGGCCAACCAGCAGTTCGTTCCCCATCAATCTTTCCCTGTAGTTCTCGAGTTCTTCCTGGCTGTTTGGAGGTATCCCCTCTGGAGCAACCTTTTCCACGACCAGGGAGTCACCCTGGCCGATAATCATCTGAGAATTGAGCGGTCCTTCCACCCTTTTGACTCCACTCAGACCGGCTATCTCCTTTCTCAACTCTTCCAGTCGCTTCAGTACTCCCTCGTCGAATACGGTGTCCTCGGTTACCATCGTCACCCTGACGAACGTCTGGGACCCGTACCTTTCTTCCGCTTTGGTCATCGCTTCGACGGCGGGATTTGACGAAGAAAGGTATTCCTCGAAGTTAGTTACCAGGTTGAGACCGGGAATAAAGAAACCCAGAACGACGGTCCCGATCAGTGCCAGGCCAATTACTTTCCACGGGTTGTCTACAACCCATTCATCAAAGGAACTCATCTAAGTATCCCCTCCCGAAGGAAGAGACTGGAAAAGTAAGCGGGAATCAGATCGTCGTCGACTCCGACCGGCGTGACTTTTCCTTCAAACGCTTTACTTATCCCCTGTTTCAGCTGATTTAACTGCTCTTGCACGGTCGATCTCGTCTCCAGGGGGATAGTTGAAAACGGTCTGTGTACAATCCAGACCTGATTTATTCTACCGGTCTCTATCGTGCCCGGCACTATGATTACCAGGTCCAGACCAAGTTTTCCCTCTCCTTTCAGAGGATTTTCCGTTGGATGTTCGACTTCTGCCACTTTAGTCTTCACTGTCAGTCCTTCTCTCTTCTTTAATCCGCCCGCCAGGCCCTGAACTCTCATTGATATTTCAAAATCGCTGGACTCGTCGACTAACATCACCCTGGTTTCTCGACCCGGTTCCTGGCCAGTAACCTGGAGACCGGCACCCAGCACGAGAACTACCAGAAAAGCCAGTAAAACGTAACGTTTCTTCACTTTGAACCCTCCCGGATGTTTTCTATTCTTAGACCCCACCAGAAGAAATTCGCCAGTTCTTCCGGTGCCCGGGCAAAAAGCTCCTCCTGTTCTTCCTCACCTCGGAGAACGCCGTAAGCAACTATCGACTCTACGGCTCCAAAAAGGGCTGTGGCAACAACCTTCGGATCACAGCTGCGAATTTGACCGTTTTCAAGAGCCCTTTTTACCAAATTTTCCACGTACCTAATTACTTCTCGATACTGCTGGTTTAACTGCTTTCCGAGCTTACTCCCAGGTTTGAACCTTTCTTGAACGATAACGCGCAGTAATTCCTTGTGACTTTCTAGCTGAGAAAAGTGCCGATTCAGTATAGCCTGTATCCCTTCAACGAGCGGTGTATCCTGCCGAGAAAGCTCCTCGTAAAATTCCTTCCTATCTTCGAATTCCTTTGAAAATATATCCAGCAATATCTCCTGTTTGTTTTCGAAGTAGTTGTATATCGTTCCCACGGAGATACCGGCTTCCTTCGCGATCTCTTGAATACTCGTCTGAAAGTAGCCCTGATGGGAAATGACTCTAGTAGCCGCTTCTCGAATCAAAGTTGACTTACCCTTCGAACTATCTTCAGTCATGGTTACCCGCTCCCGAGATTATGAATGAACGTTCATTCAAATTTTAACCCTTCCTTTCCCTTTTTCAAGACGAAGGCTGAACCGAAAAAATTTCAACAAATCTTACTGGCGAGATCCACTACGAGCACCTGAAAGGACCTGGCTGTCAGGTTTTGATATACCCGCAGTTAACTTTTCTCATCTGGGTACTGGGTGAAAGTTTCGGGAGAGAGTTGATTTTAACCTAAGTCATGCGATTCTCTCTCCTAAGACCAACTTATAATTCAGTCTACAGGAAAAAATAGTCCCTATTTGAGAAACTTAGTTATCTTCACCTATTAGGTGATATCTAAAGCGTTAAATCAAGTCCCTCTTCCAGGGC
>JAIPHJ010000039.1 GCA_021735245.1 Candidatus Bipolaricaulota bacterium
AAGAACGAATTCCATGGTCAACTTAGCCCAATTAAATACGATTACCATATGTCCCCCAGATATCTCATCTCAAGTGAGTGCTGGACAAACACCGGCCGATTCATCCCCGCAGCAAGCTACGGGGCTTTCTCGGCAAGTGTTGGCTAAACCAGAATTCGATCACGCTAAAATCGTTATAGAGTTTGGGGAGTCTGGGTTAGTTTGCATTTTTAGCGAATTTTCCGGATAAATTATACTGGATCCAGATTTACCCAAAGGAGGTTGTCCCGGGATGCGATGGCGCAGTTCGATTTTGACTTCTCTTCTACTCGTGCTCTCTATTACCCTCCTGGTAGCGGGAGCACCCGAGTTCGAACCCGAATCACCGAGTTCAGTTAATTTAAACCCTCAGGATAGAGGAATTCTCGTTCACGAAGTATCGGTCGGCGGTATGGCCGAACCGGTCAGAATCAAGGAACTTACCCTGAAAAATTTCGGCAACGCTTCCGAAAACGAACTGGAGAAAGTGAAGGTTCGTTATCGAAGGGGTCAGGGAGGCTGGAGAACGGTTAATCTCGAGGACCTATCCGGGATTGGCTCGGGCATTACTTTTACTTTACCCGGTGAGGGGATGACCCTGCACCCGGACCAGGAAGGACTGTTTCAGTTCGAAGTGACTGTAGCTTCTCCGGAGAGGGTGCCGATAACCAAATACGGGAAGGACGTTACGGTGGAACTGGGACCGAGGTTTCACTTCGTTTACCTGGAGGATTCGGATGGAGCTGTTGATTCGGTGAGTTCTAATTACGTCGTTGACCCGGGCATCGACAAGATCGCTAGAGCTGGATTCGAGGAGGTAAGTTCCCTCCACCTGCGGGACGAGATACTGCAGCCCGGAACCACTTCTACTATCGCCCGGACCGTCTTCGAGGACGAGGATTCCAACCGAGACGGAGTCGAGGTGGATCTTATTACGGTAACCAACCGGTTCGAGAAGGAGAGTCCGTTGATCCTCGGTCAGGATGTCACGGAAATCCGGCTGGAGCTGAAGATCGAGGAAGAAGGAGAAGTCACGGAGAGAGTCATTTCGAAGTTGATTACCAGCCCCACTTCCGAGGTCTCGTTCTCCACGTCCCCGGACGGCTGGTGGGACGGCCGCTGTCTGGACGAGTGTAAAGTCACCATGGACGTACTGGGAAAAATTGCTTCCACCGGACCTTCCCAGGGAATGAAGTTGCGGACGGGAGTAAGTCTGAAGACGAAGGAAAACAACGGCATGGCCGGTTATCCCTTTAAGCAGGAATCGGTCGTCTCGGTCGATAACGTTCAAAGAATCGTTGTTCAGAGACTTGAGGAAATAGAAGAGACAACTAACTGGAATTCCGGAGTAATCAACCAGGGTGAAACTTACAAGCAAAGGCTGGTCCTAAAAGATAGCGATATGGACGCCGATGCTTTTACCGTAAACTCCGTCCGGCTGGCCAACGAAGGGTCGCTGGAGAATACTAACGTAGATGAAGTATCCGTCTACAGGGTAAGGCAGGACGGCGATCTAGTCGAACTGGGATCCGACCTGAACCTCGTAAGCGAGTGGCAGGAACTCGACCCCGCTAACGGGCGGATAGCCGACGAGGGGAGGGGGACTTTCGAGATACACTACGAGCTATCTACGGACGCCGACCGGGAAACTACCTTCAAACCAGTAGTACAGTTTCAGGGAAGAGAAGGCGTAGCCAGCAATGCCAAAAGTCCGGTGCACGAATCCCCGGAAGCGCTGACGATTTATCCCTGGGGGGCGGAGATAGTCGAATCGGGACGGCGTTCGGGCAGAGTACCGAACGTGGGCGAAGGGTCGATCCTCGCCCAGCGAATTGACGTCATGGACAGGGACGAGAACCGGTTTGACCTGCTGATAAATCCGATAGTGATTAAAAACCTGGGAACCGCTACGGGAAGCGAGTTTACGAAACTTGAGCTGTACGATTCGGACGGGAACCTGCTCGCAACCGAGTCCGACCTTTCCGGGTTGAGTAAAGCCGGTGTTACGCTGGGTAACCTCGACGGTAAGACGACCGTTGAAAATAGCCAGGCCGGTCACTGGAGGACGTTCTTCGTCTTCCTTACGCCGAAACCGACCCCGGGCCGGAAAACCGTGAACCTGGAAACGACACTCTATCAGACGGAAGGAAATAAGGACGTGATTACTGTCCTGGAAGGTCCGAGTTTTTCCGTCGGACGAGTTACTGCCGGTCGGGCCGAAGTCGCCGCACCAGCTGCACCTCCGATGGAACCCGGTCCGAACTTCGGTATTGGACTCGCTGCCGGATTGAGCTACCCCAACCTGATTGCGTTTAATTCGAAGTTCTTCCTCGATTACCTGATAGAGAACGACGAATTTGATGAAAGCGAAGGAAATCCCTTTGCCAGATTCGGATTAGACGTGGATTCCCTTACTGATTACGGTTACTTTTATCCCAACGCTTCCTTCGGTTATAGGTGGCCGGTAGCAGAGGGTGTCCACCAGTTTGCCGGTGCAGGTGCGGGTCCTGTTTTCATAAACGACCCTGATTACGACAGCGATTTCGCGTTTCACGGCCTCTTCGGGATAACCACGACGGAATGGTTTGAAGAGGACGTACCGGTATTGCTGCAGGTGAAGTACAAATACCTTTCCGGTTCCGTATCCGAGTCGGTCCTGGAGTTCAACCTCGGTATTTTATACCGGTAATCGGTTCGGGGTATCCGGGGCGATAAATTCCTGTTAGTACCCTGTTTTGATTTCGATTTCTCCTTTTCTATAGCCTCAATCCTTCTTTATCCAATGTCTGGCTTTCGGTAGTGACCTATTCGGTAGGACCAACCGGATAGTTCTTTTTTTATGTCACCCCCATTCTTTCTTTTCCCGGAAAGGGGTAAGTGAACGCCTCTGTGCCTTCGTTAATGGCTTTCTTATAAGTTGTTACATGAACCAATCGGCCGGGCGGGGACTCGGCCCGATACGGGCCCTACAAAAGCCGGGAGGGCTCCCACTGCCGGCCCGGTAGTATTGATTCGTCGACCAGCAGCTGGAGCATGGGAGCTCCAGCTGCTATGGTGGAGAAACTAATAAGGAGTTTACTTTTAGGAGTAAATCAGAGAAGCAGGTCGGGCTCCCACGCCCGACCGATACCCTAGATACCGACCTACGGTATTTAATTTGTAGCGGAGGTTTTTAAACCTCCAAGGTTGCCCGTGTTTGCTGTGGAAGTCTAAAGACTTCCTCTACAAAAAGGCTGGGCTGGTTGGGGCAACTCGCCCTCGACCGATACTTTCGCTACCGACGACCCGCGCGGGCAATGGGAGCTCCAGCTGCTATCTCGTTTTACCCCTGACCTTTTTCACGTGGAAGGCTGAAGCCTTCCGCTACACAAGCAGGTCCGATTCGGCGACCGACTGTTCCCGCGCCTTCCCCAAAGTTCGCCCGCTTCCGGCCATAATCCGTCGAACTTGTCTCCGACTAACCCAATTGGTAAACTTGTTTTCAGTTGAGAGCAGTATTTCTAGCAACTGGTTGGATTTTACATCGACTACCTACGGTTAAAGAGGTGAGCCAGGGTGGAATTCAAACTGTTGACGCCGGACAAACAGGTTTTTTCCGGTGAAGTGGAATTGGTTGGCGGTCGAACGGAAAACGGTTCGTTTAGTCTTCTGTCCCGGCACATACCCGCCGTAATGGAACTGGAACCCGCTACGCTGAAGGTGGAGGGCGAGAAAGGAACCAGGCGGTTTGTAGTGCACGGGGGGTTCGTGTTCAAGGAGAGGGACGATACGGTAAGGGTTTTGACCAGGGAAGCAAGGGATTTCGAAGAAATCGACCCGGCGGAACTCAGCGATCGAATAGACGAACTGGAGGACAAACTGGAGGAGATGGACGAGGAAGAAGCAGGCGCTGAATACGGAAAGATTCAATCAGAGCTGAAAAGAGCCAGATTGAACATGGGCCTGGTGGGAAATGAATAAAAAAACTTCTGTTTACGTTACTGGAATGGGTGCGGTGACGCCGTTTGGAGTAGGTGTAAAGCAGCTCTGGAAAAAGTTAAAGAATGGAGAAAGCTCGGTTCGACGAGTTGACGATCGGCTGGACGTCTCGAACCTGAAGACGAAGATAGGTTCCCCCGTAGTCAATTTCGAGCCTTCGGAGTGGTTTGATAGAAAGCGAGCGAGGAGGCTGGGCAGGCCGAGTAAGTTCGCGGTCGTCGCTGCCGGTGAGGCACTGGACGATGCCGAGTGGAAGGTAGAACGAGATAGCTACGACCTGAACGTCGGCGTGGTGGTTGGTACGGGAATAGGTAACATAAACCCCCTGATAGAGAATCACAAAAAGATCCTGGACCGAGGACCACGGAGAGTAAGTCCGTTCCTGATCCCCCAGTTAATGCCAAACGCCGCCGCGGCTCAGGTTTCCATCGAGTTCGGGTTCGGTGGTCCAAACTACGGAGCAGTATCCGCCTGCGCGAGCGGAGCTCACGCGATTGGCCAGGCTTTTGAGGAGTTAAGGCTAGAGGAAGCGGACATGATGGTCGTCGGGGGGGTCGAGGCGCCACTGCTGGAGATAGCCTACGCCGGATTCGACAAGATAAAAGCCCTGTCGACGAGAAACGACGAGCCGGAAAGGGCGTCCCGACCGTTCGATAAAGAGCGTGACGGATTCGTAATGGGTGAAGGGGCGGGAGTGCTCGTCCTGGAAACGGAAAAAGGCGTAAAGAAGCGAGGCGTGGAACCCTATGCCGAGATCGTGGGGGTTGGAAAGACGGCCGATGCCCACCACGTTACAGCTCCGCGAGAGGACGGCGCCGGCGCAAAAGAGGCCATGGCCAACGCGCTGCGAGAAGGCGGTCTAGAGCCGGACGCAGTAGATTACGTGAATGCCCACGGAACCAGCACCAAGTTGAACGATAAGATGGAGACGAACGCGATAAAGTCGCTTCTGGGCGAGGGGGCATACGAAGTCCCCGTTTCGTCTAACAAGTCCCAGTTCGGCCACTTAGTGGGCGCTGCCGGATCCGTCGAGGCGATAATTACTTCCCTGTCCCTGAAGGAAGGGTTCATTCCGCCGACGATAAATTACGAGAATCCCGATAGCGAATGCGATCTGGATTACGTGCCGAACGAAGGACGGAGGGAGGATATCGAGGTCGCGCTTTCGAATTCGTTTGGATTCGGGGGACAGAACGCCTCGATCCTGATAAGGAAGGTTTGAGGGGTTGTTAGTTGGTTTGATGTGGAAGGCTAAAGCCTTCCGCTACACAAGCAGGTCCGGTTCCTTACGCCTTAATTTTAGCAGGTCGGGCTCCCACGCCCGACCGGTAGTCTCTATACTGACCAACCGCCCGAGCGTGGGAACTCGGGCTGCCTGGGCTTTTCTGATATTCCTAATACCGACGACCCGCGCGGTCAATGGGAGCCCGCGCTGCTTGGTTTTCCTGAAGCGGGTTGGGGTAATCAGCAACCGCCTCGGCACAGGGACCGAGGCTGCTATGAATTTTCCTCGATACCCAGACAGGGCCGGCTCGCAATACCGGACCAGAGGGTTTACCTACACCAGCCCCGAGAGCGTGGCAGCTCGGGCTGCTATTGTTGCTTACGGTGAACCTCATTCTATCTTTCCCCCATTAGAGTGGGAAATGAGTAGTGGGGGCTCCCGAGCTGGGTCTGTTTAGTGTGGAGTTCGAGTTTTCCTATACCCGATCCGTTATTCGTTTTTTACCTTTAAAATCTCCAGGGCGGGGAGTTCTTTTCCTCTGAGGAAACCGAGACAGGCTCCGCCCCCGGTCGAGACGTGGTCCATCTCGTCGGCCAGGCCGAACTTGGTAATTGCCGCACCGGTTTCGCCTCCGCCGATAATTCTGTAGCCGGAGCCCTCGGCTACCGCCTGAGCTACTTCTTTCGTCCCGGCCTGGAACGGCTGAAGTTCGTACCCACCGAGCGGCCCTGCCCAGACCAGCGTCTCGGCTTCTTCGATCTCGTTGCTGTAGTTTTCTATCGTCGCCGGCCCGATATCTATCCCCATCCAGTCGGGAGGTATCTTAGTCGCGTCTACGGTTTTGACTTCTCCCTCGGCGCTAAATTCCTGGGATACCTTCGCGTCCACCGGTAGAATGACTTCGGTGTTCCTGTCCTCTTTTACTTTGTCGAGGAAACCCCGGACGTCCTCTACCATCGATTCCTCGATCAGGGAGTCTCCGACCAGGTGTCCCTGAGCGTGAAGGAAAGTGAAGGCTAGGGCTCCGCCGATCAGGAACTTATCCACCCTTTCCATCATGTCCCAGAGGGCGCCGATCTTGCTGGAGGCTTTTTTGCCTCCGATGATTGCTACAAATGGATGATCGGGATTTTCCACGGCCGGATTCAGCCCTTTTACCTCCTTCAGAATTAACTTGCCGGCCGCCGAAGTGAGTTTGGTGGCTACGCCGTAGTTTGAGCTGTGCTTTCGGTGGACCATTCCGAACGCGTCGTTGACGAAGAAATCCCCAAGCTCGCTCAGTTTCTGGACGAATTCGTCGCCCTTGCCTTTTTCACCGGCGTAGAAGCGAGTGTTCTCCAGCAGTATTATGCTCCCCGGCTCCATTTCTCCTACCTCGCCTTTAACTTCCGGGCCGATGGTATCGTCCAGCTTCTTCACCTCGGCATCCACGAGCTCGGATAACCTTTGGCCCACAGGGTCGAGCCTCAGTTCCTCTTTTACTTCTCCGCCCGGTCTTCCCAGGTGGCTGGTTAAAATAACTTTTGCACCCGAATCGGTCAAATAGTTTATGGTCGGTAGCGCGCTCTTTATCCTGTTGTCGTCCGTTACCTCGCCGTCTTCGAGCGGCACGTTGAAGTCCACCCGAACTAGCACTCTCTTGCCCTCAAGTGACAGGTCTTCCATCGTTCTATACTGGGATGTTGGATCTATCATGTTCCCTCCTTTTGATTGATAAGTTCGTTCTTGTTAAAGTAGGATCGAGCTATTTTGAATAACTGGCGATCAATCAAGTAATTTTAACGTAATTTCGCTGTTCGACTCAACGGCCTTATTACGTATAATCTAGGGCAGATAGCGGTAAATTCGTTTGAAAGGGGACTTCAATGAATCGAAATTCTACTTTATTGGTTCAAATTCTGCTGGTTTTATTGCTTGCCGTCAACCTCGCTGGACTTATCGCGGCCCCGGGGAGCGAGAAGATCGGGACTACGGATAAATTCATCGAAAAGCTGGAGGAAGAATACCGGGAGATCGACGATTTTTCCGCTCAGCTGACGATATCGGGGCTCGAGCCTCCTCTGCGGGTAGAGGTCCAGGCTATTTCCGAGCCGAGACTCCTGCGGGTCGAGTACCTGTCTCCCCCCGAAATGAAAGGTCAGTTCTTTCTGCTGGAAGAGGATTTTCTCTATCAGTTCATGCCCGTCCAGAACCTGATAATCAAGAAAGATTTGAAGAAATCTAATATACCGGTAAAAGCTGCTAACCTGACACCTGATTACCTGCTGAAGCTGGTCCGTTCGGAGGTACTGGATGTCAGGTTGGTAAGTAGTCCCGGGGAGCTTTACTTCCCCTGGAAGAAAGAGGAGGTACTTGATTTCGAGATGTCGGTACCGTGGCTGGATGAGGATGGTTCCTCCAGCTCGACGTCCGGTTCCGAGTTGGTCACACCAGTCTCGTTCGATTCCGGGGAAGATAATTACGTTCTGGAAGTTGTTCCCAGAAAAGAAGGCTATCGGTTTGCCCGGCAGGTTATTAAGTTCGATCCGGATAGTTTCCTCCCGCGAGAACTGATTACCTACTTTGAGGACGAAGAAAAAGGGCCGGTCAGTACTGACGTTGAGGGGGTAGAAACCAATCTCGGACTGGAGAGGGAAAAGATTTCGAGGTTGCCGAAAGACGCGGAGGTTATTTCGGGCTAGGTTCGACAAGGAGGTCCTTATGTGCGGAATAGTCGGATATCGAGGTGAAAGAGAAGCTCAACCCGTTATCCTGAGCGGCTTAAAGAAACTGGAGTACAGGGGGTACGATTCGGCCGGGGTGGCGATAATAGGAGACGGAGGACTGGGAGTCGAAAAAATGGAGGGTAAGATCGCCCGGCTGGAGGATGCCCTGATGGAATCTCCGAAATCGGGAAAGGTCGGGATCGGTCATACGAGATGGGCGACACACGGCGAGCCAAACGACGTGAACGCTCATCCCCACCAGGGCTGCACGGACAAATACGGTCTGGTCCATAACGGTATAATTGAGAATCACCGAAAACTGAGAAAGGAGCTGGAGTCGAGGGGCCACGAGTTTAGCTCCGATACGGACACCGAAGTACTCATTCATCTGATCGAGGAGCAGGAGGGACCGCTGGAGGCGAAGGTCCGTTCATCGCTGAACGAAGTTCAGGGCACTTTTGCGATTGGGGTAGTAAGCGCCGAGGAGCCGACTAAAGTAGTTGGTGCCCGTCGGGGGAGCCCGCTGGTTGTTGGGTCCACTGAAAACGAACAATTCATCGCCTCGGATATTCCGGCTATACTCGATTATACGAGGGAAATCATCTATCTGGAAGACGGTCAGCTCGTATCAATCACCGAATCGGGGATAGAGATTACGGATTTCGAAGGCAATCCTGTCAAAGCCGAACCGAGAACGATAGACTGGGACCCCGTGGCAGCGAAGAAGGAAGGATACAGGCATTTCATGCTGAAGGAAATAAACGAGCAGCCCCAGGCCGTCGGGGATACCCTGAGGGGAAGAAACTTCTCCGGGGACGGTCTCAGGATGGACGAAGGAGAGCTGAGAGAAGAGGACGTCGAGGAAGCAAACAAGATATTTATAGTTGCCTGCGGTACCTCTTACTTCGCTGGAAGAGTCGCGAAATACGTCTGGGAGGAGTACCTCGACGTGCCGATAGAGGTCGAGATCGGGTCGGAGTTCCGCTACAGATCTCCTCCCCTGGACGAAGACTCACTGGTGGTTGGCGTGTCCCAGTCCGGTGAAACGGCCGATACCCTGGCGGGGCTGGAAAAGTCCCGGGAAGGCGGGGCCACCGTCGTTTCCGTTGTGAACGTTCTGGGTTCTACCGTTACCAGGAGGTCCGACGCGGTCCTCTATACCCATGCGGGCCCGGAGATCGGGGTAGCCTCCACCAAGGCATTTACGTCACAACTCGTCGCTCTGTCGCTTCTGGGGCTAGAAATTGCCCGAATGAAAGGAAGGATTACTTCTTCGGAGGCTAAAAAGGAAGCGGAGAAGTTGAACCGGGCGCCGGGGCTGTTGCGGGAGCAGCTAGAAAACGTCGATCGAATAAAGGATCTCGCCGAGGTCTTTTACGAGAAAGACGACTTCCTGTTTCTGGGTCGGGACGTGCTGTATCCGGTGGCTCTGGAGGGAGCGCTAAAACTGAAGGAAATTTCCTACATCCACGCCGAGGGTTACCCGGCGGGAGAGCTAAAACACGGACCAATTGCCCTAATCGACGAAAATATGCCCGTAGTCGCCCTGATAACCAGGAATTCCGTTTACGACAAGGTCTATTCCAACATCGAAGAGGTTCGAGCCAGGAAGGGAAAGATAATCGTATTTACGGACGAACTAACGGAAGATACGAAAAGCATCGCCGACGAGTTGATCCACCTGCCCCGGGACGATAAAGTCCTGACCCCGTTGATTTTTACCGTTCCTCTGCAGTTGCTGGCCTATCACATTGCAGTGCTGCGAGGTACTGACGTGGATCAGCCGCGAAATCTGGCGAAGAGCGTGACGGTGGAGTAAAGGCGTAGTATCTTATTGGTCCTGGATACCCGGCCTGCTGCTCGCGTAAAATTTACCGAAGAAGATAATTCTACACTTCTGCCCGTCATCACAGTTCGCCCGGTAAGCCCCACCTATCGTAGAAGAGGTAGAGGTTGCTTAAACGACAGAATCGCCGGGGCATGGGAGCCCCGGTCGCTATTGTTTATTGTGGAAGGCTGAAGCCTTCCGCTACCCAAGCAGGTCCGGCTCCCACTGCCGGACCGGTACTTTCGATACCAACGATCCGCACGGGCAATGGGAGCCCGTGCTGCTATCTCGTTTTACCCCTGATCTTTTCACGTGGAAGGCTAAAAACATCGCTACATCGAAAGGAAACAAACTTCAGGTTGTTTTGTCTGGTTGTAGCGGAGGCCTTTAGGCCTCCATAGATGCCAAAGGTTGGTGGGGGTGCAAAAACCTACCGGTAGGTTTTCTGATGGGTGGAGCCGGAAAACTTCCGGCTTTTGTAGAACTAAAACTGATCTAAAAACCGGAGGTCGTTCCGGTAAAATAGTCGAATGTCGTCGATCCCGTACTTTAACATGGCCATTCTTTCCACGCCCAGTCCCAGGGCGAAGCCCTGATAGGTTTCGGGATCGTAGTCGACGGCTTCCAGTACGTTCGGATCAACCATACCCGAGCCCATTATCTCGAGCCAATCCTCGCCGTCGGGCCGCATAACGTCCACTTCGGCACTGGGTTCGGTAAAGGGGAAGTAATCCGCCCTGAACCTCATGGAGAACTCGGGCCCGAAAAACTCTTCCACGAAGGACCTGATTACGTACTTAAGGTTAGCGAAAGTTAGGTTCTCGTCGACCCATAGGAGTTCGACCTGGTGAAAAACAGGATAATGAGTCGCGTCAGGAGTGTCCCTGCGGTAGCATTTACCGGGGCAGATTATCTTCACTGGAGGTTCCTGAGACTCCATTTCTCTTATTTGAACCGGTGAGGTATGAGTCCTGAGGAGGTGTTCGTCGTCGACGTAAAGTGAGTCCCATTCGTCTCGCGCGGGATGCAGTTCGGGGATGTTAAGGGCCTCGAAGTTATAGTAGTCGGACTCCACTTCGGGCCCCAGTGCGAGGGAGAAGCCCATCCGCTTGAATATCGTCGTAAGCTCGTCGTTTACCTGAGTTATTACGTGTCTTTTACCAACGCCACGACTTCTCCCGGGCAAGGTTACGTCAATCCCTTCCTGTTTTAGCTTCTTTTCCTTTTCCCGGCGCTTGAACTTCTCTTTTTTCTCCTCTATCCTGTCCTGGAGGAAGGATTTTAGCTTATTTATGCCTTTGCCGGCTTCCGCCTTATCTTCGTCGGGAAGATCCCCTAGCTCATCAAAGAGCTCCTGGATCTCCCCGTTTCTTCCCAGGTATTTGACCCGCAGTTCCTCGCACTCCTGAAGCGACTCGACTTCTTCCAGATTAGCTTTGGATTCCTCTTTTAAGTCCTGTATTTTATCCAATAGTGCATCAAGCTGTGACATCTCAAGCTCTCCAGTTTGGGAAATACTTGTTCTGTGAATAGAGTGAATCCAACGAGCCTAAAAAGGGCCTATTTCTTCGTGTAACCTTCTCCGTCGTTTGTCGCCTCCAGGTTGTTCTGAACTTTCTCAGTAAACCCTTTACCCGGTGAAAACTTGGGCGTTACCTTGCTGTCTACGTTGATTTTTTCACCCGTCTGGGGATGGCGTTTGACGGTTGATTTCCGGGGATTGGGTTTGAAAGTACCGAAGTTCACCAACCTAACTTCTTCTCCTTTTGCTACCTCGTCCGTAATTACGTCCACCATGTGGTTCACCATCTCTCGACATTCCTGCTTGGTGCAGTCCGAGTTACGGTAGATACTGTCTACCAATTCGCCTTTGTTCATCTAAGGACCTCCTTTTGATAAAGGAAACTTGAAAGTTTGGCGGGGGATTCTTTCTCCCGCGTTTCTATACTGACAATACCGTTACAAATGCCAATTCTACGGGGCTTTAGACTACTTCTCAAGTTTTTTAGCCGTTTTTCCGTAAACTAAAGTTAGAGTGTAATTGAAACTAATGCAACCTATAGGACTCACTTTTCCTCGTTTTGAAAGGAGAAGTTCCTGTCGTAAAGATTTCTATCTCTGAACTTCTTGCCGGGTTGATCGGTCAACTTTATCTTGTCCTTCTTTTTTTTATCTCCGTTTCCGGTTGATTTTTCCTGAGTAAACCCCCGGGTAAATTCTTCCTTCAGCCTGGATATAATCAGATGTTTTTCTCTTGAACCCATGTCCGGCTCATAGATGGAAAACTCCTGCTCGACGAATCCCTTCAAATTGGCGCGGTAATGGAGTCCGGTTGATTTATTTTGTCTGATGATAAGGCCCATGTCAAGGAGTTCCGTCGGCCTTTTCGAAAGAAGCAAACCGGTGGGCTTCTTCAGCCAGGCGCTAATCTGCTCGATGCTGTAGGAGTGAGGTCTGTGAGCCACGAGGAACCCCAGGATCTTCCGGTCTAGCCTCGTTAATCGCTTAGTTTTATTTATCACGTAGTTCGTATCCTGCTTTATGGCCGACGGCAATTCTTCAAAGTCCGATTCCTCTCCCTTTTCCTTTCTTTTATCGGCTTCTTCGGTAGTTCCCGTTTCGGGACCCTCTCCGTCGTACGGCAGTCCAAACGTCTTTGCTTTGCCCTTCGCTTCGCTCTCGTCTGGGTTATCGAAGTCCGGAATACTTCTATCTACCTTATCGATGTTTTTGCCCTTATTTTTTCCGGACTTCTTTTCCTGAGACTCCGCCAGGGTTTCGGTTACCGTCCTCATGGCCTCGCCCTCTTCTCCTTCTTTTAGCACGTCGGCGATCTCAAGTGACTCGATCACGGCCCTGGATACTCTGTGAACCTTGGGGAGGTCGGGAGGATCGAGGTCGACTTCTATGTAGCCCAGGGTCTCGGCGGTTCGCTTTAGTTCTTTGGCCTCTTCGGTTTTCTTTGACAGTTCGTCCTGGAGTTCTTCCACTTGCTCTTCCAGCTCGTCCACCCTGCTCTTCTTCCTCTCGCCCCTCTTTTTTGCCTCTTCTATTGCTTCTATTATGCTTTCACCGACCTGTTTAAGTTGAGGGGTTTCGACCTTGTCCAGAGAAGGGGTAAAGCCGGCGTGGAAAGTCGAGCGCTCCCGAACGTAGATCTGCTTCGTCGTTTTTTCGTCCAGGTAGATACAGTCTCCCGTTTCAAGTTGATTTACCTTTTCTCTCACCTGACCCTTCTTCCAGGGCAGAAGATCGTTGTAGACCTTCATATCAGCCTCGTGTACTACTCTGTGGAGGAAAAGCATTCCCGCCTGCGTGAGCACGTCCTTTTCGACTTTTGCGCTTCTCTGTGAGATGATCACCGCTCCCAGGCCTCTCTTTCTACCCCTGAGCGAGAGCCGGGTTATTATTTCCTTCAGCTCGCTTTTCTTTCCCTGGGGAATGAACTCGTGAGACTCCTCTATCCCTATCATATATGGTTTACGGAGCTTTCCGGCCCAGTTCCAGAGCGCGGTGAAGTAGTGCTTGAGCATTTTCCGCTGCTCTTCCTTAAGATAACCGCTGAGATCTAGAATCACGGGAATGCTCTGTTTGAGGCTAATTTCCGCTACCTGAGGTGCGTCCTCGGGCTCTATCGTTATATCGACGTTCTTCCCCTGCCCGATTACGAGGAGTTCGTATTCTTCCTTTAGGCCGAAGTACTCTCCATCGATATCGACGACGGTTAAAGGGTAGCTGTGTTTCAGGAGTTCCTCGAAGATAACTCCGGCGGTGTTGGATTTGCCCGAACCTCTTATACCCAGTATGCCAATACACTTACCGATGATCTCGTCGAGGCTGAAATCCAGATCGTCGCTAATATATAGATCTTTCAACGAATCCTCCTGCGATAAAAGAAGAGCTCCGTCACTTTGTGGTGGTATAACTTAATGACTTTTTAAGGGGACCAACTATAATTTATAACATCTTCCTGAAACCAATCAACCCGTCACTCCACAGTGTCCGTTATAACGGATTTGACGATTCTCTGCAATATTTCACCAAAACCTGCTCAAAAGGTATTTTCTCCAGGCCTCGTCCTCTGGGGCGGGGTTCTTGACTTCCAAAAAATCCGATTAAAAGATCTTCCCGGGGATCGAGTACCGGGAACTTCTGTAATCATCTTATACCCCATTATAACTAGATTTTCGTGAAGATTCTTGGAGAGTTGCCCTAACTGGGACCGACAAATGTCGTGGTCAATCGTGATTAGTTGGACTTTCACCAAAACTTGCCGAGGAAGCCCCACAGCTCGCTGTGGGGAGGAATCGGCAAGTTAACTTAACTTGATATGAGGTACCCAGCAGTCAATTCGCTCTGCTCGTTAAAGTTTGATACGGGTCCAAGACCAGTTCCGAATTGACTGCTGGGTGCTGGGTCTTCTTTTGTAAAAGAACAAAGTCCGTAGTTAAAC
>JAIPHJ010000040.1 GCA_021735245.1 Candidatus Bipolaricaulota bacterium
ATAACTTTTCCACCGTAAAGTTGCAAAAGAACGGAATTATTGCTAACTGTTGCACCTTTGATGTATATTCAATATATTTTAAACGTTATGCCAAGGAGAAAGAAGCAAAGGCGTTGCAGAAAATTCGAGGGCTCGGAAGTGTTTAAGCCCGCCGGGATCCCCCTGAGTCAGTTGCCGGTAACAGAAGTGGAGCTGGACGAACTGGAGGCAATGAGACTGTGTGATAAAGAAGGGCTGGATCAGACGGAGGCGGCGGAAGAGATGGATATTTCCCGGGGGACGTTGCAGAGACTGCTATACTCCGGACGACGGAAGATCGTTGACTGTTTCGTCAACACCAAGGCAATAACTTTCCAGGCGGGCCCTCATATAAGGGAACGGGAAAAAGATAGAGGAAAAGGTCCGCGGAACTCCAATCGCTGATCAGGTTAAATTCTTCCCACTTCATAAAACCCACCGTCAAGTGTCGGTCGCAGGAAAGATCAAAACTCTACCTCGAGCCCCAGATCCCGTTCCACCGCCTGCTGATAAGCCAGGGAAGCTATTACGGTGTCCTGCACTCCTACCCCGGTTAAGTCGCACACAGTTGTCTGTTCGGGAGACGTCCGACCGGGCTTGCGTCCAGAAGTGATCTCGCCCAGTTCGGTTATCTCATCATCTTCCGTCAGGATTCCAGCCTCCCGGGCGTAGTGCAATTCTCCGAGCCTGAAACACTGTGATTTTCTATCACAGACAGTGTAATCGGAGTTAGAAAACACGTCCGGGAACAGTTCTTGTTTGGTTTCAGTGTCGGATCCCATGGCGGTAATGTGAAGCCCGGGGTGTAACCACTCTCCCTTGAGGTAAGGTTCCTTTGCAGGCGTTGTTGTGACCACGAAGTCACTGTTCTCGACTATTTGTTCTGGGTTCTGCGCTTTTACTATTTCACACTCCAGCTCTTTCCCCATCTCCCGGGCATACTCGTCTACGTGGTCTGAATTTCGACTATAAACCGCCAATTTGTCAAAATCCCGCACTTCTCTCAGGGCCTTTATTTGAAACCGGGCCTGAACCCCGGAACCAATCACTCCAGCCTGGTTTATCTCTTCCGGGGCAAGGTAGGAAGCAGCAACCGCTCCGGCGGCACCTGTTCTGAGATTCGTAAGGTAGGCATTGTCCAGTAAAACTGCCTGAGGGAAACCGGTCTCCGCACTTATAAGTACCATCATTCCACTACCGGTGGGTAACCCTTTTTCGGCGTTTTCGAAGAAACCGGAGGCGATCTTTACGGCAAAACTATCGTACCCCTGAATATGGGCGGATTTGACGTCGACCTCGCCCCGGTGTTCAGGAACTTCGACCATCATAATAGGTGGTAGATGAACTTCTGAATCCTCCAGTCGGGAAAACCCTTCTTCAACTACTTCTATGGATTGTTCGTCCAGAGTAACGGACTGACGGATCTCAACTTCCGATAAAATTTTGACTTTCAATATATCACCTCCGTAAAATATGTTGTTCGTTATTTAAGTTTATCTACAAGCTCGGAAATTCTGCCTAATCCGGCCTGCAATTCTTCCTGGGGAAGGCCGTAGCTTATCCGAAGATATTTTTTATTCAACCCAAAGTGCTCTCCGGCTACAACCAGGATGCTTTTCTCGTCAATGAGTCTTTTGACTAAATCTATAGCCGAGATATCGAGGTTAAAAGAGGGAAAACCAAATGCTCCTGCCTGGGGGTCTACAAGTGAAAAAACATCTCCATTGCTATTTATCCATTCCCTGAAATCGGAATAGCCGTCTCTTACATGATCCCGGGTTCGCTGGATTAGGAATGGTCGTACTTCGGGTGAAAGAGCCAAATTAGCCAGTTTGTTGGAAAGAATTGTAGCACATATCGTCGTATAAGATTTTTGAGCTTCGATTTCTTCTATTATTTCCGGAGGGGCAACGGCCCAGCCTATTCTTAGTCCCGGTAACCCGTACGCTTTACTTAGGCTGTTATTTGCTATTACCCTGTCGTAGCGCCCCCAAAATGATGGAGTTTCCGAGTCCCCTTCACTTTCCGCCCCGCTGTACACCTCGTCACTCAGTAACCAGGCCCCTACGGAATCTGCAATTTCGGCAATTCTATCCATTTCTTCTTCCGTGAGGATATAGCCGGTGGGATTGTTGGGATTACATACGGCAATACACTTCGTATCTTCGGTTACTTTTTCCTCCAGTTCATTCAGGTTGGGGCTCCAGCCTTTTTCTTCCTCAAGGTGAAATTTCTTGACGTCGAGGCCAGAGTTTTGGCCCAGGCCGAATATTTGCATGTAATTGGGGATCATAACTATAAGTTCGTCTCCCGGATCGAGTAAGGCCTGAATCGCGTTGAAGTTGGCCTCCGCGCAGCCCACGGTTACAGAAACATTATCTATGGTAGCTTCAGGATAGAAACGGGTAATTTGACGTCTAAGTTCCTTTGTGCCTTGAGTTGGTGGGTAGTGAAGTTGGGTGGACAAGAAATCCTCGGGATCTTGATTACTCTTTTCTAGAAGTTTGGATACGGATACCGGATCGACTCCGCTTTCCGATAGGTTGTAATCCACCACTTTTTCCCACTTGGACTGTAGGTCCTCCATTTCAAATCGCTGGAACTGTTTGGAATTAGAATCGTTCAAAGTAGTCTCACTCATAAAAACCTCCTTGGTTAATCTCAAATTCTGTTTAGAATAAGTAAAGTCTATATTTATTCGCTTAACCCGTATAGGGGAGTTTTGTTTCTCCGCACTTCTTTGCCTGCTCGGTCATAATCGTCGACAGTCTTTCGACAATATCACCGGGAAGAGAAGGCTCGTACCCTGAGAGGAGCTTTTCCACTTCTTCACGGGCCCTCACTTCAGTGGTGCTTGCTCCTTCGTCTTCCCAGGTTTGCTCGTCCTTCCTGCTGATCACTTGGCCGGGGAAATAGTGTTCTCGTTTAAACCATTCCAGAGTAGTGGAAGAAGTCAAGAAGTAATCACTCCGGTCGATATCACCGTATAGATCTTTGCTCATAGGAACCCCTCGAGAGTGAATACCGTTAATAAAGTGGGATATCGCCCCGCAAATCTCGTCGTCGATGACCAGTTTTTCCTTACTGTGACATTTTGCAAAATCCAGCATGCCAGCCCCGGCCACCACGTTCAACCCGGAAAGACCAGCGAGAACCATTCCCACTCCCGATTCAAACCCTGATTGACTGTCCAGAGTATTGGCATCACTTAACCCCATAAACCCCTGGGTGGGAAGATCAAAGCTCTTTCCCATCTCACAGTAACCGGAGTTCATCATCATTGCCCCGATATCGCTCATTGGAGTGGCGCTTGTTTGCATGTCGAAGACTGCTGATGCTCCTCCGTAAATGACAGGTGCTCCGGAATTTGCCATCTGGTGCAGTACGATTCCTGAAAGAGTTTCAGCCGTATGCTGAACCAAACCACCAGTCAGAGTGATTGGGGCGGATACGCCAAGCATGGGCATGGAGATAATTTCTGCGGGGACCATCGACCGAGCAGCTGAAATCAGATCCTGGCAGGGACGTTCGTCCCAGTTTAACGGTGAGGTAGGACAACAATCGAACATAGCCAAAGGCTTTTCCTTTAGTTTCTCTTCACCGCCCCGGATGACAGCCAGCATGTCTTTCATTACTTCAAAGCTGCCGGAGTTGAACGTGCCCGTCATTATTGGTTTGGAACAATTTATCAAGGCGATAAACAGCCTGTATTTATCGGCCAGTTCGTCGGGGACGTCACCGGGAATCAGAGCGGTGCTTTGAAGGTCTAGATTATCCAGGTTATCGGTAATCCGGGTAAATTCCAGGTAATCCTCCGTCGTTGCTTCCCTGATAGTACCACTTCCTTCTCGTATTAGTGGGGCAGAGGAACCGGGGACGAAGTTTACTTCTTTCCCTCCCAAAACCACTTCTTCGTCACCTTCCCGGTTGAACAATTTAATTTCAGAGGGACAGCTATTCAAACTTTCTTTAATCAGGGTCTCGGGGATATATACCCGGTTATTGGAGCTATCTACTTTCGCTCCTCCACGAGCAAGTAAATCCAACCCTTCTTCGCACCCAACCTTTATCCCTACTTTTTTTAGCAATTCGAAAGCTTCATTTTTTATTTCCTCAATTGCCGAACCGGACAAAAGACTCATTTGGGGTCTTATGGATTCAAACGAACTCTCCAAAATTAAAACCTCCTTACCTAAAAATCCTTCACGTAGTTTAGGGTTGTTCTACCTGGACCGCAACCAAATATCTGTAGGTTACATCGAAGACACTTTGATTAACTTTCTATGAAATTTTGCTTCCCGGGGGTAAATAATTGGTTCTCTTGGGCATCTTGTAGTCTGATCCCTTGGGTTTGAACAAAACAGGAGTTCAAAGAATAACGACTACTAATGAGACAAGTTACCCTTCGAGTCGAGAATAGCCCCGACTTTTTAGGACTAACGAAAGTCAAGAACCCCGCCCCAAGGGACGGGGCTTGTAGAAAAACATTTTGATACGTCGTTGAATTTGAATAACGAGTATTGACCCAGCACTCACTTGAGGAGACTAACTTGGTTAAACACAAAGAACGAATTTCATGGTTAACTTAGCCCAATTAAATACGATTACCATATGTCCCCCAGGTATCTTATACCAGCACTCAATTGAGTTATAACCCTGGATCAATATAATTGACTCAATTGCAGTCTAGGCTGCCATGAATGTTTAGCGGTGGATAATTCTCCAGGTAGCTTTTCTCAATTGAGTGCTGGTTGCTGGACAAACACCAGCCGATTCATCCCCGCAGCAAGCTGCGGGGAGGAATCGGCTGGTGTTGGTGAATTTTTCAAGTAGTATAAAGAGCCGGAGAATCTTAGGGCTTTTGGAAATAGTAATTTTAAGTGGAAAATGTTTTGAGAAAGCAGGGTTTGGTTGTATTATTGTTAGTGAAGGAGGTGGTAGAAGTTCAGATATTTAATTTTTAACTAAGTAATTTTCACCTATCTGATTTTTTGCGGAGAGTACCGGTATTTCATGGGACGTAAAATGTGCGGAATACCGGAAGGCTCGATGAGCTTGAGAGGAAAAAGGGTAAAACGGGGTCGATGCAGGTGAAGTTGTTTGTTAATGCCTGACTAAGCGGATGTTTTCGAAGTGGTTTACCAAAATTTGAAAGTTAGGAGGTATAGAAGAATGAAAAGCAGGAATCTTAAAGTAATCATAACTGTTTTAGTATTAAGTTTGGTGCTCGGTCTCGGGGGAGGTTTAGTCTACCAGGTTCAGGCCGAGGAGTACATTGTGGGTACCAGTGCTGATTGGCCACCGTTTGAGCTGGTAGATGAGAATGGCAATATAGTAGGGTTTGACGCAGATGTAATGCGAGCTATAGCAATGGTTAAAGGGTATGATGTCAAGATCAGGGACATGTCTTTTGATGCCCTTATACCAGCGCTAAAGGCGGGGAAAGTTGATATTGTCGCGGCTGGCCTGACCATAACTGATGAGCGGGATAAGGTCATAGACTATACAAATCCCTATTGGGATGCCAATCAAGGGGTGTTAGTAAGAAAAGATTCGGATCTTAATGCGGTGACGGCCTTAAGCACGGGTCATAAAGTTGGTGCCCAGAGAGGAACAACCCAGGCGGGATGGCTCCAGGACAACCTGGTTGATGAAGGTGTGGATGTTCAGCTTAAGCTGTATGACACAAATGACCTGGCGATAATGGATCTCAAGAATGGGAGAATTGATTCCTTTATGGCTGATACTCCGGCAGCCAGGACTTTTAACTCACTGAACCCTGGCCTGAAGATGGTAGGTATAGTGATGACAGGGGAACATCTTGGCTTTGCCGTTCAGGAGGGCGATCCTGAAGGGTTATTACCTAAACTGGATGATGGTCTGGCAGAATTACGGGTAAGGGGAATATATGACAACCTCAAAGAAGCTTACTTTGGAGCTACCTCTGATTTAGACCGGATCACGGATTGCTTTGCCAAATGTCGTGATTACCTTGAGAAAGAGGAAGATCCCGCAGCTTACGCGATGAACCTTAGAACCTGTATGGCTGGAGAGGATGAATAAAGAGACAAAAGGTTTTGTCACAGAGGGCACAGGTTGAACTGAACACCTGTGCCCTCTGTTTGTTGTGAAAGGAGTAAATAGTGGATAACTTGATGCTTATTTGGGACAGCCTTCCTGCTTTGTTAAAAGGCATGCTGGTTACCCTTCAGCTTACATTTGCTTTCCTCGGTCTTGGTTTTTTGGTAGGAATCTCCATTGCTTTCGGACAGGTTTATGGTAACAAATTAATCAAGACGGTAATTTCGGTTTACGAGAAGATATTCCGGGCCATTCCGGCTTTGGTTTTGCTTTTTCTCTTCTATTTTGGGGCTGCTTTTATAGGAATCAAACTTTCTGCCTTTATCTCAGCCTGTTTGGCTATGGGACTACGATCCTCGGCCTATCAATCCCAGATTTTTAGGGGTGCAATCCAGTCCGTTGGGAAGGAGCAAATGATGGCATCGAGATCCATAGGAATGAGTCAGTTTAAGTCAATTATCTATGTTATTCTGCCACAGATATTGAGGCTTTCCATCCCATCGTGGACGAACGAATTTGCGATCGTACTGAAGGACACCTCGTTGGTCTATGCTCTTGGCATTACTGAGATGCTCAGACAGGGGCGATATATTATCGCCCGAACTTATGGAAATTCTCTTTTAATTTACATAACTGCAGCGGTAATTTACTTCATCCTGGTATTTGCGGGAAGTAAATTTTTCGGTCTTCTTGAAAAGAAGTTCAAAATACCTGGATACGAAACTAAAGAAGAAAAGGAGGGAGTCCGTGCTGTCTAACCCCCCGATTCTATTACTTAAGAATATCCATAAATCTTATGGTACAGAAGAAGTACTAAAAGGGGTCTCTTTTGAACTGAATAAAGGTGAAACCAAGGTCCTGATCGGACCTTCTGGTACGGGGAAGAGTACTTTGCTTAGGTGTATCAACCAGCTGACCCCACCTGACCAGGGGGAAGTGTGGCTTAATGGGACGGAATTGACCGATAGTAAAGTCGATATTAACAAGGCAAGACAGCAAATGGGTATGGTCTTTCAGCATTTCAACCTATTTGCCCATCTAGACGCATTAAATAACGTAAAGCTTGGCTTAACCAAAGTGAAGGGAATGAATGAAGAGGAAGCCAAATCCAAGGCAATAGAGGAATTAGAAAGGGTTGGCTTGTCAACCCAGGCGTCGTCCTATCCGGCTCAGCTGTCGGGAGGACAGCAGCAACGGGTCGGTATAGCTAGAGCTCTGGCGATGGACCCAAAACTAATGCTATTTGATGAACCTACTTCCGCCCTGGACCCGGAACTGATTGGGGAAGTGCTAGAGGTAATGATTGATTTGGCGGAAGCGGGAATGACCATGTTAGTTGTCACACACGAAATGGGCTTCGCTCGCTCCGTCTGTGACGAAATTATTTTTCTTGAGAACGGCAAAATCGTCGAGCAGGGGTCTCCCAGGCAGTTCTTTGAAAGTCCCGAGCATAAAAGAACTCAGGGATTTTTGGATAAAATATCCGAACTTTACGGAGGGGCTGAAAGGTGAGCTTATTAGAATTAGCATGGGATATCTTGCCAAGTTTACTCAAAGCGACGACAGTGACATTGGAGCTTACCGGCATATCTATAGCTATAGGGCTAATACTGGGTATTTTGCTGGCTTTGGGTCGACTGTATGGAAATAAACCTATTTACGCCTTAGCCACGGCGTACGTTGAATTTATTCGGGGTACACCCCTCCTGGTTCAACTTTTCATTTTCTATTTTGGCCTCCCTTCCATTGGAATAAACATATCCCCGTTTTTCTCCGCACTTGCCGCATTTAGCTTGAATAGTGGAGCTTATCAGGCTGAGTATTTCAGAGGAGCTATCCAGTCGATAAAAGGGGGGCAAATGTTGGCTGCTCGGTCGATTGGAATGAGTAGATTTAAGGGAATAGTATTCATTGTTATTCCCCAGGCATTGAGGCTGGTAATTCCATCCTGGTCCAATGAATTGATATATCTGGTGAAATATTCTTCCCTTGCTTACATGGTTCAAGTACCGGAGCTTATGGCCCGCGGCAAAATTATCGCCAGCCGTAATTTTAGGACTTTTGAGGTTTTTCTGGTGGTCGCGTTCATTTACTTAATAGTCGTGCTGATCCTCTCCAAAATACTTGACCTGGTGGAAGAAAAAGTGAAGATACCGGGCCTAGGAACGTAACACTCATTATAGTTTACCCCAAAATAATCTTCCGGAGTCTTCGTAAATTTAACGAGGTTAACCTATGAATCTTACTAATAAAGAACTGCTCGAAATGGATAAACTGGCGTACGAAAGGATAAATGAGTACGTCAGAAGGACAGATTTAACTTATTCTGAGTACTTAAGTTCCCTGTGCAATGGGTCCGTACATTTAAAGTTGGAAAACACTCAACTCACAAAAGCATTTAAAATCCGAGGGGTATATAATGGGCTCCTGTGTTTGCAGGAGAATGGGGAAGTAAACGGGGTAACTACAGCTTCGTCCGGAAACCACGGACTCGCACTTGCTCTGGTCGGGAAACAGTTGGAGCTCCCGGTTAAAATCTTTGTTCCGAATTATACTCCAGAAAAGAAGACACAAAAGATTAGAAAATCTGGTGCCGATTTGACTCTATATGGAGATAATTTCGATGAAGCGGAAAGAAAAGCCCATAAAGTAGCGGAAGAGGAGGGTATGACCTATCTATCCTCTTATAACGATAAACGTATTGTTGCTGGCCAAAGCACCGTTGGGTTTGAAATAGTGGAGGATTTACCCGAAGTTGAGGATGTAGTAGTACCGGTAGGTGGAGGGAGTCTCGTATCCGGTATAGCTAGTGTAGTGAAGGCTAATAATCCGGATGTGAGAATTATCGGTGCTCAATCGCAGGCCTCTCCGGTAATGTATGAATCAGTTAAGGCAGGACAAATCGTAGAAATGGAGATCCAGGATTCAATTGCGGATGGTCTTGCGGGTGGAATAGAAGAAGGGGCTATTACCTTTGAATTAGTCCAGAAGCTAGTGGATGAGATTATTCCGGTGAAAGAGAAGACGATTCGTGAAGCAATAAAATCGCTCTGTAAGGAAGACGGCCAGAGGTCCGAAGGCGCCGGGGCGGTTGGGGTTGCAGCGTTAATTGAGCATCCCAATAAATTCAAGGGTAAAACAACGGTAGTTGTGATAAGTGGGGGTAATATTGACGACAAGCTTTTTGAGAGCATTTGCGCTTGAGTTCCAGGCTGGTCGATAAATTAATTCACTATTTAATTTGAGATGAGGGTTAAAGGTAAAGTACGGCAGGCTAAGGAAGTAAAAAACCAGGGACGAAAGCCGGAAATCGGGAAGAAGTGGAGTTTTGGATCAGTCTGGGTCCGAAATTCGTTCACATCGGATACTTTCCCGTCCGGAACGAAGAGGGAGAATATCTTGGCACGCTCGAGGTCACGCAGGATATAAAGGAAATACAGGAAGTCGAAGGAGAGAGAAGACTGCTTGACTGGGATTAATTATTGCCTCGCTAATCTGGCTTTAAGAATTTCATTATTAATAGGAGGAAATAATCGTGACTATTCCACGCGAAGTGAGAGAGATATCGTCCGGCGTCTACTGGGTTGGCGTGAGGGACTGGGAGAGGAAGTTTTTCGATAAATTGGTCCCCCTACCTGAAGGTACCACTTATAATTCCTATTTGATTCAGGGCGAGGACAAAACGGCCCTGGTAGATACGGTTAACCCCGGGTTTGAAAAAGACCTGGAAGAGAAAGTCAAGCAAGTTACCGACCCCGAAAGCCTGGATTATCTGATTATGAACCACGCCGAACCGGATCACGCGAACGGCCTGAGCCACATGGCTTCGCTTGCCAAGGACGCGGAGATACTAGCCACAGAAAAGGGAAAGGAAATGGCTCTTTCCCTTTACGACTTACCGGAAGACCGGGTTCGTATAGTCGAAGAGGGTGACATTATTGATCTGGGGGGCAAAACTCTTGAGTTCATAGATGCCCCCTGGCTCCATTGGCCCGAGACCATGTTCACGTATTTTCAGGAGGAAAGAGTACTGTTTTCTTGTGATTTCTTCGGGGCCCACATAGCCACTCCTAAAATATTCGCCGACGAATTTGGTGAGGGCTACATCGAACGTGCAAAGGACTATTTTGGAGAGATAATGATGCCGTTTCGCCCGAGAGCCAAACGGGCGCTGGAAAAGCTCGAGAGCTACGAAGTGAGTACCATCGCTCCGAGCCACGGTGTTATTTATAGAAACCCCGAGGGAATACTTGCGGCTCATAGATCCTGGACCAGCTCCGAAGTCGCGGAGAAGGTCCTGATTCCTTACATCTCTATGTGGGGAAGTACCGCTGAAATGGTTCACGTTTTGACGGAGTCCATTGCCGCTGCAGGCGTGGATGCCGTTCCGTTTGAGGTCTCCTCCCAGAGTCTCGATACCCTGGCCGGAGAGTTGGTTGACAGCGCCGGAGTCGTATTCGGCACGCCAACCGTTCTGGCAGGTCCCCATCCACAGATTATTTATATTGCCACCCTGGCCAAAAAGCTGAATCCGCCGACCAAGTACTTCGGTGTCGTGGAGTCACACGGCTGGGCCGGCGGTGCCGTGAGAGAACTTTCGGAGCTCGTTGAGGGCATGACCGGTGAACTACTGGGCGCGGTCGAAGTTAAAGGATCGCCGGAAGATGATGATCTGGAACGAGTAGTCGAACTAGGGGGAAAATTTGTTGAAGAGATCAAATAGATTTCGCAACCTATTAATTATCCCCTTATCCCCCTAAAGACTGGGTGTCTTGACGTTTAAAACGGAGAATTTTTTCCCCTGATCTGCGGACAAGGACATTTCCGTTTCTGGAGGACAGGGTACTATGTCCTTTTCTTCAACTACCGCCCCGTCTTCGCCAATCCGAATAGTTCCGGTTCCCGAAACGACGTAGAAAAAGACGTTTACCGGAACCGAGTGAGTCGGGACTTCGTCACCGGGTTTCAGGTTTAAGTTCATAATCTGAGCGTGGTCGTTTTTAAGAAGTTGTTTTGATTCTACTCCGCGTTTGTTTGTTTTTCCTTCGATATCGTCCATACTTATTGCTTTCATGATTTACACCTCTGGTTGAGTTTTTATAATTTTTGCGTTGATTTATTTCTAACCTTTCGCTACCTGAACTCCCAGTATCCTTACTCCCTCCTCGGTCTCCAACGACAGAGTGGCCGGTTCCGTGATCATACACCTACCCCGGGAAAGACCGGTTTCCTCTTCGTCTACTGAGACGGTTGCTTCGCCCGCGATCACGTAAAATATCACGTAGGAATCCATCTCGCAGGGCGGCATACTTCCTCCAGTCGGTAGCTCGATCACTCTTCCGCTAAATTCTTCGGCTTCGTAAAATACCTCCGCACCCTCTTCCGGTTCTAACTCTTCTAAATCGAGTACTTTCATTTTTTACCCCTCACTTTGGTACTCCTTTGGCCTACCTACAGTTAGACAACTTAAACATTACTTTGAACTTTCAGAGAACCCGTTCGTTCGATGATCTTCTCCATGAACAAGCCCATAATCGAGACGGAAACGAGTGTAAGCACCAGCCTGGTGGCCATGAAACCCAGCCCGAGAAACTGTATTTCAATCATTTCCTGGGGGATCTTCATGCAAGCCCAGGCGGAAAGGAAGACGACGACGTTCAGTACCCGGGCTCCTTTGCCAAACATCGCTGCCGCCAGAGGAAACGCCACATACAGCGGTCCGGTTGGAGTAGACCCGAGTAGTGCAGCGATAAATATTCCTTTCAGGCCGGAGGCCTTACCCAGGTACTTCACCACCAACTCTTTTGAGATCCAGACTTTAAATAGTCCCATGAGGACCATCACTGCCGGGAGAATCCAGGCCATTTCGACCAAATAGTTTTTTCCAACGGATAGGGACGGCTCTATTTTTGTGGGAAAGAACGAAAGCAGGACGGCCCCACCTATAGCCAGCGCCAGAAGGATTAGCCAGTCCCGGATCATCTCTTTTTTACCTTCCGTTTTATCTTTCCCCTGAGTTTCTTCTAAGGCATCGTCAGCAGAACTCATAATATCAACCCCATTAGCAGAGAAATTACTATGGCAACTACGAAGCTTAACCCGTTCCTCAGGAGGGCGAACTTCTTGCCCAGTATCTTTATCTCCACTGGCAGGTAGACGGTTCCGATCATGGTCAGCGTCGTGATAAATGCCGCCGCCGAGCTAACGGACGCACCGCTTTCCACCAGAGAACCTGCGAGGGGAAAGGCAATAAGAGAGGGGATGTGTAATATCGCTCCCACGCCTCCGATGATTAGCGTCCCCAGTATCCCCGACTGAGCTCCGAAGAATTTTTCAATTCCCTCAGGGGGAACGAACCCCAGAAGCAGACCGACCAGTATTACAATTATGAGCACCATGGGAAGCATCTTTAGGAAGGATTTTCCAGCGACTTTCAGTGCCTGGGTCGATTTCTCCTTGTTCTTGATAAAAGAAATTATGAACCCGATGATGGCAAAACTGTTGATAGCTATAGCAGTTATACTCACGCCTCACTCTCCTCCTCCAAGAAGATCTATTTCGATTTTCCTCCTCTTGAGAGTCCATTTCTTCTCCGGAGCCCCTCTGCCTTCCTCAAGGTACCCTGAGACTTCTATTATCCCCGCATCTTTGAGTTCGGAGAGGTGGTAGTAAAGGCCGGGTCTGGATAACTCGTAATCCTTTTCCTTCATCTTTTCCCTTATTACCCCGGTCGTAACTTCTTCTTCGCCAATTATCTCTATTATGTCCCACCTGGGCGGTCCGTGAAGCGCTTTGGCAAGCCCCTTTAGTTTCTCCAGTCTTTTTCTGTGTTCGCCTCTACCTGTACAGCATTCGTGGTTTTTGCACATTTGATTTCCCTCCATTGAATAACGTAGCAATTCTTATCAACAACTTGCCTTAATTGGTGAATAAGGGATAGAAAGGCCATTCATTTACTTAAGTAGTATACTTAAATATTATAGCAAAATACCAACATTGCAAGGGAGGGGAGGGTGAAAACCTTCAAAAAAAAGCAGGACAATTAGAGAGTCCTACAGATTCTGAAGCCATTCCCGGGAAATCCGATTTATCTGGTTAAAAGGATTACTTAATTTTTCGCCAGCAACATAGTTTATAGCGTGCTGGATATCTTCTTCAAAAGAGTTCAGGTTTTCTCCCTCTAATTCTCGCTCTATTCTCTTTTTAGAAACTCCCTGGAACCCGTGAGCAACGATCGTATAATGCCTGAGGTTGTCCACGACCCTTCGGCTTTTCTTGTAAATCTCCCACAGTTGTCCCCATCTCTCCCCATCCTCCTTGACAAAATGCCGAAAACAGACGTGGAGTACCGTAGTGTTTATTCTCAGGTTCTCCAGGTTTTCACCCAGGTCCAGTTTAACTTCTTTTCGAATTTCCTCAACAAGATCCGGGTAATTCGACAATGTTTTTCTGAAGTCTCGATTGCCTTCTGACTTTGATTCCCAGTCTATCTCCTGGCCCGTCTCGGACTCAAAAACGTATTCCGACAGGGCTTCCTGGAACCGGAAAAGTCTCCCTACGAAATCTACGTATTCTTCGCGATCCAATTTAACGATAGTGTTCCAGCCGAGTTCGATTAACTTGTCCTCGAGATCGTTAACCTCTAAGGCAAATAGGTCTTCAAGTTCTTTTCTTTCAATTGAACTCAAATGACTTTCGAGAGCGGAATAGGCACTTCTTGCCCCCTCGAAATTAAAGTAAAGTCGGTGGCGTCCGTAATCTAGCAAGTTAACCAGTTTTTCTCTTCCGGGGATACTTTCTTTTTCCAGTAAGTTTATCCCAGCTCCGTACTCACCCTGTTCGATCAGTGTCTGAACCGATTGTTTGGTCAAAAGCTTCCTAACAGTATCCTTGTGAGGAAGTGGGGAGAAGCCTTTGGACTCGGGATCACGCTG
>JAIPHJ010000041.1 GCA_021735245.1 Candidatus Bipolaricaulota bacterium
GCTCATTAAAGTTTGATACGGGTCCAAGACCAGTTCCGAATTGACTGCTGGGTGCTGGGTCTTCTTTTGTAAAAGAACAAAGTCCGTAGTTAAACCTGTTTTTCTACAAGCCCCGTCCCTTGGGGCGGGGTTCTTGACTTTGACCTTGACGGGTCACTAGTGGATAGCGCTCGGGCCTGGTTCGAAAGCGAGGTGGAACTGCTCCGGGAGCACGGAGTGGAGCTCCCGGTGGAACAGATTAGAGAGATAACTCACGACGACCTGGTTGGCAGGGGCCAGTGGTTTGCCGCCCGGTTCTACAAGGAGAAGTTCGACCTTTCAGCTTCGGTAGAAGAGATAAGAAGTCAGCGGATAAACCTCGTGAAGAAGTATTACGGAGATATGAAACTGATTGACGGGGCGGAAGGGTTTTTGAAGGCGGTAGCCGGAAGCACCCTGAAGGTTACCCTCGCCACCAGTGCACCTCTGGAACTGACCGATATTTTTATCCGCCAGCACGGGTTCGAGGAATGCTTTGACGGGGTGGTATCAGACGATCAGGTGGAGGAGAGTAAACCTTCTCCCGATATATTCCTTAAAGCGGCGGAAACCGTCGGAGTGCGTCCCGAAGAAAGTCTGGTCGTCGAGGATTCGAAAAACGGGCTTCTTGCCGCCCGAAAGGCGGGGTCCCTTTGCCTGCTGATTCCTAATGAAAAATTCTCCACGGACACGACCGGACTGCTGGAAAAAGCGGATTTCGTGGTCGAATCGATGTCCGCTATTGACCTGGAGAAGCTGAAGGAATATTTACCTCGGGCTGAGGCCTGAACCCGGTGACGGTTTATAAAATAACGGGTTGGCCTGCTCTCCGGTAAAGACAATCCGATAGCTTCTTTTTCTGGTTTTTTGGCGGCGAGAGGAGCGAAACAGGTTGATTCCGGCAATAAGTTCGGTTGCTTCGGTGATCAGAAGAGTATGACTTCGTTTATCGAACGAGACGAGGTAAATGATGGCATAGAAACGATAAGAGGTACGGATATCCCGGTATGGAAGGTGGTGAAGTTGCACCTGGGAGGATTCACCATAGAGGATATCCTCGAACGTTTTAGCGATTTATCGGAGGCAGAGGTAAGAGGTGCGGTATCCTACTATTACTGTAATCGCAGGCGGATAGAACGACAGCTCGAAGAAAACAAGGAAAACGTTTAATCCGGCCTGGGCAGGCTCGGTCAGACATATGCGCCGCTTCGCTGGAATTTTCTCGGTTCGATTCCCTTGTTTTGTGGCAGTATAATGAAGAAAAAGTGGAGAGAGACGGAGATCGGAAAGGGCAATTTTCCCGCTGGGGGAATTGATCCCTGGTTTTATCGAGCGGTTTCCGAAGTGAGGAACTTACTCGGAAAATGTGAGGTTAACCGGCAACCAGGTAAGGGTCAAGGGAGTAGATAAGGCCAGGCAATTAGCTGCGATGACGAAAGACTTGTGGAAGATCGATTTATCGAAATAAATAGCTGAATTACACCGGGTGATTTTATGTACTGGAAAAAATCGGGCGGAGAGAAAACAGAGGACACTCTCGAGGTAGCGCTGGACAGGCTGGACGATTCCGAAATTAAGGACGTCGTAGTAGCTTCAAATAGTGGCGAGACCGTCAAGAAATTCCTGAAGATGGCCGACGACCCCGAGCTAAACCTCGTTTGTGTTACCCATCACGTAGGGTTCAAGGAGCCGGGTGCAGACGAAATGGAGGCGGAGACGAGGGAGGAGCTGAAAGATAAAGGGGTAGAAGTATTGACTACAACGCACGCGCTGGCCGGCGTGGCGAGATCGATAAAGAACGACTACGGGGGGCTATATCCCGCGGAGATCATGGCCGAGGCCCTCAGAACCCTCAGTCAGGGGGTCAAGGTAGCGGTCGAAATATCTATCATGGCGGTCGACGCCGGACTCATTCCCTATGGAGAAGAAGTGGTTGCCGTCGGTGGTACGGGCTGGGGCGCGGATACGGCCTGCGTGATCAAACCGGGTCATTCCAATAAAGTGTTCGAAACCGACGTACTGGAGGTACTTTGCAGGCCCCGGGAATCCTGAGCTAACTAACGAATTCTTATTTGACTTTATTGACCAGATATTGGATTATTATTTAGACGTATTTGGTATTAATTGAAAGTTGGTTCGAATGGCCTTGAAAAAATGAGTATTGTTTATATAATAATTAGCAGTCTTGAGTTGAGTCTGCTAAATTTGACCCAAAAGACGACGGAATAAGAAAAAATTGAATGATTTGAGCGATTGACACGGTAATAAGCCGTATTGCTGACAATAGAACTACTGGGTACAAAGGGAGGTGAGGCCCATGGTAGAAAGCATGAAAGAAACGAACAAGAACGATAGCCCGATAAGAAGATATTTTGACGAAGTCGAGGCTGGACCGCTGCTTTCTCGCGAAGAGGAAAAGGATCTGGCGAAAAGAATAGAGCAGGGAGACGAAGAAGCTCGCGAGAAACTGGCTTCAGCTAATTTGAGATTGGTGATAAGCATCGCCAAAAAGTACAGAGGATACGGTTTACCGTTTCTGGACATCATCCAGGAAGGTAATATCGGTTTGATGAAAGCAATTGACAAGTTCGACTGGAGGAAGGGATACAAGTTCAGTACTTACGCTACCTGGTGGATAAGACAGGCGATACTGAAATCACTGAATAACGAATCCCGAACGGTAAGAGTGCCTTCTCACGTTTCTTCGCTGAACAGGAAGATTGACAAATTTGTCAAGACTCACAAGGAAAAGACCGGCGAGGAACCTTCGAACGAGGAGATCGCGGAAGAACTGGACGTAGACGTCGACAAAGTTCGAAAAGCTCTTAGGGCGAAAAGGGAATCGGTTTCCCTGGATAAACCACTTCGGAAGGACGAAGGGTCCAGCGAAGCACTGGGAGACGTGCTGGCAGACGAGAATTCTCCTCAACCAGAGAAAGAGGCGTTTGGTGATATGCTAGAAGACCGACTGAAAGGATTGCTCAACCAGGCACTGTCCGACAGGGAGAAACAGATACTTAAACTCCGGTACGGGCTGGAAGATTATCAGCCACTGACGCTCGAGGAAGTAGGGGACGTCTTCGATATCAGCAGAGAGCGTGTCAGGCAACTGCAGAACAGAGCGATAGACAAGCTCAAGGATCCGAAATTCAAGGACCAGCTTGCCGTCTATCGTGAGAATTCGGAAGAAGCTTAGTAGTTAGAAGCTGGAAAGTTTAACAACAAGGCTACCCGGTCCCTTACTGGTTCCGGGTGGCCTTTTAATTTTTTCTCCTTTCTGATTTTTTATCGATAAATCAACCCATTTCTACCCATTCGCTATTCCGTTCGGAGCTTTCCAGGCAGGTTTCGATGAATCTTACTCCCCGAACACCTTCCTTTACGTCAGGGTAATCGTAGTCTTCAGGGTCGACTTCTTTGCCTTCTTTCTTGTCTCTCAGCGCGTCCAGATAATTCGAATAAATATTGGAGAAAGCTTCGTAGAACCCTTCCGGATGACCGCCGGGCAGCCTCGCTGCGTCTTCAGCAGAAGAATGAAGGTCGTCTCGCCCTTTGCTGAGGGTATTTTTCGGCTCATGGAGGTGAGAAACTTCCAGGTAATTCGGGTTTTCCTGTTCCCAGACTACGGACCCTTTTGTACCGTATACTCTTACCTTGAGGCCGTTGTCGTGGCCTACAGCGACTTGAGAGCACCAGAACGAACCCGTTGCTCCGCTGGAGAACCTGACCATCATCTCCGCGTTGTCGTCGAGCTTTCTCCCTTTACCGAAGGCGCTCAGGTTGGCGGCTATAGAATCTATTTCCAGGTTCGAAATGTAGGAGACGGTATTTTCAATATGGGTCCCAATATCCCCGACGCAGTTTACTTTACCCGATAATTCGGGGTCCATCCTCCATTCCGCCTGTTTGTTGCCCTCTTTTTCCACGGGAGCTGCCAGCCACTCCTGAGGGTATTCCCCCTGAATGACTCTGATCTCTCCCAGCTCGCCGGACTGGACCAGCTTTCTCGCCTGTTTGACCATCGGGTAGCCCGAATAGACGTAAGTTACCCCGAAGAGCAGGTCGTTCTCCCGCGTTAACTTCTCCAGGTCCCGTGCTTCGTCTAGTGTTACTGTCAGTGGTTTGTCACAGACGACATTTATGCCTCTGGTTAGAAACGCCTTTGCCGCCGGGTAGTGGAACTTGTTGGGAACCACAATTGAAACGAAGTCGATTCCGTCAGTCCGGGACCCCTCTTTTTCCGCCATTTCTTCGAAATCCTCGTAGAGTCTTTCCTCCTCTAGGTTGAGCTCTTGCCCCAATCGGAGCGTTTTATCGTAACTTCTGGAAAAGACACCGGAAACTACTTCTGCCTTGTCGTCGAACTTTGCCGCCTTTCTGTGAACTTCCCCGATTAACGACCCCGGCCCTCCTCCAACCATACCGTATTTTAAAGCCTCGCTGTCGGTCATTTTTTCACCTCTATTTCTTTTTCGCATTACCCGAATAAGATACGTACATTTACCTCGGGTGAGAGACACTCTTCCGCAAAAGCCCGATCATCGCCGATTTATGCCTGATACTTTGAATGGCCTGTATCCGCGCTGGATCGAGTGCCGGGCTTTTGTCGTAAAAAGAGAGAATTTTTACCTCATCAATTTATCAAAATCACGCAGAATACTCCGGCCTATGGCCGGAGATGAATGCGAAAGTTTGTTAACAAATAGAAATCGCGGTGGCGAAGCCATGAATCGGGCGAAATGCCCCACCCCATGGGCGGGGATAGCTCGATTCAAGCGATTTCTTTACTACTAGTTGTTATAGGCGTCGCCGGTTAATATCATAACCCAGTACCGTATTTCTTCAACTTCGGGAAAATTGTGAGAGCGAAATTTACTGCACCGTTTACCTCGATGGCCCCGGAATATATCCCTGCATTTATGGAGGGCCCACATGTTTGAAAGCCTTAAAGGTGAAGAATTCTGGGAGATAGCTCGACGTTACTTCGTTTTGAACGGATTTGACGGAATACTGACGGTTCTGGGAATAACGGCGGGCTCGTTTTCTACGGGCGTGGGAGATCCAAAGGTACTTATTACGTCGAGTCTGGGTGCTGCAATTGCTCTGGGAGTCTCCGGTATATCAGGGGCTTACATTACGGAGAAGGCGGAAAGACTAAAGAAATTCAAGGAATTACAGAACGATATGCTGTCCGATCTGAAAGGATCCATTCACGAAAAGAACGTAACCCAGCGGGCGATCGCCATATCGATAGTGAACGGCGCCTCTCCCTTTTTATGCGCCTTACTTTCGACCCTGCCTTACTTTTTACCTCTTTTCGGTATCGGCACGATGGAGATCGCCTATTATGCCTCGGCGGGGATTGCCCTGTCCCTTCTGGGGCTGCTTGGGGGTTTTCTGGGAAAGATATCGAGAGAAAGTCTCATCTCCTTCGCCCTTAAAATGATCGGCGTGGGCGTTATCACGGCCGCCCTTTCCCTCACCCTGGGAATTGGAGGATAAGCCGTATTCGCTTACTTGGCTGCCGGGACTTTCATACCTCAAGCTCTTTAAGGTTAAATCAGTCGCCAGGTAGGGAGGAGTTTATAACGGATAAAATGGTGAAGGAACTGAATTCTTGTTACTGGGTCCCGCCACGATTAAGATTTTCAACTGAACCTTATTTACGTGTTAGAGCAGGGCAGTGGGTAAACTGAAAATACACGGGGGAAGAGTTATGAATTTGTACCAAGGAATAAAGCGTCGCAGGTCGATACGGAAGTACGCGAACGAGGAGTTGTCGTTAACCCGACTGGACGAGCTGGAGAAAGAACTCGAAAGTGTAAGAAAATTCGACTCCGAGGTGTCGGTGGGCGCTCGGTTAATAAGGGATGGTCGGGCGCTCCAGGAAGATATATCGGGAATAATCGCCGACTACGGGAAAGTAGAGGCTCCGCACTACCTGGTACTGACTTCTGAGGATACGGAAGACGGTTACGTGGAGCTGGGGTACAGGTACGAGTTCGTCGTTCTGGCTCTTGCGGCACAAGGCATCGGCACCTGCTGGATAGGTAAGGGTTTTAGTGATGAACAACTGGACCGATACGTCCAGCTTCCCCCGGGCCAGAAGTGCGTTACCCTGATTGCTCTGGGACCTCTGCCGGACGGGGAGGAGCTTGACGAAATAGGGGATCCAAAGAGGAAGGAGATCGGACATTTTCTGGTGAACGGGGACCCGGGGAACCTGAACGAGGCTACCCGGGAGATAATCGACTGCCTCCGGAGAGCTCCCTCGGCCCTGAACGGCCAGCCCTGGAGGGTGATTGTAGAGGAAGGAACAGTTCATCTTTACCTGAGGGCCAGAAATAAAGTCACGAAAATGGTTCTTAAATCCCTGAATCAATTGAATCGGGTGGATGCGGGGATAGGGCTCTGCCACCTGGAGGTGGGAGGAAACCACTTCCAGGAGGCGGTTGAAACCAGAAAGGTCACCCACCCGGAACGAAGAGGTCTGAGTTATATAGGAAGTCTGACCGACCGGGATTAGGATAGCCGTGGCGGAAGGTCTTACCTGTTAATTAGCCAGATTATAAAGTTTATCAGTATCGTTCCTCCCAGGCTAATTAGTATCGCCGTTCCCAGGGGGAAGTAAAACTGGAAGTTGCCTTTTTCGAACCGGAAGTCCCCGGGTAAATTACCTATAAAAGGTATATCCTCTCCGAAGAAGAAAAATAGCCCGACGACGATCAGGAATCCCCCGATAAACAGCAGGGTTCTTCCGAACTCTTTTGCCAGCGGAAACATATTCCCTCCTGTTGGTTTGAAGGTAACTTGATAATTCTCCGGTCTCCGGTATTTGTTACTTCACGGTAATTTTAGCCAAAGACCAATCTGTTCTCAGGAGTCAGGAACCCGCCCCCCTGTGGGGTTCTCAGTCAAGAGCCCCGCCCCAAGGGGCAGGGATTGTAGAAAATCCCTTTTAAGTAGTTTTTTTGGTCTTTTACAAAACGAGACCCAGCAGTCAATCGTCCAGCACTCAAACGGACCTGGGTATCTTGATTAGTCTAAAGGTAATGATTAACTAAAAACAAGCAATCGAACCTCTCAAAGAAAACCAGTTCCCGTTTGAGTGCTGGAGGACAAAAACCAGCCGATTCCTCCCCACAGCGAGCTGTGGGGCTTCCTCGGCAAGTTTTGGTGAGTTTCGGAAAAGAATCCCTTGTGGCCTTCAACAACCGTTTATGACTTCCTTGTTGCATTGAATTTCCTTTTGCTTTATTATTCGTCTGACTGACGGGAATCCTAATCCTCTATTGCCGAGGTGGCGGAATTGGCAGACGCGCATGGTTGAGGGCCATGTGGACATTTTTTCGTCCGTGCGGGTTCAAGTCCCGCCCTCGGCACCAATCTTTTATGGTGAATTTTACTTACCGATATGAAAGTTTTGCTGGACACGATGAGTGGGGACGCACCGCCAGAGGAGATAATAAAAGGTGCCATTCAGGCGTTACGAGAGACGCAGGGTACGAACCTGGAAATCACTCTGGTCGGAAAGGAAGAATTAAATAGGGAAGAGGTAGAGCGACTGGAAGCAAAAGATCTACACTCCCGAATTTCTTACCTTCATGCCCCAAATACTATTTCAATGGAGGATACTCCCACCAAGGCGGTGAGGAGTAACCCGGATTCTTCCCTGGTTAAGGGGGTAAAAGCTTTAAAGGACAAGTCGGAGATATTTATCTCTTCCGGCAACACGGGAGCTGTGGTGGCTGCCTCATTGTTTAATTTAGGAAGAATTCCTGGCGTATCGAGGCCGGGGCTCGCGGGAGTTGCTCCAACAGTAAAGAGTGGAAACGTGGTGCTGATAGATATCGGGGCTACGACGGACGCGGAACCGTTAAATCTTGCCCAGTTTGGAGTAATGGGTAATGCTTTCGCGAAGAACGTTCTGGGCAACTCCGATCCCAAAGTGGGTCTGTTGAATATCGGCGAGGAACGGACAAAGGGCAACAAGTTGACCAAACAAACCGTTTCTTTGATTGAAAAGACGGACCTTAAATACATTGGGAACGTCGAGCCGCATCTGTTGTTGACCGAACCGCCGGCGGACGTGGTTATATGCGAGGGGTTCGTAGGTAATATCCTGATAAAGGCGTTCGAAGGCGGTGTCGAAGGTACCGTGGGCTTCTTCAAGCAAGCTCTGAGGTCCAGTCTGAGGTCCAAGATCGGCGGGTTGATCCTTCGTCCCACTCTGAAGGACCTCAAAAACCAGCTAAGTTACGCCCAATTCGGGGCCGTACCCCTGCTGGGAGTAAGAGGTGTGGTCTTCGTAGCCCACGGGAGATCGGAGGCCAGAGCGATTAAGAACGCTATTCTAAAAGCGAGAGAAGCCTCCCGCTGGGACTTACCGGGAAAAATTAAAACAGAAATGGAGAGGATTGATTTTAGTGACTGAATCGAGCGATAAAGAAACTCTTCCGAATATTCTTTCTATTGGAGCGGCCGTTCCGGAGGGGGTCGTTACCAACGAGGAGCTGGAGAAGACCCTCGATACTTCCGACGAATGGATTACCAGTCGAACGGGGATAAAACGTCGACACGTCCTGAAGGAAGAAGAAAAACCGTCGTCCCTCGGAGTAGAGGCTTCCCGGGAGGCCATAGATAAATCTCCCGTCGATCCCGAGGAGATCGACTTAGTAGTTGTCGCTACCAACGTCTCGGATATGCCGATCCCCGGTTCCTCTCCTTTCATCGTAAAGGAGCTGGGACTTTCCAGGGACATCCCGTTCTTCGATTTAAAGGCGGGCTGCAGTGGTTTTTTGTACGCAGTGGACGTTGCTGCCAACATGATCGGGGGGAAAGGATACGCGGAGATTCTGGTGATAGGGCTGGAGGCTCTGTCCAGGGTCGTAAACTGGGATGACAGAAGTACCTGCGTTCTCTTCGGGGACGGCGCGGGAGCCGCAGTAATCAGCAAACGAGGGAATAGAGGCAGGATTCTTTCGACTTCGATATACGGTGACCCCTCAAAAGCAAATCTGATAAAGGTCGAAGGAGGGGGTACGCGGTTGCCGCCGGCAAAAGGAAGTGAGGAAGACGAACGTTATTACATAAGGATGGAAGGAAAGGGAGTTTTCAAGAGCGCGGTAAACATGATGAAAAGGTCTTCTCTGCACGTACTCGAGGATGCCGGTCTAGACTTATCCGACGTCGATTGGATAGTGCCTCACCAGGCTAACATCAGAATAATCAAGCAGCTTGCCAGCAGTCTTGGAGTGGGGATGGACAGGGTCGTAGTAAACGTAGACGAGTACGCCAATACCTCGACGGCCACTATCCCTATTGCCTTTAAGGAGGGAATAGAGGAAGGATCGATAGAGTCAGGCGACGTGGTCTTATTGACCGCCTTTGGTGCAGGAGCGGCATACGGGGCTACGCTCCTCGAATGGTGATTGCCGTGGGAAAGACTGCTTTTATTTTTCCGGGTCAGGGGTCCCAGCACGTCGGGATGGGAAGCGAGCTTTTCGAAGATTCCAGGGTGAAATCGCTTTTCGAGACGGCCACCGAGGTAATGGGGTTTGACCTTCAGGAGCTAATGCTTGAAGGTCCCGAGGAGAAGTTAAACTCCACTGAAAACGCCCAGCCCGGAATATTTACGGACAGCATTGCCAGGTATCGGATACTGGCCGACGAAAGTGACGAGCCGGATTGCGTTCTGGGGCATAGCCTGGGCGAGTTTTCAGCTCTGGTTGCCGCCGGTTGTATCTCCTTCGAGCAGGGAATTCGTATCGTGAAAAAGAGGGGAGAATTGACCGGAAACGTGGACGTAGAAGGGTCTATGGTGGCGGTACTGGGAGTCGAGTACTCGAAGGTCAAAGAAATTGTTAACGAAATGGAAGAGCCCATAACCATTGCAAACCACAACTCACCCAAACAGGTAGTAATCTCGGGGAGGGAGGACCAGTTATCCAGGAGCTGTGAAAAGTTGAAGGGGGAGGGTGCCAGGTGTATAAAGCTTGACGTAACGGGACCGTTTCATTCCCGATTTATGAAAGGGGCTGAGAGGGAATTGAAGAAATATATAGAAAGATACGAGTTCAGCGATCCGAAGATGCCCGTACTTTCCGGAGTTTCAGGGGAGTTCGAACGTTCAGGGCCAAAGTTGAAAGAGCTATTATCTCAACAGATGACGCATCCGGTACGATGGGTGGATTACGTAAAATCGCTGATGGAGTTCGGAGTAGATACCACGGTTGAAGTAGGGCCCGACGCTACGCTGACCAAGTTGAACAAGAGGATTAACCCCGAACTCGAAGGGCAAAGATTCGACGAGGTGATATGAGTTGGAATTTTCCGGAGAGGTCGCAGTTGTAACGGGAGGGGGAAGCGGTATTGGAGAGCAAATTACCCGGGGACTCGCGGAGAACGGAATAAAGACGCAGATCTTTTCTCGATCCCGGGGTGAAGAAACCGCGGATGAGTTAGGTACCGACTGCCACTTCCTGGAAACCGACGTTACGGATTTTCAGTCCGTGAGGGATTCCGTAAGGGAGACGGTCGATCAGCACGGAAGGCTGGACTACCTCGTTAACAACGCCGGTTTCACGAGCGACAATCTCTTGCTACGGATGTCTCCAGAGGAGTGGAGCAGGGTAATAGACGTCAATCTTAACGGTGTTTTCAACACTACGAGGGCTTCGTTGAGGTATTTGATCAAAGGGGGAGGGAGTATCGTAAATGTTTCTTCGGTTTCAGGTCTCCTTGGAAATCCCGGTCAGGCAAATTACGCAGCCTCGAAGGCGGGAGTAGTGGGATTTACTAAAACACTGGCCCAGGAGTACGGAAAGAGGGAGTTAAGGGCCAACGTGGTGGCCCCGGGGTTCGTCGATACCAGGTTGACCAAGGATATTCCCGAGGATAAGAAGTCCTCTTATTTAGATAATGTTATTCTGAAGAGGTTTGCCGAACCGGAGGAGATTGCCGAACCGGCGCTATTTTTGTTGAGTAATAAAGCTAGCTATATCACAGGTACTGTACTCAGGGTTGACGGTGGTTTATCGTTTGGCTAGACTTGTCATCGCTAAGCTTGACCTAAAGTAAGTGGCTTCAATAAGTTATTTTAGTTAGTTTCAGGAGTAGAGTTCTCCGTAAGGTAACTTACGGGGATTTGGTCCTACGACACTTATTAGAGGTTAGTGATTTGGTTTTGGCACTGTCTCACAACTTCTATCGCACAGGAGAGAATTACTTAAGCTAGGGCGGAGTTAATATAATACCAGGAGGTATTTCAATGGAAGATCTAGAATCCCAGGTCAAGGAAATTATCAGCAGCCAACTTATGGTAGATGAAGACGAGTTGACCCTTGATGCTTCTTACGTCGAGGACCTCGGAGCGGATTCACTCGATACGGTGGAAATGATTATGGAATTCGAGGACGAGTTTGGGATCGAGATTCCAGATGAAGACGCAGAAGACCTTACCACAGTAGGTGAGTCAATAGATTATCTTGAAAACCTTCTAGAGCAGGAGTAATTAAGCCTTCGATCGACTAACCCGAGGTGGTCTCCATGGTGGAGGAAAGGCGGGGAGAAGTGGGGCAAGAATCAAAGAATCCTTACTACGAAGGTAAGAAGTACGAAGAGCCTACATTTTGTCCGAGTTGTGGGCTCGTCTATCACCAGGGTCGCTGGTTGAACGAATCAGTACCGAAAGGCAAGGGAGCAAATGAATCGCTTTGCCCCGCTTGTCGAAGGGAAAGAGACAGGAATCCCGAAGGTTTAGTCTATCTATCGGGAGACTACTTTAACGGTCACAGGAAAGAAATTATTCAACTGGCGAAAAATACGGAGGAGCGGGCTCAGGAAAACAGGCCCCTCCAGAGGATAATGTGGTCCGAGAAGGACTCGGGATATTTAAAAATAGCGACTACAAACGAACACCTGGCGAGAAGGATGGGGAAAGCAATTGCCAGAGCCCACAGCGGAGAACTGGAAATTAATTCAGGGGATAATGAGCGTCTGGTTAGAGTATACTGGGAAAGGGAGGAATAACGTTAATGTCAGAGCAGACTGATCTCGACCCGAGAAATCAGAAGCTTGGTGATTTTTTAGAAGACCTGGCTTCCAGTAAGCCGGCGCCCGGTGGAGGTTCTGCCGCGGCAGTTGCGGGAGCTCTGGGGGCTGCACTTTCGTCCATGGTGGCAAATTTGACCCTGGGCAAGGAGAAATATAAGGAAGTAGAAAGTAAGTTCGAAGGAATTCTGGAAAGAGCAGAAAGACTGAGAAATGAGTTTCTGGAGGCAGTAGAAGAGGACGTAAAAGCGTACAACGAGGTCATGGCGGCCTACGGTTTGCCGAAGGAAACCGAAGAAGAGAAAGAGAAGAGACGAGAGACTCTGCAGTCGGCGCTGAAAGGCGCTACCAGACCCCCGTTCAAGATGGCTGAGCTGGCCGACGAGGTCCTGGAGCTCAGCAAAGAATGTGCGCTGTCGGGTAACACTCACGCAGTTACAGATGCTGGAGCTTCAGCAATTCTTGCCGAAGCTACGGTCCGGACAGCTCTGCTTAACGTTGATATTAACCTATCTTCGATTTCCGACTCCAGTTTCGTCGATGAGAAAAGACGGAAAAGAAAAGACCTGAGTGAAAAAGCTCAGAAGAAAGCGGAGGAAATCGTGAAAATAATGGACGGGAAGATTTGATGGAGTATTACAGGTAAATGAAAGCAGAGCTATTGGATCTGGCGAAGTCGGCTGCCCGGGAGGCGGGTAAACTCCTTTTAGAGGGACTAGGGAAAAAGAGGGACGTCTCCAGTAAATCCGGTCCCACTGATCTGGTTACACAGTATGACCGGGACTCTCAGGAACTTATCGTCGATATAATTCAGGATTCGTACCCGAATCACTCCATCCTGGCCGAAGAGGAACTGGGAGTAGAAAAAAGCTCGACAAAGTGGATAATTGATCCCCTGGACGGAACCACAAATTACGTATATAACCATCCCCTGTTTGCCGTTTCAATCGGGGTAGAGTCGGAAGGGGATATGACGGTTGGGGTAATCCATGTACCTGTTCTGGGGGAAACATACGCCGCAGTGAGGGGATCCGGAGCAACTCTGAACGGGGAGCGGATTTCCGTTTCCACCAATGACGAACTTTCCGCTTCGCTCCTTTCTACAGGATTCCCCTACGATGATGATCTGATGCCAGAAGCACTGGAGACTTTTTCGAACCTGGTGAGGAAAACGAGAGGGGTGAGGCGGGGCGGAGCAGCGGCCGTAGATCTTGCTTTTCTTGCTTCAGGTAGGTACGATGGTTTTTGGGAACTGGGACTCTCCCCGTGGGACGTTGCGGCCGGGTCTTTAATAGTTGAAGAGGCCGGTGGTTCCGTGACTGATCTTTCCGGAGAAGACCACGATGTTTACGAATCTCAGGGTATAGTAGCCACAAACGGGAAATTTCATAAAGAGCTGCTGAAGAGGCTGTCTTAACTGGTTCAATCCGGCTCTTTAATTTGAAGTCAAGAACCCCGCCCCAAGGGATGGGGCTTGTAGAAAAACAGGTTTAACTACGGACTTTGTTCTTTTACAAAAGAAGACCCAGCACCCAGCAGTCAATTCGGAACTGGTCTTGGACCCGTATCAAACTTTAACGAGCAGAGCGAATTGACTGCTGGATACCT
>JAIPHJ010000011.1 GCA_021735245.1 Candidatus Bipolaricaulota bacterium
GCCCTGGAAGAGGGACTTGATTTAACGCTTTAGATATCACCTAATAGGTGAAGATAACTAAGTTTCTCAAATAGGGACTATTTTTTCCTGTAGACTGAATTATAAGTTGGTCTTAGGAGAGAGAATCGCATGATTTAGGATGAACTCAAAATCGGTCAACAAGAACTTCATCCTGCTATTGACCCTCGCCACGAGAGTCGTAATTGCCGTGGCAAAACTGATCGTCTTCTTTTCCACTGGCCTCCTTTTCTTGCTGGGGGAAGCCCTAAACAACGTCACCGACATAATAACCGTTCTCGTCACACTTATAAGCGTTAGAATAAGCGAGAAAGGCGGAGATAGAGAACATCCTTTTGGCCACCGAAGGCTACAGAGCGTCGCTTCCCTGATAGTGGCAATAGTTTTCATCGCCGTCACCAGCTACCAGCTGATCGAGGAATCGGTAATCAAGCTACTCAATCCGACCGTAATTACGGCAAACCTGCAGTGGGCGTTCTACGTCCTGGTCGGATCATTCCTGCTAAACCTCGTGCCCCTCCCTTACCTGCTAAAATACGGTAAAGGAAGGGAGATAAGTATTAAAACAGAGCTCTTTGATACTATAAACGACGCCCTCTCTTTGATCGCCAGCATGATTGGGTTAGGTTTAATTTACTTTTTTCAGCTCAATATTGGTGATCCAATCGCGACAATCATCATCGCCCTCATTATCTCATTCGACGCCGTTCTTCTGATAAGGGAAAACATCAGCACCCTAATTGGCGAGTCTCCGGATGAAGAATTTTACGACCGGTTAAGGCAAACAGTTCTGTCTCACGACGAGGTGCTGGGCGTCCACGACATGATAGGAGAATACATCGGTCCTCACTCGGTGCACGTCGACTTCGATCTCGAACTGGATCCGGAAACCGAACTTACCGAATCGGACCAGATAGTCAGCGAAATAAAGGAAGAACTCGGGGAGAAAACGGACCTCAGTGTCTACTGCTCCATCCATCCCTGCAGTCACACGGGGGACAACCGCAGGATAGCATCTCACATCTAGTTCCATATCGGTACCTAGAGGGGTCGAATTCTAACGTGCCGGCCCGGAAATTTTGCTTGATCCCGGTTAGCGGTTAGACTTACACGGAGGAGCTATGGCTCTATTCTTTCGCTCAATTTACCTCGGCTGGCTTCTCTCGCTGATCTACGCGGGAGTTCTATATTTAAGCGATAAGTACAGGAGGGAGTCGCTAATAAACGTCGGTATAGCTTTTACCGGCGGTGTAGCGGCAATAGTCCTAATTACCACGATCCACGCGGGATTACCGGGATTGTCCGGGGACGGCTTCACGGGGGGCTTACTGGCCCGGGTCTTCGACTCGTTCGTAAAAGCAGCAATCCCCGAAGAGATAGTAAAACTTGTCGTTTTCTTCCTCCTCGTATGGAACTTCAACTTCGATGACTTCTCGGAAGGGTTCGACGGAATGATTTACATGGGGATGATAGGTGCCGGCTTCGGGGCTTACGAGGATTTCTCCTACATATTTTCCCAGACTCTGCCTCACATAGGAGAAGAAGGCGGAGGAGCGGGCAGGGCACTTCAGTTTATCACCTGGCAGCGCGCCTTTCCCGGTCACGTCTTGATTAACTCTGTTAGCGGATACTTTCTCGGTAGGGCCCGGTTTATCGAGGGGAAGAAGGACAAATTGAGAATGGTTGCCTGGAGCCTGGTGGTGGCAATACTGGCCCACGGATTGTTCAACCTGGCCGGGTCCGGGGGTGGAACGGGCTGGTTAATAATTTACGTACTTGCCCTGGGTCGCGTATTCTTCTTTCTAAGAGAGAGAATGCTGGAGGATTCACCCTACAAAGTCTTTTCCGAGCTCCCGGACGAGATCACCGAATCCAGTTTCGTAAGTTATGTTAATATCATCAGGGACTGGGAGTTCGACCGGCCCATAGACAGGTACAAGAAGCTCTACGATCGCGAGGCGAGCCCAAACCTGGGATACCTGCCGGTAGTGATTTCTATCGTAATCCTTTACCCTGTAGCAATCGCGGGGGTATATTATTTAAACAAGTTAATTCTGGACTTCTTCAAGCTGGTTAGCTGAACGGGGAACCGGTCGCTCCGCCGGTTCACAAAAACCCGCGAGTTGAAAGGAAAAGGCCCGGGCAATATAATTTCCTTCAAGTGCCGGCGTAGCTCAGTGGTAGAGCGGCTGATTCGTAATCAGTAGGTCGGTGGTTCGAATCCACTCGCCGGCTCCACTCATAGATGCCTACCTCTCATAGGCTCTACACAAATAGTTTACCACCATACTCTGCTCGCCCCTTGAGTATCTTTACTTAACAAATCTGTAAATTGTTTCCGGGCTTATGGCTTCTTTAGGGCTTTAGTGGTACTGCTAGAGGAAAAAATAACCAGTAAAGAAATCGCTTGAATCGCGCTATCCCCACCCATGGGGCGGGGCATTTCGCCCGATTCATGGCTTCGCCACCGCGATTTCTATTTGTTTACAAACTTTCGCATTCATCTCCGGCCATAGGCCGGAGTATTCTGCGTGATTTTGATAAAGAAGTGTTTTGAGAGGTCCGCTCAGGCATTCCACAGCGGAGCGTGCCTCGTTTCCCGATTAGTGAAAAATCACAGTATATACCGTATATCTTATTATCCACTATAAGATTTAATCTTCCCCCTCAAGTCAATTTCCCCTTCCCCTGGTACTCCACGTGCATATAAAAGTACCAATAATTAAGTAAGACACATTACGATCAAATGGCCTCAGTAGTGCTCTAAGTAGGCTGCTTACCTTTTACCTGCGATAGTCTTCTCGACCAGAACCAGCTGGAGTTCGAACCAGAGCCCTCTTTCATTGGATCTATTGAAAGCCCCTTAGAGCTTTTCATTCGACATTAATTCAAGAACTCTCCGGCTAACCTTTTCACAAACAAAGTACTCATAGCCCCTACCTTGTTTTTAGTACCTGCTTATAAGGCGAACCACTCAATTCTCACTAAATTTGACATACATTATACATTCTGTATAATGTTTTATGTTATACCTAAACCCCACAATAGAGAGGTGATAGTCGATTGAAGTTAATTCATTACGATCATGGAACTTCCTTTAAAAATAGGAACTAGATGTACTTAGTGTTCAAAAGAAAAACTAAACGGATCGCCGTCAAATAGTTCTTTAAATGGCATTCTCAGAAATGATAAATTCTTTTCTCTAAGGAGGTTCGGACTATGTTTAAGCCAAAAAATAACTTTTTTTTGGCAGTTTTAGCAATCGTATCCCTGCTCTTAGTTGTGTCTAGTGTTGGACTTTTTGCTACCGAAGATAACCCGCTCGTTCTAGGTGATCTTCCCTGGAATAGTGCCCAGGTACAAAATCGAATAGTTGGCCTGATTGCAGAAAACGCCTATGACGTCCCGGTCGAGTACCAGTATGGAGGTGCGGCTTCACTCTTCCTGGGAGTGAAAGAAGGTGACGTAGATGTGCTCATGGAAACATGGTCTCCCAACAGAAGAGATTTGTTGAAAGAACATTATTCAAATGGCTGGGCTATCGATTTAGGTGACGCCTTTCCAAATTCTCCCCAAGGCTGGTACGTTCCTTCTTACGTGATTGAAGGTGATGAAGAAAAAGGAATTGAACCCATGGCACCCGACCTAGAGTCCGTTAAAGATTTAGCAAAGTATAAAGATCTGTTCAAAGATCCTACTAATCCCAGCAAAGGCCGTTTTTACAGTTGCCCCAGCACAAATATGTGTTTTGAAACAAACGGTAAAAAATTGGAAGCTTACGGACTGGCCGATGATTACGTGAACTTTGATCCCGGCAGCTGGTCGGCCCAAAACGCTGAAATACTCAGTGCTGTTAAAAAGGGCGAACCAATTCTTTTTTACAACTGGGAACCGACCTGGTTGATGGGTCTAATCGATGCAACCCTTTTAAAAGAACCCAGTTACACCCCAGAAAAATGGGAAAATCACAATTGTGCTTACCCACCGGCTAAAGTACATATCGAGGTTGCACCTTCTACATTTGAGGAATTCCCGGAGATAGTATCTTTGCTGACAAACTATCGCGTTTCTCTACAGCAGATGAACAATACCCTTTCGTACATCCGGGAAAACGACGCTGATTTTGATGAAGCAGCTGCATGGTTCTTAAAAAATTATCCGAACACGTGGAGACAATGGTTCCCTCTCGGAGGTTCATATACCGAAGAAAAAGTGGAAAAAGTCAATGAGGGTTTGGAAAAATTTGATTTATCAGAATGAATGAATAATACGTTTCTGGGTTACTGCTGAAACCAAAACATTAAGCAAAACGAAAGGCAACTTACGGACATTCAAGAGCCCCGCCCCAAGGGACGGGGTTTGTAGAAAAACAGGTTTAACTACGGACTTTGTTCTTTTACAAAAGAAGACCCAGCAGTCAATCGAGTCCAGCTCCTGGTTACATCCTAGATAAGAGAGATACACTCAAATAATAACCAGCAGCTCTTAAGGGAAGTATCCTCGATTGACTGCTGGACAAAAACCAGCCGATTCCTCCCCACAGCGAGCTGTGGGGCTTCCTCGGCAAGTTTTGGTAAACCAGAGAGAGTTTAAATATACATTCAAGTCAACAACACCGCCCCGGGGAACGGGCGGTCTAGAGAAAAACCGTTTAAATACAATTATCGGTCTTTTACAAAAGTAGACCCGGCATCCCAATTATCCAATTAGCCGGACATCCCCAGGGGTGCCGGGGGTTCTTAGCCAGTATGTATTGGTAACAAGAACGGACATTGATATGGATAACCTGGCTCTGGAATCCCTAAAAACTATAAATATTTATCTTTGGAAGTGTGGGTAGTCTATACAAATATGAGAAAACTTAGGTGATATGGTAGTGTCGAACCAAAAACACATAGAAGTTTCAAACTTCTGGAAAATCTTCACCCATGACCAGGAGAAAATTGATGTCGGCAGTCCCGAAGAAATCAAAAGAGTCGAAAAGGACGATTCCAAAGTTATTGCAGTACGTGACGTCTCTTTCGAGGTAAATAGAACCGAAGTTTTCGTAATTATGGGCCTTTCCGGTAGTGGAAAATCCACCCTGGTTCGTTGCTTATTGCGATTGGTCGAACCAACCCAGGGTAAAGCAATCATGGATGGAACTGACGTAACTTCCCTGGATAAAAAGGAGTTAATAAGTTTTAGAAGGGAAAAGATAGCCATGGTTTTTCAACACTATGGGCTTTTTCCGCACCGGACAGTAATTGAGAACGCAGCTTTTGGGTTAAAAATACGGGGGGAATCAAAAGAGAATCGTCGGAAAAAAGCTACTGAAGTACTCGAAACCGTGGGGTTGGCCGGATGGGAAGATTACTATCCCGCAGAACTGAGCGGGGGCATGCGACAGCGCGTTGGTATCGCCAGGGCCTTAAGCAATGACCCCCCAATTCTTTTAATGGATGAACCCACCAGTGGACTTGATCCCCTGATCCGAAGGGAACTCCAGGAAGAACTTTTGCACTTACAGGAAAAAATGGAAAAGACGACGGTCTACATTACTCATGACCTGGATGAAGCTTTGCGATTAGGAGATAGACTGGCAGTTATGAAAGCAGGGCGGTTCGTTCAATCTGGAACTCCAAAGGAGGTTTTACAAAACCCTGCTGACGATTACGTTGCTCGATTTGTTAAAGACAAACAAGAACAGTTAAAAGAGGCAGAAGTTATCTAGTCGGTAAGTTGGTGGAATACATTTAGGCTGAATTTACCTTTCGCCAAGTGGAGCAGTTAAGGGGAGGAAGCATGCCGCCAGAGAGCTTAGAGCTTCATATTGATTATTTGATCTCTCAGTTTGTGGATTGGTTGACAGTAAATTACGCAGGCGTTTTCGAGCAAATCTCCGACATAATTATAACTTTACTGCTAAGCGTCAGACATGTCTTTCTTATCATACCCTGGTGGCTATTGATTGCTATTATTGGAATCGTCGGATGGTTGTTGACTCGAAGGGTAACTACTACGGTGACTTTAGTTACTCTTTCCTTCGTAATTGTCTTTTTTGGAATGTGGCGCCCTGCTATTGATACGTTATCATTAGTTCTTACATCAGTAATTATAGCTATTGGACTGGGTATCCCGGTAGGAGTTTTAATGGCGGAATTTGACGTGATCAATACGGTGGTAACTCCAATACTCGATATGATGCAGACCTTACCGGGATTTGTATATTTGATTCCAGCTATCATGCTTTTTGGATTGGGCAAGGTCCCCGCTACCATAGCCACTTTAATTTATTCCACTCCCCCGGTGGTACGGTTCACGAATATAGGGCTTCGACAGGTATCAAGTGAGATAATGGAATCCGCGACCGCTTTCGGAACTACAAGATTCCAACTTTTAAAGGAGATAAGACTTCCACTGGCCGCAACATCCATTTTAGGGGGGATAAATCAAACTATCATGATGGCTCTTGCGATGACTGTAATTGCTTCCATGATAGGGGCCGGGGGCCTGGGAAAACATGTCTTAGTCGCAATAAACCGTCTGAAGGTTGGTGCTGGATTTGAAGCCGGTTTTTCTATAGTCTGCTTAGCCATTGTAATTGACCGTTTGTCCTCGGGAATAGCAGAACACTGGAGACCACCTGAATCCTAAGTTTACTTTAAGAAGTCTAGGTTAATTTGTTGTGGGATGATACGCCTTTAACTCGTAGGGGGTGATTAATATGTCTAACGAATTAGAACCTGACGACTCTCGTTTGGGTATGCCATATTCAAGTAAGGTTGATTACGTTTACAATATTTTACTTGAGAATATTATTCGGGGAAAGTTATCTCCTGGAACGAGATTAAAGGAAAAAAGATTAGCGGACGAATTCGGGGTAAGTAATACTCCAGTAAGAGAGGCCTTAAAGAAGCTAAAACGGGAAGGTTTGGTCGAAACTAGGTCTCACAAAGGGTCCTACGTAACCCAGGTAAACGAAGAAGAAGCGAAGGAGATATACGAAATTAGAGAGTCTCTGGAGGGGTTAGCTGCCAAACGGGCAGTAAAGAAGGTAAGTGAAGAACAGGTGAACCGGTTAAAGGAAATCATTCAAGGAATGGAAGACAAACTAACTGAAGATGACTTAAAAGGTTACGGCCAGCTAAATGAAAAATTCCATAACAAGCTGGCAAAGATCAGCGGCAAGAGAGCTTACAAATACATACGGGAGCTCCGCAATCAAAGTAAAGTTTTGATGCAATATCCTGGTGAAATCAGACCAAAGACTTCTTTAAAAGAGCATAAAAAAATAATGGAAGCTATCGCGAGCAGAAACGCCAGTGAGGTGGAACGAGCAGTTAGAAAGCATATAAGAAATGCAAAAGAGGACGTTCTAGAAACTATGACTTCCGATTAGGCTTTTTCTGAGGTCAGTCTTAGACTATATTCCCCATTTTGTGGGAAGATTATTGGTGAAAAGTAAACGTGAAATTTTCAATTTACATTTTTCGAAGGAGAGTGGCCAATGATTAGAGCCGATTTTCTAAGCGACAAAGCGGTAAAAGATATCCATTCTAAAGCCAAAAGAATTCTCAGCGAGGTGGGTGTACAGGTAGATAGTAATAAGGCGCAAGAACTGTTACATGATTCGGGAGCTGAGATAGACAGATCCACCAATTTGGTTAAATTTACCAATGATATTATCGAAGAGTCCATCAACAAGGCTCCAGGGGAAGTAATTTACGGGGGGCGAGAAGCTAAGTTTGACGTAAGTTTGGGGTACTCCAGCGGTTTTTGTGCACATCCGCCAGGCGGTGCCGAGGGTTTCCTGGATGGGGATACAAAAGAGTATCGATCTGCCAAAACAAAAGACGCTGTTAACTGGATTCAGTTAGCGGATTATTTACCGGAAATAGATACCTGCACATCTATATACCCCTCTGACGTGGATAATCAAATTAGAGATATACAGGTAACCAGACTTCTCCTAAAGAACACGACGAAGCATATTCACGTATCTCCTTATGGAAAGGAAAATTTAGATCTTATAATCAAAATGGCGAAAACAATTCAGACTAAAGAGCAATTGAATAACCGGCCGATAGTTAGTGTCGTAGCCTCGACCACTTCTCCATTAAAATACGATAAAGACTCTTTCGATGTTCTATCCAGCGCAGGTAAACACGGAATCCCGGTCGAAATGGCAACAATGCCTATGGCTGGTGCCAGCAGTCCTATCACAATGGCAGGGACAATAACTCTAGCCCATGCTGAACTATTGACGGCGATCGTCCTTTCACAACTTGCAAATCCAGGAGCCCCAATAATTAGCTTTCCCCTTCCTTCTATCTTTGATATGAAAACTAGTAATATAATTGAAGGAAGAGCTGAGAACGCATTAATGACAGCGGCGCTTGCGAAAATACAAAGGGAAGCCTGCAATATTCCAATTGCTGTGTCCGGTCTAGTAACTGATTCACTTCTGCCCGATGGCCAATCGATGATAGAACGCTCCTTCAACGTTTTACTTTCTTCTCTGTCTGGTGTCAGTGCAGTCGTCGGGGCCGGACAAATTGAACACTATTACACGGGGAGCCTGGAACAACTGGTAGTAGATAATGAAATACTAGCTATGGCCAGGAAAGTTTTGAATGGAATTACCGTCAATTTGCATACTTCGGGCGTTAAAGAAATTGAGCAAGCTGGTCCTGGTGGAGATTTTTTCACTGATGACCTTACGATGCAACACTTTAAGACTGAATATCTCGAACCGGAAACATTTGACTCACTTTCCAGGGATAGTTGGGCTTCTAAAGGCAATAAAGATTTGTTTGAAAAGGCTCAAAATCGTGTAAATAGTATCCTCAACTCTCACACGCCCAGTAAGTTAAGTAAAGAAAAGGAGGAAAGATTAGATGAAATCTACAAGGAGTCACGGAAGCTTTGCTAATTTCTGCTATTTTTAATAATGACTATCTGATTCATATCCTGTGATTATGTTACCTTATCCGCCACCTCAATTGAGCTATAAAAAAAACAGGTTCCCGGTTAGAAAATGCCTGGCCGTATTTTTCCTTATTTTCTTTCTATCCATTTCCGGTACGGCCGCTACAACAAGTGATTTGAAAATCAACTTCTACGTACCAAGTCAAGCTTTTCAGGGGCAGAGGGTTAATTTTATCGTACAGGCAAATTCTAAGGATAAGAAGGCTAACGTGGAAGCAACTTTGTATTTGCCCGATAGCGGTAAGGGCTTTGGCTACAAAGGTCCGAGCAACGGCAACTATGACTATCAATCGGAAAAAGGAATCGTCAACTTGAAATCGAGAACAATCACGGGCCGAGAATATTTAGTTTTCAAGAATATTTACATCAAAAGAGATAAGACAGAAATCGGTAAAAAATACCCTATAGAACTTGGAATTAAATACGAGATAGATGGAGTTCAACATAATACGAGTATTAAGAAAACGCTCAGTGTAAAAAGAGGAACTCCTACCAAAGCGTCACCTAACGTAATTTTGTTGTTTTCTTTGCCCATATTAACGTTGATCATCGGAGCGATAATATTTATCTGGTTATACAAATTTATCCCAGAAAGTAAATTCTAGCTTAGAGGTGTTTAAAAGGGAAACATGGATTCTCCTGAAGAACCGAATATTCAGACGAAAAAAGACAACGTGGGTTTTCTATCTTTAAGTTCCCCGGAGCCAATTCTAAAAAGATTTAAAAAGATTGGCTCCTGGGCGCTGGTCGCATCTATGGCCCTGGGTGTAGGTAATTTTAATGTGGCTACAACCACTGCAGCCTACTACGGAACGGACTATCTGTGGGTTTTTTGGGCAGGAGCAATTTGTTATTTCTTTCTCCTGGAGGCAACAACCCGCATTTACCTATATAGTGGCTTAACTCCAGCCCGTCTCTTCAAGAAAATAAATAAAGGATTGTCCGTTTTTCTGTTTTTCTATGTGGTCTTTGCGGCTATTGCTACCATCTCCTTTGAGCTAGCTATTTTTGGTCTAATCGGAACGGTTTTCGGTGTTAACTACTACGTGATGGCGTTTGCTGTGGGATCAAGCTGCGTATTGCTATTGATCTTGGGAGTTTATTCGAAGTTAGAAAAGATATTTAACGCACTTATGATCTTCTTAATTGCCACCATCATTTCCACTGCAATTTCTATTGGTTGGCCGGTTAGGCCTGAAGGCATATGGATATCCAATATCACACCCACCATGGTCAGGGAAGCCATCCCGATGATGATGTCAATTGTCTCCACTATAGTTTCGGCACTCTTCTTTTTGGGATATCCCTATTTTATGAAAGAAAAAGACTGGACTCCTGAGAGATTTAGTAAATATAAGGAGAAGGCAAAAGTACTGGGGTGGGCAAGACTCGATATACTTATTGGCGCTATAATGGGTCCTTTTTTGGCCATCCCAATGACTGCAATTGTGGCTAAGATCGTGTACCCTCTGGATATTCCAATTCGTTCCGCTACCGATTTAATGATGGTTATGGAGCCTTTGCTGGGTAGGTGGAGTTCATTGGTTTGGGGAGCAGGTCTGCTTGTAGCAGGTTTTACGAGTAGCGTGGGATTATTACTACTTGCTTCATATATAACTCTCGACACTTTTGAACTAAATCCTAAACTTGGAACAAATTCCTCCAAAATACTTATCGTGGCAATATTTTTAGGATCTACTCCTCTGGTCCTGCTTAACATTAACGTGGTTTTCCTGACCCTTTTTGTTTCTGCACTCCGGTCCATTTTTTACCCACTTACCGCAATAGTAATTCTATACGCAATAAATAAAACCGAATATTCTGGATATCTTCAAAATAAGAAAATAGGAGTCGGCAATCTAATAGGGGGATTTGCAGTATTGGTTCTCTTCTTACTTGCTGTGAATGGAGTATTTGAACTGGTCAATGTCCAATTTTAGCCTAACCGGCACTTTTCTCAGACGGGCAATGTTTTTGTCATGAATTTAATATTCGATCCGGTTTTATTGAAACTCGGTTAACCAATCCAATCTAGAACATATTAGGTGGTGGGAAAATGTTAGACCCCAGAGAGATTTATCAACGGGCATCGAAAGGATCGACCGTGGACGAAGATGAATTCGATTTGCACCATTTGTATTCCGTAGTAAGCGAACTCGTAAATGATTACGGAATAAAATACGATCCTGACAATCCAGTCCCTGCGAACGAGAAGTTGGCGGATAAAGTTTTCGCAGCTTCTATCGATTTTTTAGATCAGGTCGGCATTTATTGTAGAGATACGAACAGGGTGATCGAATTCAGTAGAAGAGAAATCAAAGAAGCAGCGAGAAACATGCCCTCAAGGTGCCTGTTCGGGAAAGGTAAAGAAAGGCAAGCTTTTACCGGTCGGAGTCCTGACAGCAAAAAAGAGCCATGGTATCATGTTGGTTTAGGCTCCGTAGTTTCGAGCGAAGAGGTGGCCTCCGAACTCGTAAAAGGATTCGCCCGGATCGGTCGAGCGGATTCAGTAGCTATTCCGGCATTACCTTCTAGATCAGGTGTACCTACTGAGATATACGATGCAATTAGAACGGTTGAGTTAGGTAAAACGGCTCTTAGGGAGGCGGGGCGACCGGAACTACCTATTATTAACCTCCTTTCTACAGCAGGAACTGCCCTGGCTACGATAGCGGCGAGTAATCCCAACTTCGGAATTAGAAGTTCGGACGGGTGGTTGGTGGGGATGCTGGCGGAAATGAAGCTTGAATTTGGTGCCTTAAATAGAGTAATTTACCTTCAAAACCGGGGAGGTAATATTGGCGCCGAAAGCGGCCCCCTGGTTGGAGGGTATGGTGGTGGGGCAGAAGGAACCGCCATTCTGAATACAGCCTATGTAATCGCTGGCCGCCTGCTTTTTCAGAGTAGCTGGCATTTAACTTTTCCCCTACATATTAAATATTCTTGTTCTTCAACCAGGGACGTAATTTGGACAACAGCAGTCAGCGCCCAGGCAATAAGCCGAAACCTTGATCTCCCCACCATATTTCTGGCGTACCAGGCAGCAGGTCCTTTTACTAAAATGTATTTCTACGAAACAGCAGCCTATATAACAGCTGCAATTACTTCGGGGGTTTCAGCTCAAGCTCCGTTGCCCGCAAAGGCTACTTCGGTTGATTACATTACTCCCAAGGAAATGCAATTTTCGGTAGAAGCAGCTCATGCGGCCACGAAGTTGTCTAGATCCGAGGCAAACGAACTGGTAAAACAGTTGCTTGACCGCTACGAGGATAAACTTGACGACCCGCCCCCAGGTAAGAAATACCAGGAATGTTACGACATGAAAACGGGGAAAGTGGAAAAGGAATATCAGGAATTTTATGACCGGATGAAAGAGGAAATAAGCGCCATTGGTCTGGAGTTTTCCGAATAGGTAGTAGCGAAACACAAACACCCGGAGGTTAAATTTAGGGCCATAAAAGTGACCATAATTTAATCCATATAAATATTATTGATAGGAGGTGTTCGTATATGGATAAAATAGAAGAATGGGATAAAGAGAATCAGTTTAGAACCTGGTCTTTCCAGGATGGGTTAACTATGAATCAAATTGTCGACGGAGATGATGTATATTTCTACAATACCGAGGGAGATAGATACTTGGATTTCGCTTCACAATTAATTTGCTCCAATCTGGGTCATTCCAATCAGCAGGTTATCGAATCGATGGCTAAACAGGCTAAAAAAATATCCTACATCGCTCCGCCCTTCACCACAGAAGTCAGAGCAAAACTGTCTAAAAAATTAGCCGATCTCACTCCAGGGGATCTAAAGAAGGTTTTTTACTCCACAAGCGGAACAGAGGCAAATGAAGGAGCGCTAAAAATTGCCAAATATTTTACCGGTAAACGTAAATTTATCTCCAGGTACAGATCCTATCACGGCTCGACTTACGGCTCGATTTCCCTTACTGGGGACTTAAGGAGAATACCGGCAGAACCCGGAATCCCCGGTGCAATAAAAGCTCCCGACCCTTATTGTTACCGCTGTTCCTTTGATTTGGAATATCCAGACTGTGATCTTGCCTGTGTTAATTACATAGATGAAATGCTTCATCTCGAGGGAGATACAATTGCCGCCGTGTTCGTCGAACCTATCGTTGGATCAAACGGCATAATCGTACCTCCAGACGGATATATGAAAAGGTTGAGGGAGATCTGCAACGAACATGAAGCATTGCTTGTGTCCGATGAGGTGATGACCGGATTTGGAAGAACCGGCGAATGGTTTGGAATGGACCTATGGGACGTAACCCCTGATATAATGACAATGGCCAAAGGAATAACCGGAGCTTATGCACCGCTCGGTGCAACTATAGTGGACGAAAAGATTGTTGACTTCTTTGACGATAATATGTTCTGTCACGGACATACGTACAGTGGCCACCCAATAGCTACCGCAGCTGGAAAGTCTGCTCTGGAGGAATACGTAAGGCTTAATTTGATAGACAATGCGAAAAATAAAGGGGATTATCTCGGAAGTAAATTGAAAGATCTCAAAGAAAAACACGAAAGTATCGGCGACGTCAGAGGAGTTGGTCTATTCTGGGGTTTAGAGTTAGTAAAGAATCGACAAACCAAAGAACCTTTTGGCACTAGAGAATCCAGACTATCAAAGGAAACCAACGTAGTTGACAAAGTGATAAAGAAGGCAAGAGAGATCGGACTTTACGTAGTAGGCGTCCACAGTACTTTACTTATTGGCCCACCACTAATAATAACTGAGGAAAAAATTGATGAGGCCTTAGAAAAGTTGGACGAAGCCTTAGAGGTGGCCGACTCTAAGACGAAATAGACGACCCCGAATTCGACCGTTCAACCAACTACTGGCTAATCTGTTACCGGAGAGGGCTAACTTTTAATTGATTGGTTGATCCAAGGGGCTGATAAAACCGCAAAACGTCCACCGTGTATAGGCTTCGACCCCGGGCCGAAGAGCTTAAATCCGGATCCATAATCTTATGAAAATGTTCGAGAAGGAAGAAAAGCCGTCTTTAACCTCAACATCTATCTTTTCCTATAACGTTCGGGGCGGGGTCGAGCGGCGTTTGCGGAGATGATTCTATCTCTCTCAATCGTCACCCCTGCACAGTAAAGATTAATCTCGGTACCGATATTTACCCTTTGACCGGTTTCTGCCTTAATCCGAAAAATTGGAACATGGTAGCATTCATGCTCAAATAGTTCCCAGAGATCGGTTGAATTATAGCAAAGGTTATTCCAATATTTGTTCAAAACGGACCACAGAAAGAAGACACCCCACGATAGCCCGTAAAAAAGATAAACAGCTAAAAGGCTTTTACGGATTACATTCTACACCATCGAATACCCGCCTTGGTAACGCCCTACTGATCTCATATAATCCCATCGACGAAAGGAGAAACGATGAATAATATAAACTGGCGTATACTGGGGCTTCTCGGGGCGGTACTTTTCGTGAGCCTTGTCGTCGTATTCATGGCCACTCAGAACCGAGATACGGGAGAAAGGCAGAAAATACCGGAAAAAGAGCGGTCTATCGCCCACCAGATGGCAATATCTGACGCCGGTGATTACGTACCCGAAGACCACGAAACCGTCGAGGAGTTCGGAGAACTACTGACTGACCTGGAAGCGGAAACTTCCAGCTCAAAAGAGGAAATAAGGAAGCTAACTACCGAGTCAGTTACCGAACTCGAAGAAAACTACGACGTCAGCGTAAAATTGCTGGATTTCATGCAGCGGGCAAGCGAGATGGTCAGCGAAGTGGACTGGAAAATCAGTTACGCGGAACTGGCCGCCAAGGTAAAAGTAGTCCTGAGCCAGGAGAAGGCAGAAGCGTGAGTCTTTCCTTTAGCAAATATACTGATAAGTGAGTTGTATTTCTTGTCCCTCTTCACCTATTTAATCTCCAAAGAACTCAAGGGTAGATTAGATAAGGCGAGTAGGGTGAAGCGAAGTTAGAAAATTTCGACGTAGAAGTCAAGAACCCCGCTCCAAGGGACGGGGCTTGTAGAAAATCCCGTTTAAGCAGTTCTTCGGTTTCTACAAACCAACCCGGAGATCTCTTACCCGGAAACTCCTCCTCTTGCTGGAAAACAAAATAATCATCGGTCCAGAACATCAAAATAAACGCCATTCACTACTTCTAATACACTGTAATTAGCACCTGGCAGACTCGCTATACACAGTCATTACTCCCTCTGACTTCATCTTTATATCTTCACGGTGATTCGTGTGGAGTATTTCTAAGCACTGTCACTTCGAATAGAAACTAAACTTAACGAGACAATATCCTCGCTCGATCACCAAACTTGAAAATTCTGGAAATTTATGTAAAATAAGTTTTGTAATGGTCAAAACATTCTTTATATATTCAAATTCTTATAATAGTTAAACTCAGGTGAACCAGTTGAACGAATCAAACGGCAAACGCAACTATTTAAATAAATCGCTGGACAAGTCCCTTTCAATTCTTGAGTTATTTGATTCGGAAAACACTGAATTGAGAGTTACCGAGATCGCCCGCAAGTGCGAGACAAACCCGAGCTCCCTTTATCCCATCCTTCACACGTTAGAAAAATACGGTTACCTCAACAGGGACAAAGATAAGCGTTACAGGCTGGGGCTGGCCTTCGCCAAAAAAGGTAGATTGGTAATGGATAGACTCAGTCTTACGACGGAAGCAAAATCCGAAATCAAGAAGCTTCGAGATAAAGCAAAAAGAACCGTACACCTGGGGTTTCTTAGTGAAACCCAAATTGTCTATATTGACAAAGTAGAATCCAACAGCGGGTTTAGGATGTATTCTTCCCCCGGCAAGACGGCCCCTTTACACGCCACTGCCCTGGGAAAAGTTATCCTTGCCCACCTGCCGAAAGCCCGATTGGACGACTTAATTGGAAAATTAGACCTATCCCCCCATACGAAGCACACTATTACTTCTGTCGAGGAATTACGGGAGGAGCTCACGCATATTAGGAGAATGGGATATGCGGTTGACAAAGAAGAATTCGAAGAGGGCGTTAAGTGTATCGCTGCCCCCATTCACAGGCATGACGGAGAAGTAGATGCGGCGGTAAGTTTAACGGGACTAGCCGCCCAGATGAGTGAAGAGGTGATAGAACAAAAAGCTAAACTTGTTATGAATTATGCGGGGAACATTTCTTCAAAGCTAGGTTACAGTGAGGAGCAATCAAAACACCGGAGCCCCGGGAATGGTTTCTCTCCGGCTGACTATTAATAGTTCCAAGAAAAGGGAGGAGTGAAATAAATGGACGAATCTCAATTTGAAAAAGCGACTGAAGAGGACCGGGAGGAGCATGTTGTCCGACCCTACGATGATGTACCGCTTACGGAACTGGTTCCAGGATCTTTGAGTCATCTGGTCCAGGGGGAGAACGTGACAATCAGTTTCCTCACGATGAAGTCAGGAAGCACTTTCGAGCTGCATTCCCATCCCGAAGAGCAATTAATGATAGTTGTCGACGGCTACTGTGATGAAATTATCGGGGAAAAGTTATACAGGGTCGAGGAAGGAGATGTAATCTTTCTACCTTCCGGTATTGAACACGGTGCGTTCATTCGGGACGTGGACTGTAAAGCCATTGATATTTTTTCGCCGCCTAGAGAAGACTACCGAGAAAAATTTCTTGAGCAAAATAGGAGTTCCGCCCTGAAATTTAGACCATAAGACGTCTTTGATTTCCCAGGAGGTGATAAACTCAAATATAATAGTGGAGGTTCTTTTGGATCCAAACTACCAAAAAAGGGGTGAAGCAAATGAACGTTATCGAATCTTCTAAGGCACGAAAGATCTTTATCACTCTTCTTGTCGGTGTGTTTCTATTCGGCTTTGGCGCAGTGTCTTTTGCTCAGGAGTCAGACTTACCAACAGTAGAACAACAGGTATTAAGGGAACCGAATATAGAGGATGACCTCTACGTATTTGTCACCTGCTGGCGGAATCTTGAGTTCTTCGACGTCCACATAGAGGCTTTTCATCTTGCCGGCGATATTTTAGGAGTAGAGACTCGCGTGCTGGGTCCACCCGATTATAATACCCAGGAGCAAATCAATGCAGTTCGGACGGCTATGGGTATGGATCCGGACGGACTAATTGTCTATCCACCCGATACGTCTCTGGAACCGGTAGTAAATGAAGCCGAAGAAGCGGGCATACCTGTCGTAACCGTCACCGGCGACCTTCCGGAGTCCAAACGCACGGCTTACGTGGGAATCACTCAGCGCAAGGTCGGCGAAGTCGGGGGCGAATACCTGGCGGAACTGCTCGACGGAGAAGGAAAGGTAGGGCTTCTGACGATCACGGCCCCAATGTTCCAGGAGAGAGCGGACGGATACAGGGACACTTTCGAACAGTACGAAGGTTTAGAAATAGTCTCAAAAGGGGATACACAGGGAGACTTTGAAACCGGTATCTCGACAGCTACAGCAATACTGTCTAGGCATCCCGACCTGGACGCTTTCGTCTGCGTGGACTCCGTCGGAGCCCGTTCCGCAGTCACCGCTCTTCGAGAGAAAGGTATGAGCGACCAGGTAGAGGTAATTGGAATGGACAGAAATAACGATACGGTACAAAGCGTAGGAGAAGGCGAGCTCGCCGCCTCGGTAGCTCAGAAGGGTCACCTAACCACCTTCTACGCCATGAATCTCCTCTATAACCTCAAGCACAACCCAATGCCGATAACGACGGACAACGAGGCAGCCGGAGTTACAGCCGCACCAATAAGAATCGATACGGGTGTGGAACTGGTTACGGAGGATAACTGGGAGGGCTGGCTCAGGGAAAACGAAGAATGGAAATTCTGGCAGGAAGAATAATTAGAGCAAATAACCTTGCACGGGGCGCGGGAGCGTCCCGTGCTCGTTTTTAATCGGGAGAATTCAAATGGCCAACAACCCTTTACTCAGAGGAAAAGAAATAACAAAAACTTTTCCGGGGGTCACAGCTCTGGAGGACGTGGATTTTCAACTTAAGGAGGGAGAAATCCACTCCATAATCGGGGAAAACGGAGCCGGGAAGTCCACCTTCGCGAGAATCGTCAGCGGCCACCTGCAACCTAATTTCGGGAAGATTTTTCTCAAAGACAGACCCGTTCGGTTCAAAAAGCCCGTAGAGGCACTACAACAAGGAATTGGAATCGTGCCCCAGGAACTTGACGACTTTCCGTCTCTCTCAGTCGCCGAAAACTTGTTTGTCTACCAGTTCAAGAAACACAAGCTGGAGTTTCTTAACAAACAGACCCGGCAAAAGAAAGCCCGGGAGGAACTCAAAAGGTTCGATATCGACCTGGACCCACAAACCCCCGTACACAACTTATCGACAGGCCTTAGGCAGGTACTGCAAATCCTCAGGGTGGTTCTTCTCGACCCCGAGATCCTGATCCTCGACGAACCGACAACTTCACTGGATAGAGACGAAATTGATTCCCTTTTCACACTCCTGGAAGGGCTTAACGAAAGCGGAATTTCACTGATTTACATTACTCACAGACTTTCGCAACTATTCGAGTTAGCGGACAGGGTTACAGTTCTGCGCGACGGAAAATACGTGGAAACGAAAAACATAGACGAAACTTCCGAAGAAGAACTTTCGTCCTTGATGGTAGGTCGCGACATCGAGGATATGTATGGTTCGGATACCAGAGGAGAAGAGATAGGAGAAAAATTCTTCGAAGTTAAGAACCTCGGCTCGGCCGGCCAGTTTGAAAAGGTCAGCTTCGAATTACATCGAGGGGAAATACTTGGGTTTTTCGGACTGGTGGGGGCGGGAAGAACGGAACTATTTAAAACTATCCTGGGCCAGTATCCCATAGATGAGGGAGAAGTCCGGTTAGAAGGTAAATCCGTATCACTAACAGGAGTAAAAGATGCAATCAATCACTCTATAGGCTATCTCCCGGAAGACAGGGGGAAAGAAGGGCTTTTCCAGGGTATGGAAGTAGGGGAGAATCTGATAGCTCCTAAACTGGAAAAGTTCCTAGATCGGATGGATCTCTTCGACTATCAGCGGATCGCGGATTATTCCAAAAAGATGGTGGACTCTTTCGATATAGTCACCCCCTCCATCAAACAGGTGATTCGTAACCTGTCGGGCGGAAACAAACAAAAGGTTTTGCTGGGTAAATGGGTCGGAATTAACCCAAAAATATTAATTGTGGACGAACCGACAAGAGGTGTCGATGTAGGAACGAAAGAATCAATTTACAAGAGGTTAAGGATGCTAGCAAAAGAAGAAGGTATCGGTATAGTCTTAGTTTCCTCGGATTTACCCGAAGTAATTCAACTGAGCGACAGGATTCTCGTAATGAGAGAAGGTAACCTGGTGGGCGAAGTTCCTGGCGACCAGGCAACTGAGGAAAAGGTAATGTCCTATGCAGCCGGTGTTGAATCAACGGAGGTCGAGAATAGATAATGAAAGATTTGAACAGTAAAGGGCTCTCACAGGCGTTGAAAGAAAGGGTTCTTCACTCCAGAGCTTCCCTTCTGGCCCTGGGGCTTTTGCTGATTATGGCCGTAATGAGTTTCGTTTCGCCTCACTTCATGACGGCAAGCAACATGAGGTCCATACTTCTGGGCACGACGATGATCGGAATCATAGCTATTGGAATGACAGCTCCCTTAATTACCGGGGGCTTCGACCTTTCCGTCGGGTCGACTCTTGCACTGGCAGGAGTCGTTGTAGGTGTTTCTTTCAACCTTGGATTCTCACTCCCCGTCGCAATAATAATTGCGCTTCTATCGGCCGTCGGGGTGGGGCTAGTCAACGGGTTTTTCATTGCAATTCTGGATTTTAATCCCTTTGTGACAACTCTGGGTATGATGATCGGCGTCCGCGGGGTCCTGCTCGTAGTGGCCGGAGGTCGCGGCATAACCAGACTTCCCGATACATTCACTCAGATCGGCCAGGGCAGGCTATTCGGGATACCTTACCCGGTGTACTTTTTAATTATCGGGGCGATTGTGTTTGACTATCTCTTCCGTAACATGCGGTGGTTTCGCCTGTCCTACTACGTGGGTGACAACGAAGAAGCGGCAACTATGTCCGGTATTAATACCGTAAAAGTAAAATTATTCAATTACGTTTTTGTCGCCATCCTGGCAGGGATTTCAGGGTTGTTTATGGCTGCGAGAACCGGTATGGCCTCCGTTACAATTGGGGAACAGGCCCCGTTGTCGGCAATTGCCGCCTGCGTCATAGGTGGGTCATCGCTTTCTGGGGGAGCGGGTACGGTAATCGGTGCAGTCCTGGGTGCTTTTTTACTCCAGCTGCTCACCAACGCTTTAAACCTTGCCGGAGTGGGGATTTACTGGCAGCAGGTTTTTACCGGTGCGGTACTTCTTGCAGCAATAGGTCTCGACAAGCTGGGAACCGAGTAACTCATCTCGAACCAAATTACTCGAAAATTTAAACTTTTGACCGTTAATATCTCAACAGAAACTGGATCGTTGGGAGAGAAAATAAACTGAATTCTTTTCACTAAAATACAAAAACGAGGAGGATTTCTATGGTAGAAATTGATAAAACGAGGTTCGATCGTTTACAGGAAGAAATGGAGCGGGAAAACGTCGACGCTCTAATATGCCGATTACCCGAAAACGTTCTTTACTTATCGGATTACTGGGCCCAGCAGGGACTGTCACTGGCAATATTACCCAAAGGTGAGGAGCCGATACTTTTAGCTCCGGAAGTAGAAGAACCGTACGCGGAAAAAAGCTGGGCTGATACCCGAATATTTGGCTGGGGTCTGGTTGGAGAAGACGACCTCTTCAGTTCCTGGGAAAGATTGTTGTCGGATATCCGGGACGAGCAATCCCTGCAAAACTCGACGGTAGGCGTCGAAACGTCTTTCGAGCTCGTAGCTCCTCCTTATAACGTAATGGAGCCTGTCGGAGTGGGAAAACCAACGCTAAATTTAATCGAAAAGGTCTTTTCCGGCGGGGAAGTTGTCGACGCCACGGGTTTGCTCGAAAAAGCAAGATCCGTAAAAACGGATTACGAGCAAGATAAACTGAGGGTAGCGAACGAAGTAGCCGCCCTTGGATTGGCCCGATTCGAAGAGGAGGTCCTTCCGGGCAAGACCGAGGCCCAGGTTGCAGCAGCAGTCGAACAGGAAATCAGAAGCAAAGGAGCGGGTTACAAGGGAGCAAATTTTGCCAGGGCTTCGGCTGAAATACGAACGGGCCCGGGGAGTTTCGAAACTCTGCTATTCGTCCCCAGTAGAAGCGAACGAATTACGGAGGGAGATATAGTTCTTCTGGAATTACCAACCGTCGTAGACGGCTACTGGTCCGATCTGACGAGAGTTACCGTGGCGGGACGACCGACAAAAAAACAAAAAGAGATCCATAATTTGGTCTCCAAAGCACAACAAGCTGCAATCGATAGGATGAGTCCGGGAACGAGTTGGGGCGAGGTTGATAAAGCTGCTCGAGAAACAATAGAAAAGGGTGGTTACGGAGACAACTTCCCGCACATCACAGGACACGGATTGGGACTTCGATACCACGAAAATATACCAATGCTGTACCCGGGAGCGGACGACGAACTTGAATCGGGAATGGTAACCAGCGTAGAACCGGGTATATACATTGAAGGCTGGGGCGGCATCAGAATGGAGGACAATATTCTAGTCACTGAAGACGGCCCGGAACTGCTTTCAACTTACGACAGAACTCTATAAACCTGCACTCACTGGAGGTGGGCAAAATGCGTGAAAACACTCTGGACGAAAAAACCGCCATCGTCACCGGCGCGGCAAAAGGCATAGGTAAAGGAATAGCGACGGTATTTGCCGAGGAAGGAGCGCAAGTCGCGGTGGTCGACGTAGACGCTGAACAGGGCAATAAAACCGCGGAACAACTAAGAGAAAAGGGAGGTGAAGCTACTTTTATCGAAGCGGACGTATCCCGGGAGGACCAGGTAAAAGAAATAGTCGAGAAATCGGTAGAAAAATACGGACCGGTGGAAATACTGGTAAACAACGCGGGCATCGGCGTATATAAATCCGTCCTTGAAACGAGTTCGGAAGACTGGGACAGGTGCCTGGAAGTAAATCTTAAGGGAGTATTTTTATGCTCCAAATACAGCATACCGTACATGCAAGAAGTCGGAGGGGGGAGCATAATAAACCTCTCTTCAGTACATGCCTTCGCAACCGCGAACGAAACATCTCCTTACGCTGCTTCTAAAGGTGGCATAGCGGCTTTAACTCGAAGTCTGGCGATAGACTACGCCTCCGATGGAATCCGGGTGAACGCTATCTGCCCCGGGTGGATTCTTACCCCCCTGATCCGGAGCATTTTCGAAAGTGCGGATAACCCTGAAAAAATGCAACAGGAGGTCACGGAACGACAACTTCTTGGAAGATTGGGCACTCCGGAAGACGTGGGTAAGGCAGCCCGCTACCTGGCCAGTGAGGAAGCATCATTTGTAACCGGATCAATGCAATTCGTCGACGGCGGACTGATGGCCCAGCTTGAAACGTGGTAATAAACTAAGGAGGGAAAACATGACTCGAGAAGATACTTTAAGTAGAATGAAGCAGGCTGGCGTTGTAGCAGTAATGCGAACGGAAAGCTCGGAGGAGTTAGTCGAGGTTGCCCTTGCATTAAAGAAAGGGGGCGTGGAATGCATCGAAGTAGCGATGACTACACCGGATGCCCTGGATGTAATCGAGACAGTAACCGACGAAATCGAGGACGTACTTATCGGAGCGGGAACGGTTCTTGACGCTGAAACGGCAAGGTCTGCGATCCTGGCGGGGGCGGAGTACGTAGTTTCTCCTACCACGGATTACGAGATGATAAAAATGGCCAAGCGTTACGGGAAGGTAGTAGCACCGGGAACTTTCACTCCAACTGAAATCATGAACGCCTGGCAAGCAGGAGCGGAGATTATAAAGGTATTCCCGGCTTCCAGACTTGGTCCGAAATTTCTTTCAGACGTTAAGTCGCCCCTTCCCCAGGTTTCACTAATGCCCACTGGAGGAGTTAGCCATGAAAACGCTGCCGACTTCATCCAGGCAGGAGCAGACGTACTGGCCGTCGGGTCCGCTCTAATAGATCAAAATGCAATCGACAAAGGAAATTACGGCGTAATAACGGAAAACGCCAGGAAGCTAGTGGACACCGTTCAAGCGGCGAGGAAATCTGGGTAAACTCTTTAACCTTTTCATGTCAAACGTATTCCTTACGGAGGTGTTTCAAATTGGGAGTTGAGGTAGTTACATTCGGAGAAACAATGATTAGGTTATCAGCACCCGACTTCAACAGACTTGAGCAGGCGAATTCATTTGAAGTATTTGTAGGTGGAAGTGAATCGAACGTGGCCGTTTGCGTGCAAAGACTGGGGATAGACACGGCTTTTGTCACGAGGTTGACGGACAACCCCCTGGGAAGGATGGTGGAAAACAAAATAAGGGAACACGGAGTAGATACATCTGACATAGTTTGGACGGACGAAGACAGAGTAGGAAAGTACTTTTTAGAGTACGGAGCGAATCCCAGACCCAGCTCCGTGATTTACGACCGGTCAAACTCGGCCATAAGCAAGGCAAAAAAAGGTGTATTTGATTGGAAAGAGGTTTTTGCCGGAGGAGACAAAACCCTCTTTCACACCAGCGGAATTACTCCCGCTTTGAGTAAGTCGGCCTCCGAAGTTACCAAGGAAGCGATGAAAGCTGCAAAAGACGCCGGTCTCCTGGTAAGCGTGGATTTAAACTACCGGTCAAAATTATGGTCTCAGGAAGAGGCAAAAGAGGTAATGACCGAACTGATGGAATACACCGATATTCTGATAACTACAGAAGAGGATACGGAAAGAGTTTTTGACATTACCGGAGAGGATTATTCAGAAGTTGCCGAGCAATTGGCCCGGGAATTTAAATTTGACGTAGTGGCTATCACATTAAGGGACAACGTTTCTATGTGGAGAAACGATTGGGCGGCCATTGCTTATTCAGAGGGAGAAGTTTACAAAGATATGACTTACGAACTAGAACTGGTCGACCGTGTCGGGGGAGGCGACTCCTTCACGGGAGGATTTCTGTATGGATACCTCGCGAGCGACGGGGACGTTCAACAAGGAGTAGAGTACGGCAATGCCAGCTCCTCCGTAAAGCAAACGAACCCCGGCGACATGTCCTGGGCTTCCCTGGAAGAAGTTGAAAGCTTGATCGAGGGAGGAGGCCGGGTAAGAATAAGCCGGTAGGATTAATAATTTGTTTATTAGGTTACTCAGATAAAGGGCACCGGTTTATTTCACCAAAGTCCGGTGCCCTTTTTATTTTTTCCGAGTCATTCCAGTCCGGGCAACTAATCCGGTAAATTCTACCTCACCGTATAAATTTCAAGGTAACTACCCGGGATTTAGCCAGAACCCCTGTACCGGGCCTTACTCAGTTGACTTCACCTGCCTGCCATTTATTAACGTGTAGAATATCTTCAACCGGTCTCTTTGGCACGTGAAAAACACCTTCGTCGTCGAACCAATAGTCTATATTGTCACTTCCTTCTTCCAGCCTGGTTTCCTGATCGGGATACCCCAAACCGATAGCCAGACTGATAACGCGATCATTCGAAACACCCAGCAACTTCCTGATCTCTTCTTTTTCCGACGGTATCTGTAAGCAGGAGCCCAATTCTTTGTCCACTGCGCCAAGACAGATATTTTCAGCTGCCAGCCCGGCGTCGCGCTTCTCCGTCACCGGCTTCACTTCAGGGTTAATCAAAATTAGAATGTAAGCTCTGGGTCTTTCCTCCATTCCCGGGTTCCAGTCGAGTGCCCCGGCCCAGCTCGTATACGCGAATAGCTCTCGCTCCAGTTCCGGTTCGTCCACGATTACGAATTCGAGAGGCTGTTTGTTCATCCCGCTGGGAGCCAACCGGGCATAGTCAACAAGTTCTACCAGGTCTTCTCGAGGTACCCGTTTGTCTTTGAACTTACGAACGCTTCTTCTGTTTCGAATGGCTTCAGATACTTCCATAATACCTCCTTATGTCACTCTGAACCAGGATCAAGGTTTACTGAAAAAATCTACTTTATGTATCAGGATAATACTGAAAACTCAAAAAATCGGAAGGCTAATTTTCCATCGGGAAATATGGAAGTTAAACTCGCTCCTCCGTCCGGGTTTTTTTCATGAATTCGTCCAGGAAAGTGATAGAGTAATCACCCGTCCTGAATTCCTTCTGGCGGATAAGATCAAGGTGTAATTCCACATTGGTCTTTACTCCTTCCACCTCGAACCGCCTAAGAGCCGAGACCGCCTTGGTAATAACGTCGTACCGTTCCTCGGCAGTTACTATAAGTTTACCCAAAAGAGAGTCGTAGTAGGGTGTCATTTCTGCCCCGTCGTATATCCAGGTATCGAACCTGACACCGTGACCTCCAGGGAGCTGGTTGATGTGAACTAGACCGGAAGATGGCAGGAAATTATTCTCCGGGTCCTCGGCGTTTAACCGGAACTCTATCGAGTGTCCCCTGAGGTCGGAGTACCTTTCCCGCTGAAGCTCTTCCCCGTCCGCGAGCCTTATCTGATCCTTGACCAGGTTTACCCCGGATATCTCCTCCGATACCGGATGCTCTACCTGGATCCTTGCGTTAAGTTCCATAAAATAGTAGTTTTCATCCTGATCGACCAGAAACTCGACAGTCGCGAGGCTATTGTAACCAAACTCCTCGGCAATCCTTATAGCGGCCTCCCGAAGTTCGGTTCTCGTGTCTGGGGAGATGCCGGGAGCCGGGGCTTCCTCGATGATCTTCTGGTGTCTCCGCTGGGTCGAACACTCTCTCTCGCCTACGTGGGCGTGATTACCGTGTTCATCACCGATTACCTGAACTTCTACGTGTTTGGGCTGGTGTAAATACCGCTCCAGGTATAGATCTCCCCGCCCAAACGAGACTTCGGCCTCTTTCTTACTGGACTCGAACCCCTCGATTAACTCCTGCTCGTCCTGGACCAGCCGCATACCTCTACCCCCGCCGCCAAACGCGGCTTTCAGAATTAGCGGGTATCCTAGCCTATTGGCTTCTTTCTTGACTTCCTCAATCTCGGAAATCGCGCCCTCGGTCCCGGGTAAAACGTTCACCCCGGCCTGTTCCGCTATTTTCTTGGATTCTAGTTTATTTCCGGCGAGTTCCAGAACGGACGAAGAAGGACCAATAAAGTTGATATTGTGGCCCTCACATACTTCAGCAAAATGGGAATCTTCCGAGAGAAAGCCGTATCCGGGATGGATGGCGTCAGCCCCGCTTATATCAGCCGCCCCGATGATAGTGGGTAGGTTCAAATAACTTTCCTCTGGCTCCTTGGGTCCGATACAGTAAGCCTCGTCCGCCAGCTGGGCGTGTAGCTGGTGTTTATCGGGTTTCGAATATACGGCAACCGTGGTCAACCCAAGCTCCCGGGCCGCCTCGATAATCCGGAGGGCAATCTCGCCTCTATTTGCGACCAGTATCTTTTCCAAGTTAGCTACCTTTATCGAGGGAACCCAATTTAAATAACTTCTGGCCGTATTCGACGGAGTCTCCGTCCTCGACGCAGATTTCCACAACTTCCCCGGTTTGATCGGCCTTTACTTCGTTCATTACCTTCATCGCCTCCACGATACAGACCGTATCGTCTTTTTCCACCCAATCACCCACCTCAACATAAGGGGGCTCATCGGGCGAAGGACTTCTGTAAAACGTCCCAACTATCGGCGAGGTTACGGCGTTTTTATTTTTCGCCTTTTCTTCCGTCGCTTCCCCCGCACCCGATTCCACTTTCTCTTTCTCCGTTTCGTCGGTCTCTTTCTCGCTTTTCCGGTAGGAAACACCCTGAGAATCAGTTTCACCGGAATGCAGCCCGGACTCACCCATGGAGTTTTTCTTCAACGTAACCTGAAATTCGTCCTGCTGAACACTAATTTCCGATAAACTGGAGCCCTCAAAGAGGTCGATAAGTTCTTTCATCTGTTCAATATTTAAATCCATATATACCATTCCCGATGGGCAAAGGATACAAGTGCTGACTTTATCTGTCAACGAAAGGAGGAAAAGTAGATAATCCCTACTAATCCCTCGCCGTTGCAATAATAAATCACCGAATCTATAATTATCAACAGAATAAACTGGAGACTTGGTCGAGTGACTTTACCTGTTCACTTAACAGTTAGGTCAATATTAAGAGTTATTTTACAACAGAAGTTTAGTCCAGCACTTAGTTGAGTTGCCTTATCTGGATCATATATTCATACGCTTAAGAGCTAAGGCAGCCAAAATTAACGTGATTTAAGTAATCACAGCCAAGTCACTATCCTCAACTAAGTGCTGGTCGAAGAATGGGAAACTAAAGTTGGTATGCCGGCAAACTACGATACCATTTAATTGGGTAACAGAACCATTCTATTTGAATCGTGTGTTTCAGTTTTTATCCTGATCTTAAAAATGACTACCAAGAGAGGATCGTTCAAAACCAGGTAGGGAGTGTTGCTTATTGTCTATTGGGGTACAGCTTGTCATACTGGCCATTCTAGTTGCCTTTTCGGGGCTCTGTTCCAGTTCCGAAACGGCCGTCACTTCCCTCGGTCAGGTAAGGGTGAGGCTACTTAGCTCAAAATACCCGGACAAATCCAAAGCGCTGGAAGTACTCGCCGACGATCCGAATCGCCTGATAACTTCGATTCTAATTCTGAACAATCTGGTAAATATCGGCGCAAGCTCGATTGCAACTCTATTGTTCCTTCAGATCCTACCAACGGGTATTTCGACTTTTCAAAAGGGAATAATTACGACTTTGACCATGACCTCCACCCTGCTCGTCCTCGGAGAGATTACCCCAAAGAACTTCGCCAAAAATAACCCGGAAAAGTATACTCTGACGATAATCAATTACGTTTATTACAGCTCGGTATTGCTCAAACCCTTTATAGTTGGATTTCAATCGCTGTCACATAGGATCTTAAACCTCTTTAGCAAGGAGTTCACTCACAGGGAACCAGCCAGGGTAAGCGAGGAAGAGCTAAAGAATTTGATCGATATTGCCCAGGAACGAGAACTATTTGGCAAACAGGAAGGGGAAATGATAAAGAGGATCTTCAGCTACGACGACCTAACCGCCGACGAAGCCATGGTTCCAAGGACGGAGACCCATACCATAGATGCTAACAGCACTGTGGAAGAGGCAAAGCAGCTAGTTTCGGAGTACGGTCATTCCCGGTACCCGGTACGGGACGGCCAGATAGATGAAATAATCGGAATACTCTACTCCAAAGACCTGCTGATGCATTCGGAAAATCCCGGTCTTTCCGTAAGGGAGTTGCTGCGGCCCGTCTACTATACCCCGATAACGAAACCTATAAACGTACTGCTGCGGGAATTCCAGGGGAAGAAGATCCATCTCGCTGTCGTGCTGGACGAATACGGAGGCATGGCGGGGATAATAACCCTGGAAGACATTCTGGAAGAAATTGTCGGGGAGATCGAAGACGAATTCGACGTCCACGAAGAGATGATAGAAGAACTGGATAACGGTCAGGTCCTGATTAACGGTGAGTGCGAAGTAAAAGAGATAAACAGATCGCTCGGCCTCAATCTCCCCGAGAATAGCGTAACCATCGGCGGGCTGTTGATAGACCAACTCGAGGATATTCCAAATACCGGGACCCAACTCACGATTGACGACGTCAAGCTGACGATAGAAAAAGCCTCCAAACGCCGGATAAAGAAAGTAAAACTGGAGTTGCCCGTAGAGTGAACGCGTAGAACAAAAAGGGGAGGAAACCCTATGGCAAACTTTCGTTCCCGCCCTGCAGTGGTTATCACCGTTAACGGTTTATGGCTGGTATTAATGAGCCTGATAATGATCATTCCCGTAACCGGTCGGGGGGCGGAAACCAATTACCGAATCGAAGCCAAGTTAATGGATGAAAAGCAGTTAATCAAAGGTCGGGAGAGGATCGAATTTACCAACTCGCTGGACCAGCCAGTTTCCGAAGTAGTCCTTACCCTGAAGAGTAACCTCCATCGAGAACCCAACCCTTATATAAGCAAAGTAAACCTCGATTCCAACTACCCTGCCGGATTCGATCCAGGCTGGACAGAGGTAAAGGAAATTACCGGTCCTGACGGGGAAAAACTGGACTACACACTGGAAAGCCTGCCCCCATTCTCCCAGACCTATTCCCTGGAAGACACGATAATAAGGATCGAGTTGCCGGAAAAACTGGAGCCCGGCGAGAAAACCCGGGTATCGCTGGAGTTTTCTACTAAGTTTCCTCGAAAGAAGGTCGGTGACGAAGAATTATTTCAGGGAGTTTACACGTGGAGGTTTGGCTGGTATCCCACCTTGACCCCGGCTGAATGGTGGACTGGCTACAACCGGGAGGTCTACAGTCGAATTAAACTACCGAGCGCCGATTACGAGGTTCAGCTGAACGTGCCAGAAGACTTCGAGGTAGCCGGAGTGACTTCCGAAGAAACGAAACCGGGAGAGGATTCGAAGAGAAAAATACTCGAACTGGAACTGGACAAAGCTCGGTCCTTCCCTCTGGCTACGAGTTCTAAGTACCGAACCCATCGCGAGGAATTTAAGGAATTTACGATCGAAGTCTTCCACTTTCCCGGTTACCAGGAAGAAGCAAGAGTTATTTCTTCCTACGCAAACGAAATACTAAAATTCTACTCCGACAGGTACGGTGAATACCGTAGAAAAAAACTGACCTTTATTCAGAATCCGGTATCGGGATACTTTGGCATGGCGGCCGACGGTCTAATATCCCTCGGTAATTCCTTTTTCGAGGAGAAGGATCTGGCTCTATCTAATATTACGAACAGGCTGGCGGAATACTTAATCGCTCACGAGATCGCTCACCAGTGGTTCGGCATAGGAGTAGGGGCGAACATGAATTCCCAGAACTGGATAAGCGAGGCTTTTGCCGAGTACCTCGCCCTGCAATACTTCCACGATAAGTACCCTGAATACGAACCAAACCTCTTTCGATTTGACCGGGACGGATTGATAAGGAACGCAATCGAATCACAGCTTGGTTACATAAATCTCCGGGCCCATACGTTCGAGCTCCCCTACATACTTTCCTTCCAGAATGGTTTCGACGAAGCAATAATAAAGCCGATGGAAGACGTAAAGTACGCCAACGAATACCAAACCAGAGTTTATAAGAAGGGTTACATGGTTTTGCGGACTCTGGAAGGGATCATGGGAAAGGAAAAGATGGAAGAATTCATTGGAGCGACTTACGAAAAATATAAGAAGGAGATCGTCGACGTGGGGACCCTGGCATCTGAAGCCAGGAAACTGGGAGAGGGAAAAATTCCCGATGACTTCTTCCGGGAATGGCTTTTTACTTCTGGCCACCTCGATTACGGGATAGAAGGCCTTTCAACGGAAAAGCTGGAGTCCGGCGGTTACTCCAATGAGATAACAGTTACTAGGTCCGGGTCCCTCGACGCCCCGGTAACGCTACGGGCGACTCTTAGTTCGGAAAAGGAGGTCGAAAGGACTGTTTCTCTCGACCGGGAAAGACAAACGATCTCCTGGAAAACGGACTACAGGATAAAGAAGGTTACAATAGACCCGGAAAGCCAGGTAATGGACACGGACCGTCTCAACAATCACTACCCGAGAAAGGTAGAGATTTCTCTGGGGGAAAACAGACTGCCCCTGGACGCTTACTTTATCCTGGTCGGGCCGGGCACCATCTCGGGGAGAACACCGAATAAATACGCCTGGTCCGTCGGTCCGGGCCTTGTCCGGGGCAGGGTTAACCTTAACAGAAACATTTCCCTGTCCGGGGGGCTATCTTTGAAAGGCGATAGACTATCGGAACTGGACGTAAACGGCTGGGTTGAGTCCAGGCTCGACTTCTGGTCCAACCCCGAAACGGGCTCCTCAAGCCAGTACTGGTTCCAGAATCGATCTCTCAATATCAGGCTGGATCGAATAACGGGAAGCGCAGATAGGACGTACAACCTCCTGGGAATAGGAGCCAGCATGTCTCAGAGCGTTACCGATAACTGGGCTCTGAGTTTCGATTCCAGTCTCAGCCTGGAGGGTAACGCCAGCTTATCCTTTTCCGCAAGGGAGACTGAAAGGCTACTTCCTAACATCTACGTCAACTTTTCCTCCAATCTGGGCTTCGGCCTCGGGGATCTGCCACCTCTTATGAAATTCGGCCTAACCGAGTTTAAGAGTTTCGGAGAATGGCGCACCGGCTCAACCGGAAACCTGGGCTGGAAGCAATACTTCTATCCGGGAAACTACAAACTATTTACGAAAGCCTCCCTGGACTTTCCGATCTCCAAGGAGGAGAAATTTTTCATCGGTAATCTGGCTCTAATAACCCGGGTAGACCAGAGCCTATTCATCTCCGGAGGAGCCACCTGGAACACTCTAAATAATATAAGTTTCAACGACTTCAAGTACGAAGGCGGAGGAGAGCTTTCCGTTAAGGGTAAGACCCTCGGGGGGTTGCTGCCCTTTGATTTAGCGGTTGGATATGCTTATCATGGTCAGGATACAGGTAGACCTTACTTCAATTTTTCCCTTGGTTTTTAGGAGGAGAAATGGAAATTTCTTATCGCTGGTTAGCTGATTTCCTTGATCTGGAGATCTCGGAGCGGGCCGTCGAAGAACACGCTAAACTTCTTACTATGGCGGGAGCGGAGGTAGAGAAGGTGAGTTACGTAAAACCCCCCTCGGAGCTGATCGCGGGAAGGGTGACTGACCTTTCCCTCCACCCTAACGCCGACAACCTCTTCCTGGCCGCAGTCGATCTCGGAGAGGGTACAGTCCCGACCATTACCGCGGCAGGAAACCTCTACGAAGGCGCAATAGTTCCCTTAATCACTGCTCCGGGCGAAACCCCGGGCGGTGACCTGATTGAGCCTCAAACCTTCAAGGGTGAAAAGTCCGAGGCTATGCTGTGCTCGAAGGAGGAACTGGGACTGGAAGAGAAGTCCTCGGGTATCTGGATCCTGGACGAAACCAGGTTTTCTCCCGGTGATAATCTATTGAAAGAACTCGAATACGACGACTACGTACTAGATTTCGAGATTACTTCAAATAGACCGGACCTGCTGAACGTAGAGGGTTTAGCAAGAGAACTGTCCGTACTTACGGGAAAGACTTTAAATACTCCGGACCCTCAATTCGAACCGACCCACCCGGCCGAAGTCGAAGTTCAGATAGAGGACTCCTCCGATACTCCCAGATACAGCGCGAGAACTCTTTCCGAAGTGAAAATAACTTCCTCCCCTCCCAAGATACAGCACCGCCTTGCAAAAACCGGTCTGCGGCCCAGGAACAACGTGGTCGATGCGACGAACTACGCGATGATCGAACTGGGTCACCCATTGCATCCGTTTGACCTGGACCGGATCAAAGGAAAAACAATTAAAATACGGCGAGCCAGAGAAGAAGAAAGGTTAACCACCCTGGACGGAGAGACAAGAAATTTGAGCCATGAAAACCTCGTTATTGCAGACGAGACCGACCCGGTTGCCCTGGCGGGTATTATGGGGGGTCAATTAACCGAAGTGACCTCGGACACAAATCGAGTGCTGCTGGAGGGTGCCTGCTTCGACAGGGCCAGAATTCGTCAGTCCTCTCAGATTTTGGGACTCACCACAGACGCCTCAAAGAGGTTCGAGAAGGGCATGGATCCGGGAGGAACGGAACGAGCAATAAACAGGGCTACTGAAATACTTGCGGAACAAAGATCATTCGAAGGTGGATCGGAGCTTGCGGACAATTATCCGGCACCACCCGAACCGAAAGAAATTCTGTTGCGCAAGAGCAGAGTCGAATCCTTGATAGGAATAGATCTGGAGACCGACGAAATAGAGCGAATTTTAACTGGGCTCGGTATTACTTCAGCCAGGGATAGCGAGGATAGAATCTCGACCCGTCCCCCCCTCGCCAGAGTCGATCTAACCAGAGAAATCGACCTGATAGAAGAAATTGCCAGAATTCACGGGTACGACAAAATCCCGGAGACACCTCCCGAGTCCGGAAAGGTCAACCTGTACTCCTCCAAAGAAGAAAAAGTCACGGACAGGGCAAAAACGATCCTCACCGGATTGGGCTTCTACGAAGCCCTGAGCCCAGGATTTTCCTCGGGAGACGAACTGGGAGAGAGCGATCCGGTAAAACTGAAAAACCCCATGGGGAACAAACGTGGCAGACTCCGGTCGGACATCGCTTCCGGTCTGATCTCTCACGCCGAACGTAACTTCCAGGAGGGGACCGATTCTATCAGACTGTTCGAAATCGGGAACGTCTTTCGATCCGGCGAAGGCAGAACCGACGAGACAAGTAAGCTTGGACTATTTCTCGGCGGAAGAAGGTACGAAGGAGTCGATCAGAAGGAGAGTTACGACTTCTGGGATCTCAAAGGGGTTCTGGAGGATCTCTTCGAATCCCTCGCCGTCTCCAATTACCAGTTCGGCCCCGGAGGCCCTGACTACCTTCACCCGGGCAGAAAGTCCGAACTACTTCTGGCCGAAGAACCAATAGGTTTTGCGGGTGAACTCCATCCGGATCTAACCGAAGGCTACGACCTGCCGGATAGAGTTTACATCGGGGAGTTAAATTTCGACAGGATTGTCGAGTCAGCCAGATTCGAAAACTATTACGAAAAACTTCCAAAATTCCCTCCTTCCAAACGTGACCTTTCCCTGACGGTCCCCGAGAAAATAAAAGAAAGCGAAATTCGTGAGGTTATCCTGGATAGTCCGAGAGTCGAGAGGACTTACCTCTACGACATTTACCAGGGAGAACAAATCGAAGAAGGGAAGAGGAGTCTGACATACGAGATTACTTTCAGGGACCCGGAAAAGACCCTGAGCGACGAAGAGGTAGACGAGATAGTTGATGGGATACGGAACGAACTCGACCGAAAAGGGATCGCCCTTCGGGAGTAACCGTGGAAGTCTTCAATTCGGGAGGGCCGGAAGAGACGGAGAAAGTCGGAAAGAAACTCGTCGAAAAGTACGGCCCAAATAGACTATTTTGTCTATACGGACCCCTTGCAGCAGGAAAAACCACTCTGGTAAAGGGCCTGGCCAGGGCCCTCGAAGTGGAAGAAACCATCGTATCGCCTTCTTACGTATTGCTCCGGGAATACCAGGGAAAGTCATCCCTGTACCACCTGGACCTGTTTAGAATCCAATCCGGCGAAGAATTTGTGGAGGCCGGTCTGGACGAGTACCTGCTGGAACCGGAGGGGATCGTGGCTATAGAATGGGCCGACCGAATAGAGGATATACTACCGGATAGCAGACTTGACGTAAACCTCGAACTAGCTGGCGAAAAGAAACGGATAATCAGAACCCGCCTGGTAACTTGATTGAATCTGTTCACCCGAATATAATTTCCTTGCCAATTTGCCGAGGTGGCGGAACTGGCAGACGCGCATGGTTCAGGTCCATGTGGACATTTTTAAGTCCGTGCGGGTTCAAATCCCGCCCTCGGCACCAGGATTTTTCTTTCACCCAACAGTAATATCTCTCCAGTCGGACTATTAATTAAAATATCGTTCTCCTATAATTATTTTACAATAGGGGGAAGTAAACATGACAAACCCAATCGTCTTGAAAAAGGGAGTCATAGTAGCCGGACACCCCAGGAGCGGGACATCTCTCGCCTGCCAGCTGGTGGAAAGCAGCGGCGTTTCGTTCCCCAACGATTTCGAAGGTGACGAGTACAATCAAGCAGGGTACTACGAAATGGCCCTAAGCAAAGAGGTCTCAAAGGAACTAATGAGCGAGGCGATGACTGAAGAAAATACGAAAAAGATGAACAAGGTAATCAAGCGACTGAACGAGCCCAAGGGATGGAGCGGATTGAAATTAGTCAGAGTACCCGCACTATTCTTCTATCGTCACGTAGCCGAAGAGCTCAAAATGGTGGGGATATTTAGAAAACCGGCAAACGTAAAGGCAAGCCTTTTCAAACGAGGCATAGGGGAATTTCCGGTCTCCTGGAAGAAAAACGCAAATGCTTTAATAGCCGGTTACGAAAACGTGGAGGATAGCATTCTAATAAGCTACGAATCCCTTCTCGATAAAGAGCCCCATATAGAGGAGGGCTTCGAAAAAATAGGGTTCGACGTCGATACTTCTCTAATCGACTCCGATCAACAGACCCAGCAAAACAGCCGAGTAATGGTAACTGAGGCCGAACGCAGGCTCTACGAACGACTTAAGGAACTGGAACGGGAAAGCTGCTCCAAAACAGGATCCCGCTGGCACAAGTTCAAGGTATAACCGTACCGTTCTCTCGTCTTTAAAGTTAGGCTACGTGGTTCAGTTAATCGAGAATTTATTCCAACCGGGAAGAGACCCTGAGCCACTTTCTTGGTACGTAGAGTTCGCCTTCTTCGTCTTCAATTCCGTACTTTTCCAGAGCTGGAGCAACGGCATGCTTCAGAGCAACCTGCGCCTCTTCTACTGGATAGCCGTGCAGCGCACCCAGCGCGTAGTTCTTGAACCCGCTAATATATTCCCAGGCTTCCTGGTACAGGGGTGCGGTTAATTCTTCAACTTCGTGGACTTTCAAACCGGCCCGGTCAACCAGTTCCCGGTAGTGCGATTTAGGCAGAAACTTGCTGGCCTCGGCCCGCGATTTGTCCTTACTCCTCTCAATTCCCTTCTGCCGGAGTAACTTAACGGCCCGTTTGACTTTATATCTGTAAAACGACCTGGTACTCTCCGGCCTCGCCCCCTCGTAAAAAGCTGTATTAAAGAAAAACCAGCCACCTTTTTCAAGGTTCCGGGCTATTCGAGTTACCGCTTCCAGTTGATCTTTTTCGGAGAGGTTATGAATACCGTTACCCCAGAGAGCTACGTTTGCTTTCTCCTCCAGAGCCTCCATGTCCTGAATAGGGGCGTGAATTGAACTCAGAGATTTGACTGCAGAGTTTAGCCTTTCTCTAGCCTGTTCTAACGCGCCCCCCGATTTATCGAGACAGACGACCTCCGGTTGCTCCCAATCGCTAGGAAGTTCATCCACAAATAGCTGAACCATCGTACCAATGCCGGTAGCTATATCCAGCAACCTCTCGACCTTCTCAACGCCAGAATTTACTAAAGAAGCGATCCACCTAACTATAATCTTTCTATTTACGTTTCTGTACTCTTCCGTATCCGCAAATGGTTCGTAGTTGTACTCTTGGTCCTCCATAAAACACCCCAGCGGGCTTTGATTCCGAAAGAACTTAAGTCAACTAACCAACTTCAATGGCGTCAACGGGACATTGCTCCATTCCTTCTTCAGCACAGTCCTTCAGGTCGTCAGGAACTTCTCCTACAGTCTCTTCGTCCCCTCGGTGCTCCTCTACCAATCTAGAATTACCGTCTTCATCCGATTCGTAAACTTCTGGACAAGTATCGTAACAAATACCGCAGGCAATACATGCCTCCTGGTCTATTTTGACTTTTACTGACATTACAAACCCTCCAAAGAGTTGATTTATCAACAAAGTATAGTTCAAGTACGCAAGTTTTCAAACTGTGACCGGTGCCAGAGGGTATAAAATAAACTTACCGATCAATCGAGCTGGTCGCGATAACGATTTCTTACCTTCTCAAAGAACCCGAGATATTCGTTAGACCGGTAGTCGGGATAAGTCCACTGCAGAGGCCGGAAACAGCCGTCTTTGTACTGGAGGGTAACTTCGGCGTAAATTCCTTTTCGAAGGTATAACCTGTGGGAGTAGTTTTTCGTCGTGGCCAGAACCATTTTCGACAGTCCAATGTAACCGGGATCGATATTTACCGGCCGGAGAAGGTCCATGTTCAGGTTTTCCGAAAACTTTTCCTCCGTCTCGTTCGTAACCAGCTTGATTTCCGGGATCTTCCCGGGATCGATCAACTTTTCAAACGATATAAATTTCCTTTTTAGCCCTTCGCCCATTTCTTCCCTGTAGTAGTCCGTAAAATCAAAAGGTATAAGCTCGCTCTCGAGGTCGGTGGGTCCGAACTCCGCTCTCAGATCCTCTTCCACCCCGGGAATAATTGCTGGTCTACCGGTTAATAGGCCCGTGAACAGCTTAACTGGTTCCGGCTCAGTGGGTTCACCCATCGTTTTTGTCCTCCTCTACCATCGTTCCGACAGGTCCCCCCGTTCAACCCTGGCCAAGCAAATCCTCCAGGGCCTCTTCCAGTAGGGGATAATCGAATTCGAATCCCAGTTCTTCCAGTCTCGTTGGCTTAACCTTCTGACCTTCCAGAACGAGCTTCGCGGCCTCACCAAGCAACACCCGGAACAGAAACCCGGGCACTCTCAAATAAGAGGGTCGTCCCATAACCTCCCCCAGTTCTTCCCCGAACCCGTCGTTTCGTCTTGGATTAGGAGCAGTCAGATTGAACGGACCCTCCGCCTTCTCGTTTTCCAGCAAGAACCGGATTGCCTTTACTTCGTCAATTACGTGAATCCAGGAATACCACTGCCTTCCCGTTCCCAGAGGTCCCCCGAGAAAAAGCCTATACGGCAACTGCAACCGAGGAAGAACACCGCCCTCAGAACTCAGCACGATCCCGGTCCGGATCACTGCCCGCCGGACCCCCAACTCCTCGACAGATCTAGTTATTCCTTCCCACTTTCGGGCCGTCTCCGCGAGGAAATCTCCCTCGGGGGTCGAATTCTCAGTAACTTCACCTTCACCTGTACCGTAGTAGCCAATCGCCGACGCCTGAATCAGTACTCGCGGCTTGTTTTCCACGGACTTTACCGCCTCGTTAACAGCCTCACCTGCCTTCAACCGACTATTCAGGATTCGGCTCTTCTTGGTCGGCGTCCACCTGTCGGGAATAAGACCCTTGCCGGCAATATTTTCCCCGGCCAGGTTTACAATCGCATCGGATTCTTCAACCCATTCCTTCCATCCGTCCGCCGATTTAGCGTCCCACTCTACCAGTTTCGTGTTCCCGGGAACCTGTCTTTTCTCCGGACTCCGGGACAGAACCACCGCCCGGTGACCGCTCGCAGAGAGTTCTTTGACCAGCTCTTTCCCGATCAGGCCAGTCCCTCCTGTAATGATCACCTGCATTTGAATCTCCCCCGCGTTAATTCCTCGTGAAGCCCTGCTAATTACAGAACTTAATATCGACCCTAACAAACCGAGCTATTCCTCGAATCCGAACCCCGACTTTAAGTTTGCGCCACCGTCTACGTGGACGACCTCCCCGGTAACCATCCTCGATTTATCCGAAAGTAACCAGGCACAGGCATCCGCCACGTACTCCTGTGACCCGCTGCTATCCCAGTCCAGCGGGGCCAGCTCGTCGTATTCTCCCGCCATGGTAGAAAATCCCGGTATGCCTCTTGCCGATAGGGTTTTCATCGTACCCGCGGAGATAGAATTGGCCCTGATACCCTCGTCCCCCAGCTGTACGGCTAGCATCCTGGTAAAGTACTCCAGTGCCACTTTGAAAAAATTCATCCAGCCGTACGGGGGCCAGATTCGCTCGGTGTCGAAGCTGAGCGAAACTATACTTCCTCCCTCACTCATTAAGGGATGGAATTCCCTGGCTAGAGTAATAAGGGAAAAACTCGAGATTTCGAATCCAGTTAAGGTCTGATCTTTGTCCGATTTGAAGAAATCAGGATCTATGCAGTCCCGGTCGGCGTAGGCAATTGAATGAACCAGGCCGTCCAGCTCACCCCACCTATCCTCGACCGAACTCCTCGTCTCCTCTATAGTTCCCGGTTCGGTCACGTCCAGTTCCATAACCGGCGGGGGATCATCAACCCTGCTGGCTGCTCTTTTTGTCCTCTCTGGGTCGGGAGAAGTCAGCACTACTTCCGCACCCTGATCCAGAACCTCCTTCAAAATCCAAAACGCCGCCGATCGCTTATTTCGAACTCCGGTAATCAGTATTTTTTTACCTTTTAGCATTATATCCTCCCTGAGTTAATGGTTATCTTTTCCGGATCCGGCTAATACGCCTTCCATAAAGCCTGTGTCTCTAACTAACAGGATACAAAGAATTGTAGGGTTTGAGGCAGGAACATACTACATAAATTGACCGATTTTATCTCGAGGGCCAAAACTATAAGAAAGCAACCAAAACTAGATCACTACGGCCTAAGTCATGTGATTCTCTCTCCTGAGACCAACTTATAATTCAGTCTATAGGAAAAAGTAGTCCCTATTTGAGAAACTTAGTTATCTTCACCTATTAGGTGATATCTAAAGCGTTAAATCAAGTCCCTCTTCCAGGGCTTTCAACCAACTCTCGCTTATCAAACGCACCTTCCGTGTAACTCTGCCTTCTCGAGCCAGCGTGTTAAGTCACTCATCCAGGCACTGGTTAAACCCTTATCCCGCTGGCCACCCACCCATCTCCCGATTATATTAACTGAAGCGGAACTTGGAGAAAGGGCAAATAAACGTACCAAAAGGGGACCGGTGGGTGACTTCGTGAAACCGGGAAGAGACCACGGACTGAATACCTACATTCTAGTTACTTAGTTACTCGGCCCCGACGATTTAACGGCTTAGCTTTTGAAAGGCTCGGCCCCGTAAGGCAACCTTCCTCCATGGCAGAAAAAATTCAACCCTAGGTTAAGAAGGCGCTTGCCGCCAGATAACCGACCGTAGAAACTATCGCCGAAAGAAACCCACCCCAGACCAGGTCGACTCCAGTAACCTTCAGGGACCAACCGGACAGGGTCGCCAGGTTCGTCAGGTCATAGGTAGCGTAGGAGATTATTCCGAAAAGAAAACCAAATCCTATGCTCCGGATCAACGAACTTTTTTCAAGGGCCGGATTAATAACAAAAACCAGCAGGCCAACGACAAACAGGAGATAGAAAACAATAGCGGCAGTCCAGTTCGTCGATTCGGCCATCAGTTCTCCCAGCTCCTGGCGATAAAATTTCCTCGCGACCACTCCGAGCCACAGGAAGTCAACTGCCAAAAACGTTCCCAGACAAATCAAGTAAAGGTAAATCTGGTTTAAAAGATCCATCCTTTTCTCTCCTTGAAATTAAAAGCTTAGATCGAAGGAACCGGTGAACCAGGAAAGAAACGGAGCTCGGTTTGAGATCATTTTGCCGGAACCTTGTCCAGAGCCTCGAGGACAATTCTAACTATTATCAATCCCCAGCCCAGAAGTAAGATCAACCAGATTATCTTCTGGGCCGCCTTCAAGGCGCCAAAGAGAATTAGAGAGGCGGTCAAAACCCCGAGATAGCCCAGCGGTTTTTCCAGCTCCGAAACGTTTACTCCCGCTACCATATCCACCAGCCTTACCAGCCCTTTACCAATTATCTCAGCGGCACTATCAATAAAGGTTAACAGCTTGTCCAGAACACTATCCGCAACTTCACCATTAACACCGTTCGATTGACCGAGAACGGGCGAGACCAACCCAAATAAGAAAAACGCCACCAGGAGGAGACTTACCCCGGCTACAACCCTCCCGCGATAGAACATATTAACCCCCCTTCAAATTATTATTTCCGCCACATGGCGGGAGGTCAATCAGACCTAGCCCGACGCTTTGAATCGAAAAAACCCGAAGCGCAAATTCTGAAAAGCCACTTTCTCCAGGTTATTTAACAATAATTTATACCCCTCTCCTGATTAAAATACAAACTCTCCGGCCTCCAGCGGTCCCCTCCCTTTCTCAAACCAATACGAAAAAGTCCATTGGCAAAAACTTGCCGGGAACCTCCCGGGTTAGTCCCGGGGCTGGACGGAAGGTCTTTTGTCGGTAAAGAAAATGACTCTTAGCCTCTCGGGGGTGTCCCGGAGGAGACCCTTACCTTGTTGCCGGGTTATTGACTTTGTTATTATAATCCTGGTTTCGGTGATTTTTTATCGCCTTCGGTTTACAAACTTCGTTTCCAAGCAGGGGAGTCAAAATGGAAGAAAGCCCGGATCGAGAAGAAGATTTGAACGAGACAATTCTTAGTCGGAGGTCCAGAAGAGCAATATCAGAGGAGAAATTAACGGAAACTGAGCTGGAGACACTGGCCAGAGCCGCTCACCTGGCACCTTCGTGTTTCAATAACCAGCCGTGGCGATTCGTACTGGTGGAGGAATCGGCGAAGCTGGACAGAATAAAGGAGGCGTTGCCGGGAGGAAACTACTGGGTGAAAAAAGCTCCACTAATTATAGCTGTAGTTTCCCGACAGGAACTGGATTGTGAACTTTCCCACGGCCGAATATACTACAAGTTCGACTGCGGCCTCGCGGTCGAAAACCTCCTGCTTCAGGCGACTGAAATGGGACTGGTAGCACACCCGATCGCCGGGTTTGACCCGGAGGTAACGAGGGAAGTGCTGAACATTCCAGCTGAATTTGACCTAATAACTTTATTGATAATTGGAAAACCGGGGAATCCGGAAGAACTAAGCGACAAACACCGCAAAATCGAACTTGAGGAAAGGAAGAGGGTCCCGATGGAAAAGGTCGTCTCAAAAAACGAGTTCGAGGATCAACAATCCGGGAAGGAAACTTAATCGACTGGTCAATAAACCCGAATACATTCCAGGGACAACTCGGTCTCTCAGGAAAGGTCCGTTTTCCATTTATGTTATGATTTAAGAACTTTAAAAGTATAACTCAACACTCAGTTGAAGAAAATTATCGGGGAAGGAATCTCGCCTATGTTTTGTAAATCTTCACCAAGTCCTTTAGCCGGGCGTTTACCGAAACTGACCGACCCCCAGGCTAGCCCTGGGGATTAATCGGCTGGTTACCGTTCATTCAAAGGTAAGAATTTCCCAATAATATATTCGCTCCGAGATTCGCTTTCCAGTCAGTTCCGGAAATGAACCGTTAAAATTTCTTCAACGCTTTATGTGGCCCCGTTTTCTCTGTAACTTCGGATTTCTTTTTACTTCTTTAACCAACCAAACGTAATAAAGGGTTTCGTCCAGCTCCTCTGCTAACTTCCAATCAGGTTTTTCCATCCTGCTACGAATATACTCTACCTTTTGGGTCTTTTGAGAGGACTTGATAGTATCGCCTCCCCAAAAATAACGAGGTTAAGGTCAAAAACCAAGATTAACCGGGTCCCGAAAGAACTTGCTGAAAGCAATATGTATAAGACCAAATTAAGTGCTGAGTCAGAATCAGTTATTATATGATAAGTATATCACATTAGCCACTAATTTTAAAATTTTTCGCCCTTAATATGGTCTCAAATCGTCCAGCCCGGGTCCAGGTGACACCGGGGGATTCCACCAATTCCTCCGATATAGGAAGGACAGTCGAGAGTAATTTCCTGAATCGACAGAAACCAAAAACGTAATGAAGAATTTCTAGTCCTAAAGGGGAAATTTCTGGGCAAAGCAGTCGTTTATACGGGTAAATGGAAGGGGAAACTTCGCGTCAAACTTACCGGGTTCACATAAGCAACCAGGAAGCCAGGCCGAGCAGAAAAAAGAACCCGGCAACGTCAGTAACAGTGGTCATCCAGATATTTGCCGACAGGGCGGGGTCCAAACCCACTTTTTTCAACCCGAGGGGTATTACCACCCCGGCAATTCCCGCCACAATCATGCTAAGAACCATGGAAACTCCTACGATCAGCGCAATCTTCAGGGAACCCTGCCAGAAAAAAGCAATTAACCCAACAATTAACCCTATCGAGACTCCGTGGAGCAATCCGAGCATTGCTTCTTTAATCAGGACCCTCGAATCCTGCCCGCCACCGACCTCTCCCAGAGCAATTCCCCTGACCAACAGGGCTACGGTCTGGGAACCGGAATTTCCTCCCTGCCCGGCTATGACAGGCATAAACACAGCAAGAACCGCGTACTTCGCCACGGTACTCTCAAAAGCGCTGACGACAATCGCGGCCACCAGGGCCGTACCAAGATTGACTACCAGCCAGGGGAGCCTATGCTTCATAGATACCTGCCAGGGAGTCCAGACTGATTCTTCCTTCGCTTCACTTATCCCCACCATTTCAAGCATGTCTTCCGTATCCTCCTGGCGAAGAACGTCTATGACGTCGTCGAACGTTATCACGCCGAGAAGGAACCCTTCATCGTTTACCACGGGGAGTGCAAGGTAGTCGAACTTGTCGAATATTCGGGCGACTTTTTCTCGATCGGCCTCCGGAGATACAGTTTTTACGTCAGAATTCATTATCTCCTTCAGCTCAAGCCAGGGCTCGTGAAAGGGAAGATTTCTGAGGGGGAGTACCCCTGTTAATTTGCCGTCTCCGTCCGTAACGTAGACGTAGTTAATTTCCTCAAGCTCTTTCTCTTTCTCCCTCAATTCTTCTATAGCCCTGTCGACTCTCATGGTCTCGGGCAGGCTGAGAGCCCTGGGCGACATCGTACCTCCGGCGGTATCCTCCGGGTACTTTAAAAGGCTGGTAAGGCGCTGCCGGGTAAGCTCGCTGAGAAGAGGAAGTATTTCCTCCTTCTCCTCCTCGGGCATTTCCTGGAGCAAATCGACCGAGTCGTCGGAGGACATTCTCTCCAGTAGCTCAACTTTAAGGTCCCTGGGAAGCTCCCGAAATATACCCCACGATTGCCAGGGATCAAGGGATTCGAGAGCTTCTGCGGCATAGTCCACGTCGAACGAGCGAACCTTTTCCGCGGCTTCCTCTTCACTAAACTCCAGTAACCTGTGACCGGCCTCAGCCGGATGAAGGCTAGACAACTTTTTCTCGGTCATAGTTTAATAATCCAATTGGTGATGGGGAGAGTAAAGGAAAATAATGATCCGGGACCTTCCAGCCGGGAATATTTGATATCCCTGTCCCAGCTGGAAGGTTCATTCAAAGATCCAGAATTCTAGCTTCTCTGTATTGTGCAGACGTTCAGTTTAGGGTTAGCTACACTGTTAACTGCATAGCTAAACTTACTTATCCACGCGAGTTGGTTAACTCGATCAAATTACGAAGACATTTCCGAAAGAGTTTTCGAGTTGCTCTGGACTTCCTTCCTGAGTCTCGTTAATTCGTTTTCCAGAGTTTCGAACCTAACCTGTAACTGGTCTTCCAGCTCTTTCATGCCATCCTCGAGCGGTAATATTCGACTCTTAACGTCTTTGAGTTCTTTGGCAATCCCGCTTATCCTGGTATTTAAATCTTGATCGTACTGTTCCAGCGAACTAACCTTCGAGCCTAACGATCCAACCTTTGACTTCAATTCGTCAATTTGACCAAGGATGGAAGACGTGCGTTTCTTTTCTGAATCCATAAAGCCATCAAGCTTCGTTTGAAGTTCGTTAAGTCCCGTTCCCAGGTTATCCACGCGGCTCTTTACGGTTTCCAGCGCGGCGACCTTTTCAGAAAGCGCCTCCTTCTCCGCAGCCAGCTCGTCAACTCTCTTACTCAATTCATTATGGGCCTGCTTCCACTCTTCTATAAGATTGGACAGAGAATTATCTTTCTCCTCCCGGTTGGTTCTTTCCTCTTCCAGCTGACTTGAAAGGTCGCTTACCTGGGTTTCGAGCTGGTCAACCCTTTCGGAATCAACCGAAGAACTAATCCTGGCGTTATAACTTATACCCACGTACAATAGCCCACCAATCAAAACCAGCAAAAGAGTGTAAACGGTAAACTTAGAAAAATTTGTCATTTTCACTACCTCCAGTAGTCAATTTGATAAACTTTTTGTCACTCCTCATGAAAGTCTATTTGTATACTCTAATTAAATCAAATTTCAAACCCAACCAAGGAGGCCACACTCCCAATTGTCAAGAATATCTTTATCCCAGTTGACTGGAAATCGGAAGGGAACTATAATTCAACTCGATGAGTCTTCTGGCGACAAAATTAAGATCGAGGTAAATTATGAAAAAAACCAAACTGGCAATTGCAGGAATTATAGCAATTCTGCTGGTAATCATCATCTTCCAGAACCTTGATACGGTTTCGACCCGGTTACTGTTCGCAAGGGTTGAAATGCCCCAGGCCGCTCTGCTCTTCCTTACCGCAGCAGCAGGATTCGTACTCGGCTTACTGGGACGGATTACTCTTTTCAAGAGAAAGTAATCGGCGCAACCGTTCAGGGCTATAATCATTTCCTCTTACTGACAGACGCTTTAAGGGCGTCCTTCGTATACTGGCTTTCATTATCTTTGCTCTACCGAACATCACGGTGAGTCGCGACGTCTATCCGTGACCCCTCCACCAAACTAGAAATATCGAAATAATATTTTTAACCTAATGAAGAGGTAATTCTCCGGACAGGAAACGGTGGTTTTTCATGAACGACCATCCAGGCTTCCCCTTCGATCTAACCAGAGTCCTGGGAGAAATCGAGGACTCCACCAGGATAATGATCCTGGGCGGTATGGACACGGGAAAGACCACTCTAATCAGAACACTCCATGATAGACTCGGGGGACTGGTAATTGACGGAGACCTGGGCCAGTCCGAAATCGGGCCTCCCGGACTGATCTCCCTCGGTACTTACGAGAACGGGATAGAAGACGGTTACTTCGTCGGCAGCTTTAATCCCAGGGGGAACCTCGTGCAGGTCATGACGGGAATCGCAAAGCTGGTAAACCGGGATCCGGAAAGGTGTTTTATCGATACGGACGGGTGGATCGACGGTGAGGCCGCCCGGGTTTACAAGGGAGAGCTTATCAGTCTCGTCGATCCGGACTCCCTCCTCCTTCTCCAGCGAGAGGACGAACTGGAAAAATTCTCCACCTACCTGTCCGGCGATAGAGTTATCTCCCTAACAGCCCAGAAGCTTGACGAAAAGACAAGGGGCGAAAGGTCGGCAAACCGAATAAGAAAATTCAAATTCTACTTTTCCCGCTCCAGGAGAATAAAGAAGGGCTGGAAAGAACTAAAGATCGCCGGTACCTTTCTGGGACGGGGAGAAAAAATTTCCCCTGCTCAATTAGAAAAGTCACTGAGAGGAGAAGTGACGGCGAGATGGAAATACGGAAACACCCTGACTGTTATCTCCACTTCCCAGTCCGATTCCCGGTCCGTATTGAAGAAAAAATTTAGAGTGAAGCGGATCGAGCATCATTCCACGACCGACCTCAAGTACCGTCTGGTCGGTTGTTACAGGGACGGAAGTTTCGTGGGAGAGGGCACTATCACCAAAACTTGCCGAGGAAGCCCCACAGCTCGCTGTGGGGAGGAATCGGCTGGTTTTTGTCCAGCAGTCAATCGAGGATACTTCCCTTAAGAGCTGCTGGTTATTATTTGAATGTATCTCTCTTATCTAGGGTGTAACCAGGAGCTGGACTCGATTGACTGCTGGGTCTTCTTTTGTAAAAGAACAAAGTCCGTAGTTAAACCTGTTTTTCTACAAGCCCCGTCCCTTGGGGCGGGGTTCTTGACAGGACTCAGTTCCGACAGGGTGGAGATACTTACTCCCAACAAAGAATTCGATCTGGTGAAACCCGGGAAAGATCGGGTAAAACCGAGCGGGAGAAGTATCAAATAATCAGCCGTACAACCACTCGAGATCGAGGTTGTTCTCGACCAGGTCAGCAACTTCGCCGTAAAACATTTCGGTCCGGGCCGTTTCTTCCGGTTTTTCTTTGCCGGAGTGAGAAAAGAGGTTATCGACGAACTTCTTCCTTGGAGTTTCGTTCTCAAACAGGCCGTGGATATAAGTTCCCAACACCCGATCGGTCGCTGCGCTTTCTTTCCCAAGGGGGTGTTTCACCTGGCCCCGGATGGTGCTGGTTCCCATGTGAATTTCGTAGCCGGTTACCTCTCCTTTCGCCCCGGCCAGAGGCCCATATCCTTCCAGAGTCTTCGTCACCTCTTTTACTTTCTTTGTCCGGGAGAACTTTGTCTCTACCGGTAACAACCCAATCCCTTCCACCTCGTCCCTCTCACCGTCTACGCTCTCGACTCCGGCATTCCGTACCGTCTCACCCAGCATCTGATATCCCCCGCAGAGTCCTACCACGAAACCTTCGAAATCCCGTAGTTCCTCGAAAAACCCGGATTTTCGAAGGGCAATCAGGTCGTCAACTGTATTTTTAGTTCCGGGAATCACTACGGCTTCGGCGAAGGAAAGTTCGGCCGCCAGTTCTGTAAAAACCACTCTCACACCCGGTTCACGAGCAAGAGGTTCTAGATCGGTGAAGTTAGAAATTCTCGGCAATCTGGGAACCGCTATCCTCACCGCGTCTTCCTCCGGAACTCCGTCGTCGTCCCCCCAGACCATCCGTTCACCCACCGGCGGCAGGGAAACGCTATCCTCCGACGGGAGAGAGACGTCCTCAAAAGGCACGACTCCCAGTACTGGAAGGTCGAGCTTTTCCTCGATCTCGTCAATCCCGGAGGCAAGCAGGGACTCGTCACCCCGAAACTTGTTGATAACCGTGCCGATCATTTTTTCCCTGATCTCCCCCGGAAGCAGTTCTACCGTCCCGTATATGCTGGCAAATACCCCTCCCCGCTCGATGTCGGCCACCAGAATTATTTCGGCGTCTGCCATCCTGGCCGTTTCGATATTTGCCAGGTCCCGCTCCTGGAGGTTTATCTCGGCAATGCTTCCCGCTCCCTCGGCGACTATAAAGTCGTAGTCGTGGGCCAGCCTCTCGTAGGAAGCTTGAACCGCTTCTCGCGCCCTTTCCCAGCGGTCCTGGTAGTAGCTTTCCGCCCTGAAGTGCCCCACTGCTTCACCCTGGATGACGAGCTGACTTTCCCCGTCACCCCGGGGTTTGAGCAATACAGGGTTCATGTCGGTGGTCGGTCCCACCTGCGCCGCCTTCGCCTGAACGTACTGAGAGACACCAATCTCTCCCCAGCCTCCGTCCGGTGATACAACGGCCCGAGCGTTGTTACTCATGTTCTGGGCTTTGAACGGAGCAACCGACTTACCTCGTCGGGACAGAGCCCGACACAACCCAGCGGCTATCGTGCTCTTACCCGTATGACTCGCGGTACCGGCCACCAGGATAGTTCTAGCCAACTAAATCACCCCGGATAGTACGGGCAGGGTTTTTCTTTCATAATTCAAATCTACCATCCTTTCTCCCCGGAGGTTAAATCCTCCACAGTCGAACCGCGATCGACCACTTAGTCACCAAAGGAAAATTATCCCGGATAGAAGTAATAAGTAAATACCAACAGTTTTACCAGCCAACGAGGTAGCCTTATCGATATCCCCCGAACTCGGAAGGTCGAATTCCGTCCCCAGCACGTAATGAGACTTTTTTATTAACCTTACTTTCAACGCTCCCGAACACGCACTCATGGGCCAGCCGCTGTTTGGACTGGAAGTATTGCCCCAGTCCCTGAGCGAGAGCTTAACAGGCACCGCCGAAAACGAACCAAGCGCGATCAATAACGGTGATAACCGGGCGGGGATCCAGTTCATTATGTCGTCAAGCTTTGCTCCCAAATAACCAAAACTCTGCAGACTTTCCGTTCGGTAACCAATCATCGAATCGACCGTATTTAATGCCTTGAAAAATAGTGCAAACCCTATCCCGGTCTCGATATTCACTAGCGTCCCGAGAGTAAAGTAAAACAAAGGAGAAATCACGGAATCCACGAGGTTCTCAAAAAGGGACTCTATTGCAGCCGACCTCATCTCGCCTCGAGAGAGATCAGCCCGGTCCCGGCCTACCAAAGCCAGCAACTGGTCTCGAGCTTCCTCGGGATCTTCTTCTATACTTCGTCCTATCTTCCGAACCGTTCGCACCAAACTCCTGATCGAGAACGTCGCTTTGAGCAGGTATATCCCCACTATAAGGCCAAGGGGGCGCCATAAGTCTGACGCGAACGTGACAGCCAGGTAACCCGCTCCTCCCGCCCCTGTAACTACCATCAGAATTAACAGGCCTCCGAATAACTTCTTTCTTTCGAATCCTTCAAACCGCTCCTTAAGGGCTCCTATCCCTCGACCTATCCAGACGACCGGGTGGAGCAATTCGGGAGGCTCCCCAAGCAGCAAATCCAGGGCAACGCTACCAAACAGAACTACCAGACTGACCGGAACTGTGGACTCAAATATCTTCATAGCAAATTTGCAGGTTTGAAGTCATTTATTTTTAACTCACCAATTTTAACTCGGTAAGCCCAACTGATAACCTGGTAAAAAATTAAAAAGTAACTTTGTGGAATTGCTTTTGCCAACCGTTCGATAAAACCGCAGGCGATTTCCCCGGCGTGGAAATCGCTGCTTCCGATCTCGGCCTCGCTCTCCACCCTTTCTTCATTGTACTACGACGAACTAAGGGCTCCGGGCCGAGAAAATTCCAGCGACGCGGCGGGTACCTCTGACCGACCAGCACCTAGATTGCTATTGACGCCAAAATTGCTATAAATTTACAGCTAAGATTAAACTTGTAGATTGTCTCATATTTTGTTTGTCTATAGCAATCTAGGTGCTGGTGTGGAATATTTCCATAACCAGCTAAGTCCAACTATTTTAGAGTGATAGTTACAAAAGTGAAACCCATTACCATGAAGGCACCAGTTTGAGCACGCGAGTCGGAAATTTCTCGGTCCGGGAAGCCCGGAGGTCCTACCGGCCGGGCACGGGGACCCGGCCTTCTTTGTATTGGTTAAAGGGTGGAACCGTGCCCGCTCGGCCTCCGATAGGATT
>JAIPHJ010000042.1 GCA_021735245.1 Candidatus Bipolaricaulota bacterium
ACAAGCTGGAAGAGACGGGAGGCACGTTTCAGGAGTTCGACACACCCCAGGACGCCGAGATAAGCTACTCGGTGGACGGGTTTGGAAACCTGCTGGTGGCGGAATTCAAGACCATGGAATCGGACCGGCTGAACTGGTTCGGCAGGGTAAGCGAGAAGGCGGGCAAAGCCGCGTCCAAGCGATTTTACCACTTTCTTTTCGTGAATAAGCTCCAGGACAACCCCACCGTGGACGACGGCAACGGGCTGTTCGACGATACCAACCACGGCAATGATCTGGACGGTGGCGGTTCCGGGGTCGATTTGACCTATTCCAACCTGGAGTCCGCGTGGGAGAAGATGTCGGGCCAGACTGACGACAGGGGAGATCCCATCTTCGTCCGAGGCGCCTATCTGGTGGTGGGCGAAAAGAACGAGTTTGCCGCCAGGAGCCTGATAAATTCGGAGAAGAACCCGGACTCGACCAACAACGAGAACAACTTCTTCTTCAACAAACTGGAGGTTATAGTGGTCCCCTGGCTGGGGAACGACTGGTACCTCTGGGCGGACAACTCTACCGTGGAGACCATAGAGATCGGCTTCCTCGACGGTAACACGGAGCCGAACCTCTATATGCTCAACCCGGAGGTGTCCGACACCTACTTTAAGACTAAGAAGAACATGTGGCGGGTCGAGCACTACTACGGGGGAGAATGGATAGACTGGCGAGGCGTCGTCAGAGGATCTCAGGACGTCTAAGGTGATTAGATGGCGTTAAAGATTGATAAAGGTAAATTTTTAGAAGCCCTGGAAGGTTCTACCTACGGGACTGGGACGCTCGCTGAAACCGCAGGCGTCGACGTATCAGTTGTCTTGGGATTAATAGCCAACGAAGAAGGAAGACCGGAAGAGGTCAAAAAAGTCGGCGAGGTTCTTCCCGGGGATTGGGTCAGAAGTCCGGACCAGGAGAAGTCAGAACCCGGAAGTATACCGGACGAAGAGTTCGAAGAACTGTCAATAGACGAGGTGAAGGAGCTGGTAGACGAGGATGAATTAACCCTCTCTACTGTAAAATCTCTCGAGCTGGAAAAGCCGGCGGAGGAGCAGCGAGTAACGCTCCTCCGCTGGATCGAGGAAAAGTTATCGGAATAAGGTGAAGTACAAGTAGTGTCAAGTTTTTACTGGGGGACACAATCTGAGTGGGAGGCGGGGAGCCAGGACTACACTCAGGCCAGGAACCCTCCGGGGTCGCTCACTCTTGGAATCGGCGAGGAGACTATCCAGGGTGCGACCAAGGTCCCTTACTACAAAATGGACGAAATCCTTGCCGTCCTGCTGCGGTTTTCCGAAGGCGGCGGGTCGACGGTCGCCAACGAAGGGAAGGGACCCGATGCCAATCTGCTAAGTTACGGCTGGGAAGAACGGGAGGACGGTAGGCGTTACGTGAGTGACGTCCAGGCAGAAGTCCCTTACCACTCTTCAATGGCTATGGAGGACGAGAGCCGCTACGGCTACCGGGACCATTTCTCAGGAGGTCTAACGTTTAGGTACCCGGAATTGAGCGGGGTATCGGAGTCTATGGTAAAGAGGGACGGCAGGTTCGACCTGTTCATGGAGGACGGCTATATAAACAACTTCGAGGCTTACAGTCACCTGCATGAGGTCTCTGACGAGGAAGTGAGGTTCGAGGGCTACGGCACCTCCCACAAGGAGTCATTGGACCACGGAAATTTAAGCTCCGGTACGGTCGAGGTATTCGACCTCCCTTATCTGGATAAAGGTACGGAGTTTCTTGAAGGTACAGACTACGAGATAGATACCACAACGGGAGAAGTCTGGGCGTTGTCCGGCGGGTCGATGAGCCTAAACGAGGCCTATTTTATCAGCTACTACTACGACGAAAGGTATTCAAGCGAGGCTATGGACGCCAGCCCCTACGTTATCTCACCGGGAGAGTGGCATACCCTGTGGTTCAGCGTCAAACCTGGTGAAATGAGGTTAAACTACGACGGAAACGAGATATATGCGGGAGGTTGGGCGCCGGGTAAACGGAGCTACCGGTACAGGCACGACGACCCGGGGACCCCGTTGGAGATAAACTGCAGCGGCGACCTGGCTAAAGTGTATCTTTTCGGGTGGAGCAGGGAACCTCTAAAGCGTGGCCTTACTGGAGCCTGGAAGAGCCAGGTAATTGATTTTGGTACCGACGAGTCGGGCGAAGATGTTCGGGAAGCTTTGAGTTACTTACAACCGAGCTACCAGCTTGACAGCTACGAACACTCGATCTCGATCGAGGTGAGGTTTGCCGACGATGAAGAGGAGCTGGAGTATAGCCAACCACTAAAGTGGTATTTGGGAGAGGATGGTTCGGGTTATCAGTCATACGAGGAGAAGGTCTTTCCGGAGACGGACGGTCCCCTGTATTACGGAAGGTATATGCAGGTGAGGCTGCTGTTTCAAATCATGGATCTGGATAGGCCGCTGCCTGTGGTGGAGGGTCTGGGGTTGGAGACCTACAGGCTCGAAAACGCCCAACCGCAGATGACGGTCTGGGAGGAGGACGAGCTGTACCCTGGAATAGATTCGCTGGTTTGATGGAGGTTAGAGTATAGGTAGACTTATGTTAAACCAAGAAGACTTACCAAAACAGATTATAAACTCTTCTACCGCTACCGTTTCTGTCTCCTCCCGGAGGAGGAAGAAGAAGTTCTCCCGGCTCCTGGAAGTCTCCAGGAGCGGCAAGGTTTCGGGAGCCATCTGGGAGGCGATAGACTTTTACCTCAAATCTAAACAAGACTAGATTTCCTTCCTTTAAAGGTATATTTCCCTTTATTTTACCATCCAGTTAAATTCCTACCACCGGGTATAATAGCATGCTCTGAGAGCCGTTTTAAGCGGTTTCCTTTTGTCCGGCTAGGGTTGGGTAGGGGCTATTTCGGTTATTTTGCCAAATTTTATATAATGCTTGTGTATTAAGGGGATGTTATGAGCAGCGGTTTATTCAAAGCAAACGGAAAAAGGTGTGTATTTATCCATATCCCAAAGAATGCTGGGAATTCAATAACTAAGGCTTTGAATGTGACTGGGCTTGATCATCTATCTATAAAATGGTTTCCGGACCGCCTCTTCTCGTGTGCTTTTGTCCGGAATCCTTGGGATAGGGTAGTATCGGCGTTTTTCTTTCTAAATCAAGGCGGAAAGAACCCCATTGACTGGTTGAATGGTTTGAGGTATCTCTCTCAGTACGAGGGCGACTTCACTCACTTTGTGAGACAGGGGTTATCGGGTGGGTCACCAAAAGTCTTCGGTGACAGGAGTTTTAGACCTCAATATCAGTTTATCTGCAAGGAAAGTAAACAGGTGAGTGTTGATTTTATTGGAAAATATGAAAATCTATCCTCGGACCTAAATTCCTTAGCGGAGAGGTTAGGGTTCGAGATTGAGAATATCCCGCATCTTAACCCTTCAGACCACAAGAAATACAGGGAATATTACACAGATCGGACGAGACAGATAGTAGCGGATACTTACAAGGAAGATATCGAACTCTTTGATTATAGTTTTTAGATTCCGTGGATACTGCAAAAAATTTACCCTGGGTGTTGCGCATGTGTAAGGTAGAACATATTTTGGTTATTTCCCCCAGTTTCCTATAATCCAAGTGCTTCAAAGGGGCGGTAAAATGAGAAAAAGCAAATTAACTTTCTTAGCCCTTCTCATTTTTTCACTAACTCTTTTCCTTTCGGGTTGCGGTCCTACTAACCAAGAGCCTAGCGCAAGTTTTAGCGCTAACCCTACAAGCGGTAACGCATCTCTGGAAGTAACTTGCGATGCGTCAAATTCTTCAGACCCGGACGGTAGTATAATTAGCTATGACTGGGATTTTGATGATGGTTCAAATGGTTCGGGAGAAATTGCAACTCATACCTATGATAGTGCCGGTAATTACACTGCAGAATTGACTGTAACAGATAACGATGGAGCTACCGACTCTACCACCCAGTCTATTGACGTATCTCCACCTCCTAGTGATCCACCTACAGCTAGTTTTACTTCAAGCCCTACAAGCGGAGAAGCACCTTTAGAAATATCTTTTGACGCCAGTGGTTCAAGTGATCCTGATGGTACTATAGATTCTTATAGCTGGGACTTCGATGACGGTTCAACTGGTTCGGGTAAAACAACTAGCTATACTTTCGATAATTCTGGCAACTATACAGTAGAGTTAACGGTTGTAGATAACGATGGTAATTCTGATTCCACCCATACAACTATCTCCGTAAGCTCCTCTCCATCAGTAGATTATTGGGTAACTGCAAAAGAGATAACTGAAGAGGTTGATGAAAATTCAGTAGCAGCAAAGACGAAATATGAAGGCACAACAATAGGGGTTACTGGAGAAATAAGTGATATAAATCTTTTCCTTGGCATTACTGTTGTATTGGACGGGATTGACTTGAGTAGTGTTCAGTGCCAATTTCCAGAAAGCAGAGAGGACCAAGTAGCTGACCTTAGCAAAGGTGAACAGGTAACAATAATTGGAGATTTTGATAGTATTACTTTAGGTGATGTATTCATAGAAAACTCATACGTTGACTAAACTTTAATTGGATCTTCATTTTTTCAGTGAAAATATCGAGATTATTTTGCTTACAATAACCCAACGCAGTCCCTCAATATCCCGGTTTAGGGGTTAATCTTTTTATATCCTATAGTTTCCAACAAGCCGTTATTATAGCATGCTCTCATTGCCGTTTTACGGCAGTCTTTGTCGTCCGCCGGACCTGGAGTAGGGGAAGTTTTGGTATTTTTCACCTTCAGGTCATCCGTGGCGGGGGTAAGGGGGTGTTTGGGGTAAAATTTGACATTGGGATTGGTTTATTTTTAACAAAAGTGATGGGATGTTAAATAAATCTATAGTTTCCAGTCATCAGCCTTATTGTGAAGTGTTTTCTCTCACCTCTTGATGTCTAAGAAGACCTCTTTTTAGGTATAATTAGTAATGGAAAGCTGGTTGAACTCAGGTAACTTGCATTCAACTCCCATTTTCAAATATTCTTCCTTGAAATTGCAGGCCCACAGGGAGAGCATATTACCTAATCTGTTAGCTCTAATTTATAAATGCGTTCTCCGAATATTTCTAGGAGCTTTACAGGAAAAGATTGCGAGCTTTGCGACCTGAACAGGGAATTTTCCGGTTAGAAAACAAATTTTTCGTCCTCTTACGGAAAAAGATATCTTTGCGGTTTGCTGTAATTGGGTAATGGGGCAGAAAATCTAGCCCACCTCGGCTGTTTCCTTAGGCTACTTCCGCTCTGTTGAAGGGTTTGAGCTTTATAATAGCATACAGTTTCATAAAGTTGAAAGCTTTCAACTAATACCGACATTAATACATGACGGATGTATACACGGTTGTAAGTTCAGGAAAACAGCTTTGTTTTCTTGAAGTGAGGCCCTTCCGGCTGGGCAAACTTTATACATGGCTGAAGGGTCGATAAAATCAAATCCTGATCCTGCCTTCGGCAAGTATTTGTACAAAGCTATGGGAGAAAGAAATCTCAATTATCTTTCCCTCTTCCGCGAAAAAATTGACCTTCGTCCTCTCGGGCCCCCCTATTCTATCAGGAAGACCTCCTGACTCGAAAACCAGATTATCCTTTCCATCTATCTGACCATTTAGCAACATCGCTATGGTGACGGCGACGGTTCCCGTTCCGCAGGCCGGTTCTATATGTCCGCTCGAGACATTGTGAGGAAAGATCAACCTGCCGGCGCACTCCTTCGAACGTCTATCGTAGACAGCGAAATCCGCGTTGCTCTTCGAGGTAAATTTCAGCTTGTCGAACCGATTCTGCACTAATTGTAGCGCTTCGGCGGCTTTTTCATCGATTTTATCGAGGTCTACTTTCGGAAACTCCCGCTCTAATTTCCCCCTTCAACTACCAAGAAACTACCCACCTTGGTAGCTGACATTCCATCTAAGTCTACCCGTTGCACCCCTGTTTTGTAAGAGTGATCGGCAAATCGGCTCATATCCGTTCGGACTTCGGCTAGCTCTCCTCCCTTCATATATAGGGTGATCGGTATTTTACCCAGTTTCTGCTTAAGGACGAACTTTGTCGTAGTATTGCCGATTGGAACCCCAAAATACCGGTTTAGGTTCGTCTCGATCAGAGAATATCCCAGTACCTGAGTCAATCCTCCGCACATATCCAGTGTATCCTCGTAACTTCGATCGAAGATAATCACTCCGATATCCGCATCCTCGGGGGAGTACAAAAGTCCCGCTTGGTGCGCCCGTGAGGGCGACTGACTTGAGAGGTTCGAATCCTCTCCGGGTATACGTTCTCCGACCTGAAAACTGACTGTAACTGCGCTAGCGCAAGCTAGGGTGGAAAGCAACAGGAGGTGAACTTGCCGGTCGACAATAAAGTGAACGCGTTTCGGCCTTCCCGTACGGCGAGCCTGCCAAGCGATGGCGAAGCCTAAGATTGCCCGGTTTACTGATGGGTAACGTGTTAAAGGGACCGGGAGGCGGGGTGGTGATTGGCGGCCGAACGGCAAGCGGTGGTCGGTTTCCTAAATCGGGGAGACCCATCAAGGGAGGAGACCCTTGATGGTACTCAGAGTTTTCATAGTAGTGTTGAGCCACCCTAACGGGTGGGGAGCGAAGGAAAACAGGAAGGTGGATAGGTGAGTAAGGGTATTTTGACATCATACCGATTCCAGTGCCCCTATAGGGCTACACATATCGGAGAGGCCGAGAAGCCAACAAGATACCAGTACAGATCCTATGTCAGTTTAGCTCAGGGTTAATCTCCCAATACGAACCCATTAACCGCTCAGTTGATCCTCTATGAGGTAAGACCACCGACCGGAGAGCCACATGCGGGAGACCCGCACGTGTGGTTCGGAGGGAGGGGAGGCCCTAAGGGGCCTTTCCTACCCCTATATCGCCCCTGATATGGGGTGGTTTGAGAATAGAAATGACTGCCTTCGGGGGTATCTTTTTCTGCACGTGGTCTCCGTATATTAGGACAATCTCGTTTCCCCCCATATGACCCTTGACAAATTCGAAATCAGAAGGGTCCATGTTACACCTCGGTGGTTTAGTGGTTTTTCTTCAACACCTTTCCCGGGGTTTTGCCCGTGTAATCCCCGTCTTCAACTACCAATTTTCCATTTACGAAGACGTAATTAATTCCCTCGGGAAATCGATGGGGGTCTTCATACGTGGCCTTATCCATTATTTGATCCGGATCGAAAACGACTACGTCCGCACGGTATCCCTCTCTAAGCAGACCACGGTCCTTTATTCCCAGCTTTTGCGCGGGAAAAGACGTCATCTTTCTAATTGCTTTCTCCAAGGTTATTATTTCGTTTTCTCTAACGTATTTTCCTAAAATTCTCGGGTAAGTACCGTAATTTCTCGGGTGAGGTTTTCCCTCGGGCGAGGAAGGGGACAGAGAGGAACCGTCCGAGCCAAACATAGTGGTGGGATGTTTCATCACTCTCCTAACGTCTTCTTCGTTCATTTCAAAAAGAACGGCGCTGACATTTACCTTTGCCTGGCGCAAAAGATCGAATAAAAGGTCGAATGGATCCCTATCTCTCATTTTTGAGATTTCCTGGAGGTTCATTCCCTCCAAATCTTTGTTCTCGCCCGAACCTACTGAGGCGACCAGAATATTTTCCCAACCATTTTCCCTGATGGGGTTGTCCCAATCCGTCCTCTCCTCGATATCTTTTCTCATGCGGTTTCTCTCCTTCGGGTCCGCCAACCTGTTGATTAGCTTTTCAGTTCCCCCTTCGTGTGCCCAGGGAGGTAGACAGGCACCTAAAGTCGTGCTGGATGCTGTATAAGGATATTGATCACCCGTTACATCTACGCCGTCTGTTCGTGCTTTGTCTATAAGCTTCAGCGTCTCCTTTACTTTTCCCCAGTTACTTTTACCACATGCCTTGTGATGTGATATCTCGACCTTTACGTCGACCTCCTTTCCGATCTTAATTGCCTCTTCGACTGCACCGATTAAAGTGCTGCTCTCTCCACGCACGTGCGTGGAATAGAGTCCGTCGTATTCCTGTAATACCCTGGCAACATCAATCAGTTCGTCAGTCTCCGTGAACAAACCGGGAGGATAGATTAAACCAGTGGAAAGACCGAAAGCGCCTTGTTCCATTTCTCTCTCAAGGAGGGATCTCATTTCGTCCAGTTCCTCGCCAGTGGGTTTTCTTTCATCAAATCCCATTACCGCTATCCTTAATGTCCCTTCCCCTACCAACAGGGCGATATTCAGTAAAAGACCGTTTGCAGCAACCCTGGAAAAGTAATCTTCAAGGGTTCGCCAGCTCCAATCTAGACCCTTTGATAAGTGACTCATATAACTCTTCAGCTGATCGACCTTGTCCTCGTTTACGGGTGCAGGGGAAATGCCACAATTTCCGGTAACTTCTGTCGTTATGCCCTGCATAATTTTGTTTTTGGCCCGGGGATTCGTCAGGATATTCATGTCTGAGTGGCTGTGCATGTCGATGAACCCCGGGCAAGCCACCAAACCATCTATGTCCAGTGTTCTGCTTCCTCCGGTTTCTATATCGCCCAGCTGTTTAACCGTCCCCTCCTTAATGCCAATGTCCCCGAAAAACCAGGGATTTCCAGTCCCATCTACTATTCGTGCGTTTTCAAGAACTATATCGAACAATGTGCCCACCTCGCAATTTTTACTCTTTTCTGTTTGAGGTGCTAGGTTAATACTTCAATTTAGGATCGATGGCATCCCTCAAGCCGTCTCCTATCAGGTTGAAACCCAATATAACTATCATGATTGCAGCGCCCGGAAATATTGATAACCAAGGGGCTATTCTGATGTAATCCCGACCATAAGAAAGCATTGCTCCCCAGCTGGGCGTGGGGGGCTGGGCTCCCATGCCGAGGAAGCTTAACGTAGCTTCAACCGCAATCGCATCTCCGAACATCAATGTGGCCACCACGATGGCCGGTGGTATAGCGTTAGGAAGTATGTGCTTTAGGATAATCCGAGGATCACCGGCTCCAGCCGCTTTTGCTGCCTTGACGAATTCCCGCTCGCGAATGGATAGAACATCTCCCCTGGTGATGCGCGAATATCTGCCCCAGTATACTAAAGCAACCGCAATCATAACGTTGGTTAAGGAGGAACCGAAAAGGGCGGAAAGCGTCAACCCGGCCAGCACAGCGGGGAATGCCCACGTTATGTCTACGCCACCTTGAATTAGGCTATCGATCCATCCTCCGAAGTATCCAGCTATGATTCCCAGAGTGATCCCTATAGCAGCGGAAACGAAGACCGCCACTACTCCAATATATAGAGAGATTCTCGTGCCGTAGACTAACCTGCTAAATATATCTCTACCGTAAGAATCGGTGCCCAGCGGGTGCTTAAAGTTGGGGGGCTCGAAGCGATTCATCAAGTCTTGTTCTTCTGGAGGATATGGGGCGATAAAAGGGGAAAAGATAGCCGTTATCACTAACAGCCCAATGATAATTGCTCCAATAATTGCCATTTTGTGTCTTAGAAATTTTCTAATCATATCTGATTCTGGGGTCTACCACCGTGTAAATTACATCTGCTAATAAGTTTCCTAACATAATTGATACGGAAAGCACTAAAATTGTCGCTTGAACGACTGAATAATCTCTCGCGAAGATGGAGTTTATGAGTAATCTTCCAACTCCCGGTCGATTAAAGACTATTTCTAAGCTCACCCCCGCGGCCACCGCCCACCCTAATCTCATTCCAAAGAGAGTGACTACAGGGATCAAGGCGTTTCGTAGCGCGTGTTTGTAGTGAACTACTCTTTCAACTAAACCCTTTGCCCGTGCAGTACGTATATAATCTTGATTTATAACTTCCAGCATGCTGGATCGGGTTACCCGGGCTGAAAGAGCTGCCCCCCTTGCAGCCAGGGCAAGTGCGGGGAGTATGGTTAAACCAAAGGTACCGTATCCTGATACAGGTACCCATCCAAGGTGAACCCCAAAGATAAGTAGAAGAATTAAACCGAGCCAGAAAGAGGGCATCGATACTGCAATAAAAACTACTCCCATAAGCGTGTAGTCGACCAAGGAGTACCTTTTGACCGCGGAAAGAATTCCGACTGGTACACCGATTAAATACATTAATAAAATACCAAGGGAAGTGAATTGTAGCGTTATGGGTAGTCTCTCCGCTATCACGCTATTGACGGATTTTCTCAAAGCAACCGATCTGCCAAAATCACCGACGGCCGCGCGGGAAAGCCATTTGAAGTACTGATAATATATGGGCTTGTCCAATCCCAATTTTTCTCTTGCAGCTTCGTAAGCTTGTTTTGGTGCTGTGGGACCGACCACGGTTACTACCGGATCGCCGGGAGCTATATGCAACATGGAGAATACGATAATCGATACGAGAAATAACTTTGGAAACAACTCGAGCAAACGTCTCAGCAGATATCGGTGCATTGTTTAAAAAAGTAGGTGGGGCGAGCAAAGCCCCACCTTGAAAACTTAGTTCAGGTGCTTCACTTATCCGACCACACGTTCAACATAGATTTATTCACAAGCTTGTATCTCCAGCCGCGTACGTATTTTTGAACCGCCTGCAGCTTTACTTGGGTATGGGTTGGCGCAGCCGGTACGAGTTCAGTGAGAAGATATATATGCGCTTCCTTAAATTTCTCGGTCCTCTTTTCGTTGTTAGGTTGTGCCATGGCCACTTCTTCAATCATGTGGTCAAGCTTTGGATCGCTGAGTGCGAACCAGTTAGGGTAAGGGAGCATGCTTGAGCAGAAGAACCACTGCAAGATGTCGGCGTTGTCCCACACGTAGTCTTCAATACAGAGATCCCACTGGCCCGTTTTCTGTACGCTAGTAAGGGCTGCCTCGTCCATTTTTTCCAACTTAAGCTCTATTCCAACGTCCTTCAGCAAATCTTTCAATATCACTCCGATTCTGGCATCCTCTGATCTCTTTACCATTATCGTTTTAAGGGAAAGCTTTACTCCATCTTTTTCTCTTATCCCGTCGCCGTTTTCATCCACCCATCCAGCTTCTTCTAGAAGGTTTCTCGCCTTTTCCAGGTCGTAGTAATGCCTGAACTCTTCCGGGATGTCCTGAGCTGCAATCATTGGTGGTAAGTAAGTACCGTTGATTTCACCTGTACCGTTATATACTCCTTCCCTTATCGCTTCTCTATCTATGGCAAATGAGATGGCTTTTCTAATTCTTAGGTCGCCAGCTATAATTGGTGATTCCTCTTTGTCCATATTAAATGCGACCCAACTCAGCTGTCTAGCGGGACCCCTGATAACTTTAATGTCTGGGTTTTGCTCGAAGGATTCTAGCTTTATAGTTGGTACCCCTGTCACGATAGCGTCTACACCGCCCGTTTCTAGTTCGGCCGTTCTGGTTACGGTTTCGGGTATTACTTCGTAGACGATCTTGTCCAGATAGGCAGAGCCTTTGTTTTCCGACCATTCTGGACCCCAATCGTATTTTTCAAATCTTTCGAGGACCATTTTGGTATTACTTACCCTCTCTTTTAACTTAAAAGGGCCCGTTCCGACTACCACGTCAACTCCGTATTCGTCCAGGCCAACTTTCTTCACTGCTGTTGGACTGGGAACAAGACCGCCATATGAGTTGCTCAGGTTGTAAAGGATATTAATATAGGGTCGTTTAAATTGAAGGACTACGGTATACTCATCTGTCGCTTCAACGTTTTCTATGGGATCAACTATGTACTGGACAACTCCACCCATGAATTCTTCGAAGTACCATTCTACAACTTCTGCGTCGAACTTCGTCCCGTCGTGAAATTCCACGTCCTCTCTCAGATATAGGGTTAACTGTCTTCCATTTTTAGAAAATTCCCAGGATTTCGCTAAACCTGGTTTATAACGATTTTTCCAGTCCCTGTTAATTAGAGGTTCGTATAAAGCATTGTAAGCCTCATTCATCCAGCCAGTAACTCGTGGGTTCAGACTTTCCAAACCGTGAGTCACGGCCACCCTTAGCGTACCGCCCCGTTTTGGTTCTTCTTGATCGGCAAAACCAATAGTCCCACCTAGTAAGGTAAATATTAGAATTAAAACCAAACCAAAGACCCAGAATTGCCTCCGGTTGCTCATTTAGACCTCCTATATTAAATTGTGAATTATTCTACAAGACCCTAAGTAATTTCACCGCGTTTTACGGCCAATAAGCGGCAATGATTTAATTTGACATTACCATGTCGGTCGCGGTAATAGCAAGACAAAGTTATATTTTCAACTCCGATATTCAGTAAACCCTTACCAGAACTATAACACGTAGATCGACAACAAAAACTTACTAATTTTGTAGTAACGAAAAATAACAAACCTTCAAACTAAATTTTTTTACTATCACCCCCAATAGATTGTCCTGTAGGCATATCATAGTATATACTTCGTTAGTGTTCCCTACAAGACCCTTGAGAAAATTATCTAAGTCTTGGCGGCAAACCACTTTTTGCTAACCCTGAATTAGTCCCATCCCTGGAATTTCCACTCACTTAACTCTCATAACCCCCGATAAATTTCGCCGATTACCCCCGATTTCTTTTCCGCCCAAGCAAGTGAATAACCCTAATAAATACTTGCTTTCCCCTCCCTCCCCACTTACCCTCTCAAAGTCCGTGAATAAGTTGAAACAAGATGTAATATTACAACTTATCCTCAAATGGGGGCAAATATGGGTAAAAGACAGATTCCGGTGGTTTTGACCGAAGAGGAGCAACAGGGTTTGCTGAATCAATTTAACGAGCGCTATGTTACGAGCCAGAGAAACAAGGTCATGTTTGGGTTGATGTTAAATACTGGGTTGAGGGTGTCAGAAGCCACCTCATTGCGCTGGGAGGACGTCAACCTAACCAGTGGTAAGGTAATGGTCCGGGAGGGCAAGGGAGCGAAGGATAGGACCCTCTGGGTCGACCAGGACCAGCGGGAGGAGCTGGGGGAGTGGAAAGGGCGGCAGGTGGAGAAGGTGGGTGAACTACCAAAGTGGGTTTTCCCTACCCTGCGTGAGGGCAACGCCGGGGAGAAGCTTGCCATCCAGCAGGTCTGGAAGACGTTAAAGACTTACGCTGAAAAAGCGGGGATCGAGAAGGATATATCTCCTCACACTTTAAGACATACTTTCGCTACTGATCTGTACCGGGAGACGGGGAAGATC
>JAIPHJ010000043.1 GCA_021735245.1 Candidatus Bipolaricaulota bacterium
CAGTCAGTCCGCGACGGAGGCGGTAAGTACGGTCTCCGAGCTGGAAGATACCGAACTGATCTACATCTGGAATGAAGACGGAGAGGTAAAGGTCGAGGTTACGGAGGGGCTCCAAGGGGAAGTGGACAGGAGCAGTTACCGAAGGAGGTTGAGTTGAGTCTACTCGCCCAAAAGCCGTCCTTCCGCGGTGGAATTCACCCTCCGGACAGTAAGTTAACCCGGGATTCGGAAATCCAGGATATAGCTCCTCCCGGTAGCCTGATCATACCTCTCAGTCAGCATATCGGTGCGCCTGCCGAACCCGTCGTGGAAGAAGGAGAAAAGGTCAAACGGGGCCAGAAGATCGGGGAAGCCCAGGGCTTCGTATCCAGCCCGATCCACGCTTCTTCCTCCGGAGAAGTCGCTAAAATAGGTAAGTTCCGTCACCCTTCGGGAAGTGAGGTAAAAGGAGTAAAAATCGAGCCCGACGGGGAAGACAAATCGGTCGATTTTGAGGAGACCGATCCCGGCAAACTATCAACCGAAGAGGTACTCGAACGGATTCAGGGGGCCGGGATAGTGGGAATGGGCGGAGCTGCTTTTCCGACTCACGTCAAGCTCAGCCCACCAGAGGAGGAAAATATCGATACCCTCGTAATAAACGGGGCTGAATGCGAGCCTTATTTGACTTCTGATTTCCGCCTGATGCTGGAAGAACCGGAAAAACTAATGAAAGGAACGAACCTGATAGCTGACGTTCTGGAGGTTGACCAAATCTACTTTGGAATTGAAGACAACAAGCCTGAGGCTGCAGAAGTAATACGGGACCGGGCCAACGGTCCAGTAGAAGTAGTAGAGCTCGCGACCAAGTATCCCCAGGGTTGGGAAAATACACTTATTAAGGCCCTGACGGGAAGAGAAGTCCCCGTGGACGGCCTGCCACTCGATATTGGGGTGGTAGTACAAAATGTAGCTACCGTAAAGGCCATCTGGGACGGAGTAAAGTTCGGAATACCACTTACGGAAAGGGTGGTAACTGCTACCGGGCAAATCAAAAATTCCGGTAACTACAGAGTAAGAATTGGAACTCGATGGGAAGATCTCATTGGCCAGCTGGGGGGCTTAACCGAAGGAAGAACCGCTAAATTAATCGACGGCGGACCCATGATGGGCGATACTCAGCCGGAGCAATCCACGCCTGTGGTAAAAAGTACTTCGGGGCTGCTTGCCCTGGAAGATAAGGTAGCCGTCAAACGTGACCCCTCGCCCTGTATTCGGTGTGGAAAATGCGTGGACGTATGTCCTGCAAATCTCCTTCCCACGTCGATATATAAAAGCGTGGAATCGGGAGATATCGAAAAAGCAGAGGAACTCAACGCTACTGCCTGCTGCGAATGCGGGTCCTGTACCTACGTCTGTCCAAGTGAAATTCCACTGGTTCAGTGGATAGTCCAGGGGAAAGGCGAGATAGAAAAACGAGAAGGGGAATAGCTCTTCTACCCGGATATCTCGCCAAGCTCACAGTTTTGATCCAGGTATTCGGTGATCTCGGCCCTGGTAGAACTATTGGCGGCAAGGGAGCGATCGTAAATTACCAACCCGCCCAGACTCCCCAAAAATAGTAGACCGGCGGTCCCACCCTGGAGTGCCTTGCTGTACCCTCCTGAAAACAGGACGCTACTCAGCACCGTACCCATACCTAACCCGACGAGCAGGGTTACCACCGGTACGCCAAAGACGATAGCTGCAAGCTTTCCGAAACTCCTGGGCTCGATTTCCAGCCGAACTCTGTCTCCTTCATTTACGCCCAGTGGGTCCAGGGCAGTTACTTCGAAGGTATTATTCGTTAGAAAACCGTCCGAACTACCACAGGATCCCTCACAATCATCACAATCACCTTCGGTTAGAACCATTACCTTTACCCTATTGTTCTCAACCCTTTCCGATACTATTCCGGCTCTAACCTTCAGGTTTTTGCTCATAACGTTCAATTATAAGGAAGGATCATTCGGTTTCGGAGGCTTCTCCAGGAGAAGGAAATCTTACTATACAATCGGTGGGACACTTTTCGATTGCCGTATCGAAGTCGGCGTCCTCACCGTATTCACTATAATCCATCCGGGACAAATTGTCCTCCACGGAATACACTTCGCTGGGCCCGACCTGGACACATAAGCCGCACGCAATACAGCCAACTTCGCACTTTTCTCTTACTGCCGAAGCTTCGTCTTCAGAATTACAGGCGACCTTTACGAAATCTCCCTTCAGGTCAAGCTCTTCAATTACAATTATATCTCTGGGGCAGGTTTCCACGCACTCTCCGCAGGCCGTACAGGCATCGGGATCAATTCTCGGAAGGCCATCAACCATTTCGATGGCGTCAAACGGGCAGGCCCGAGCACAATCGCCGTAACCAAGACAACCATATTCGCACTTCAAATTTCCACCCGTGGTAAGTTCAGCCGTCCGGCAGCTCTTGACTCCCTCGTAATCCCCGATTCTCTTTTTCTCCTCGTTATCCGCCCCACAATGGACAACTGCAATTCTCACCCTTCCCGGTTCGCTCGAGATCTCCAGCCCCAGAACGTCAGCTATCTGCTCAGCAACCTCTTCCCCTCCGGGCACGCAGCTATCGGGCGGAGCGTCACCGCTGACTACGTTTTTAGCCAGCTGGTGGCAGCCGGGGTAACCACACGCCCCACAATCAAGGCCGGGGAGAATATCCTCTATCTCCTTTACCTCTGGATTTTCTTCCAGCTTCAACCTGGAATGCGCAAACCCCAGAAGACCGGCAAACAGAAAACCGAGGCCGGCCATAGTCGAAGCTGAAATAATTACTACCGGTCCAAACATAATCATTCACCTAGGATGGAACCAATCCGGAAAATCCCATAAACGCCAGAGCCAGCAGGCCGGCTACGAGTAGCGTTATGGCCGTTCCCCTGAACGGTTTCGGTATATCTTCTTCGCTCAACTCCCCCCTTATGCCCGCCATAATTACCAGGGCAAGCGTAAAGCCAATCCCGGCTCCGAACCCAAATATCGCAGATTCGAGGAAATTATACTCTCTAAGTACCATAAACAGAGCCAGTCCGAGAACAGCACAGTTCGTCGTGATCAGTGGTAGGTAAATTCCGAGAGTCTCATAGAGTTCCGGGAGATACTTCCTCAAAAACATTTCTACTAACTGAACCAGAGAGGCAATTACCAGGATAAACGTGACGTATTCGAGGAACTCCACGTTAAAAGCTTCCAGAATAAATGTATTGATGTTCCAGGTTATTATCGCCGTAAGAGTCATGACGAACGTCGTAGCTATTCCCATGCCAAAGGCGCCTTCCATCTCGTCGGAGACTCCGAGGAACGGACATATACCGAGGAAGTAATGGAGGACAAAGTTCTGAGTTAAAACTATAGCTACGAAAATAAAGAAATATTCCATGATTATTTCCTCCCTGAAATTCGCTGGAACAGAGCAACCAGCAGACTCAGGCTAATAAAGGCTCCCGCAGGCATCACCATTATTACCATGGATTTGTACCAGGTTCCGAATACCTGAAATCCTCCTATCGTCCCCTGGTAAAGCAACTCCCTGACGCCTCCGAGAACGACCAGAGCCAGGGCGAAACCTATTCCCATCCCCAGGGCATCAAGCAACGACCTACCTACCGGCTGTTTCGAAGCGAAAGCCTCCTGTCGTCCGAGGATTATACAGTTCGTAACTATTAACGGAAGATAGGGGCCCAGTTGACTGCTTATCTCCGGAATATGTGCTTCAAAGAGCAGCTTAACCACTGTTACAAAGGAAGAAATAATGATCATGAAACTAGCTATCCTGACCTGATCCGGTAGCAGTTTTCTCACCGATGAAATAACCAGTCCCGACGCAACCAGAACGAAAGTCGTCGCCAGCCCCATAGATATCCCATTAATCAACGAGGTGGTAACTGCCAGAGTGGGACACATTCCCAGAACCTGGACGAAGACAGGGTTCTCTTTCCAGAGTCCCCTTACAAAATCTTGCACGGTATCACTCACCACCTGTGGAAAGAATACTTCTTACCCGGCTTAGTTCCGTGTTAATTATCTTCACTACAGCTTTTGAAGATATGGTCGCCCCGGTAATGGCCTTAATCTCTCCCCTTTCGGGTTCTCCGGACTTAACGAGTCCAATTTCCCCCCTAGCTACTAGATCCCTGAACTGGCTCTTGAAGCTTTCTCCCCGTATTTTGCCTCCCAGACCCGGAGTCTCGCTCGATTCCAGTATCTGAATTCCCTTTACCTTCCAAACTTCGGGGCCCACGCCAACCATCAGCCTTATCGTCCCCTGATAGCCACCTCCACTCGCGGTAAAGGCATAGCCAACCAGTTCCCCGGACGAATCGAGCGCCCTGTAAATTACCTTCCCGTCTACTTCTTCTGTTTCGTAACTATCGGCGGACTTCAGCACGTAGTAAATTGCCTCTCGAGTAGCTTCTTTTTCGTTTTCCTCGATTATCGGATCCGCGTAATTCGAAACGAGTGAAAGGGCCAGTCCGCTTATCAACCCCAGCAGCGTTAATACAAGAACCATTCTGACTATTTTTTTCACGGTCGATCACCGCCGAATGGCGCCGGTACCGTGAACCTGTCAATCAGTGGCCTAAAAGCATTCATCAGCAGGATGGAAAACATCACGCCTTCCGGATACCCCCCCCACGCTCTTATCACCACGGTAATAATTCCGACCCCGGCTCCGAAAATCCACCTTCCTGATTTGGTTACGGGTGAAGTAGTCGGGTCGGTGGCCATGAATATCGCTCCGATCAAGAAGCCCCCGGCCAGCAGGTGGAAAACTGGAGGGGAATAAGACCCCGGATCTATACCCCATATTATAGCCGATAATCCGAGAAGAGAAGCGAAAGCGGCACAGGGTATTCGCCAGTCCATATATCCTTTGACCAGCATATAAAGTCCACCCAGCAGCAGTGCAAGAGCAGAGGTCTCTCCTAGCGACCCGGAGATGTTTCCCAGGAACAGCCGGGATAGGGGAGTCAGAACGTCATCAAACCTCGCGGCGGCCAGCGGCGTCGCAGACGTAACGGCATCAAATCCGACTGGTTTGGTCCAGGTCGTCATCAGCACCGGATAAGCCGCGACAAGAAAAGCCCTCCCTATCAAGGCAGGGTTAAAGATATTCTTCCCGAGGCCACCGAATAACTGTTTTCCGATAACGATAGCAAAAACACTCCCAAGTCCCGCCGCGTAAAGAGGAATCTCGGGGGGCAAGACCAGACCAATCAGCAGGCCCGTTACAAGAGCACTTTTGTCGGATAAATCTACCTCTTTCCCAAGAATTTTCAGCATCAGAGCTTCCGACAGAAGACTTGTCAGGACGGTTGTCAGGAGAAGGTATACTGCGTCCAGCCGGAAGTAATATATTCCCGCAGCAACTGCGGGAATAAGGGCTAAGGCCACTCCACCCATAACTTCCGATGTCTTTGTTCCTGTATGTATATGGGGCGAATACGAGAGTCGGTAGTTAGAATCTTGATTGCTTTCCATGCAAAAATCCTCTCTTAAAGTAGTTAAAATCGTACTGGTTTAGAAGAAAGCCGCAGGATTACCATACTTCGTATTCTAATCCTACAGCCGGTCTCTCAATATTCTCTCGCGGAGTAATGACGGTTTCACTTATAATAACGAACAAATTTTAGCCGGGCAACCGTCTTTTAGAGTGATTTTACAAAACTGGAATTTTTGTTCACGCCCTAATTTTAAAGCTAATTATTAGATTTTAGTTTAGTTATCGTCAGGTTTGGACTAGAATATATTGTGGCGACGTTTTAGAAGTTTGACAAACAATTACAGTTTCCCAAGAGGTAAATATGGAATCGAACGAAGTTCTCAAAACGATCAGGGAAAGGAGAAGTATTTTCAAATATAAGGACGAAGACGTAAGCAACGAGAATATTGATACTATTCTGGAGGCAGGGCGCTGGGCACCCTCGTTCGCAAACCTTCAACCGTGGAATTTCGTGGTAGTGAAGGACAAGGAGACAAAGAAAAAACTCTACAAAATTGCCCGGCGCATTACTCTGTTCAGAGAAGGAATAGAGGAAGCGCCGGTAGTAATCGCCACAGCAGTAGACCAGGAAGCAGACCCCAACCATTTCGTCGAGGCGGGAGCGGTCGCCTCGCAAAACATGGCGCTGGCAGCCCACAGCCTTGGTCTCTCGTCTTACTGGATCGGGGTTTTCGACATAGATTCCGAAAAGAACTCGGCCGAAAAAGACGTGATAGAGGTCCTGGGTCTTAGCGACGACGCCCGGGTAATTTCCCTGCTTCCCGTCGGAAAGCGCGATCAAGAGAGAACCAGCGAGCGGAAAGATCTGGAAGAAATAGTTACTAGAGAGTAAATCCTAGCCAGTGGTTCATAAAGTTTACCCGGGGAGGAAAGATGGATCTCGAGATCGCAGGAAACGTAGCGATAATTACGGCATCGAGCAGAGGACTGGGTAAGGCATCCGCTAGAGCCCTGGCGAACGAAGGGGTCAAGGTAGTTATAAACGGGAGGGACGAACAAAAGCTGTCCGCCACGGCTGAAGAGATAAGGGAGACCACCGGCTCAAAGGTCCTATCCATAGCGGGTGATATCAAAGAGCGAGAAACTCTGGAAGATCTAGTCGACGGGACGCTCGATCGGTTCGGAAAACTCGACCACCTGGTGACCAGCGCCGGAGGGCCGGCCAGCGGAAACACACTCGATACCAGTGAAGAGGACTGGTACGAAGGATTCGACCTGCTGGTCATGAGCGTATTCCGACTCGTTAAAAAGGCCGTCCCATCCATCAGAAAGGGAGATGGTGGTACGATAGTAAACATTACCTCAAGATCAGTGAAAGAAGCTCTGGATTCTCTTGTCCTGTCAAACTCAATTAGACTGAGCGTGATCGGGCTGGAAAAAACGTTATCCCGGGAGCTGGCTCCAGAGATCCGGGTAAATTCCATCCTGCCCGGACCCCACCAAACATCGAGAATCGACGGATTAATAGATCAGGCAATAGAACGAGGAGAGATCGAGGGCAGACAGCAGGGGATCGAAGAGTGGAGTAAATCAGTCCCAATGGGAAAGCTGGGCGACCCCGAAAAACTCGGAAGTCTGGTTGCGTTCTTAAGTTCGCCCAGAGCCTCCTTCATAAACGGTGCAGCAATTCCTGTCGATGGAGGCAGCAGTAGATCCAACCTGTAATCCGGTAATTTTTTCGGGAACATGGTCCGATGAGTCGGGCCGATCTTTTGAAGAATTGTCCGAATGATCAGACGACCCGGATAAAAAAATTAACCGGCGAGCCAGGCTCTTAGATCCGATAAGGGCAGTGTATTTAGCACGTTTGCTTTCTCGCACCAGCCCCTTCGGGCGAGATTTAGTCCTAATTCCATGTAATCCAGGTGATTAACTCTGTGGGAATCCGTACCAATAGTTAGTTTTACCTCTTCCTCTTTTGCCCGCTTTATTAGTTTGTCTTCGAGGTCCGTGCGGGCTGGAGAGGCGTTTATCTCCAGGGCGGTCCCTGTCTCTTCTGCTCGGGCAAAGATTTTCCCCCAATCAAGGTCAAAACTTCCCCTTTCACCAATCTTTCTTCCGGTAGGGTGGGCAATTATATCGACATTTGGATTTTCCATAGCTCTAACCGTTCTCTCGGTCATCTCTGCCCTGGATCGGTCAAAGTGCGAGTGGACACCGGCAATAACTACGTCCAGTTCTTTCAGAGAGCCATCGCCCAGATCCAGAGTCCCGTCGGGCTGGATATTAACTTCGGCTCCTGCCAGCAGATCGAGTTCCTCAACGGCGCTGTTGGCCGATTCTATCTGGTCCACGTGCTCGGCGACCCGGTCATCCGTGAGCCCCCCTACTATTCCCGAAATTTCCGCGTGATCCGTTACTGCAAGATAGCTATAATTACGCTTCCGGGCCTCTCGAACCAGGACATCGAGAGGAATATGGCTGTCACTGCTCCTGGCACTATGACAGTGGAGGTCACCCATAACGTCATCTCCTTCGATCAACCCGGGCAATTCACCTTCTCCGGCGGCCTGGATTTCTCCCCGGTCCTCCCTCAGTTCAGGCGGGATCCAGGACAAATCGAGTTTCTGGTACATCTCTTCCTCTATTGCTCCAGCGACTTTTTCCTCCGCTTCCTCCGCGTAAAGCCCGTACTCGTTCAGCTTGTACCCTTTTGAAATAGCAAGTTGTCTCAGCCTCACGTTATGTTCCTGTGAACCGGTAAAGTACTGGAGGGCGGAACCAAAACTGGCGCTGTCGACAATTCTCAGGTCAACTCTCAGTCCGGTTTTGATCCTTACGGAAGACTTCGTTTCTCCTTTACTGAGAACTTCTTCAACACCGTCAAGCGTGGTATAATGGTCCATTGCTTTATCCCTGTCACCAGCTGTAGCAAGAATATCGACGTCTCCTACCTCGTACTTGCGCCGACGGAGAGATCCTGCAAAAGAAACCTTATCAAACAGGGAGGAGTCAACCAGCCCCTCCTTTATTCTGCGCGCCTCCGGAAGGACTTCGGAAAGATGACTTTTCCCCTGAGACTCCTTAACTATTTTTAGACCCTTAAGGATGTTTTCTTCCGATTTCGGACCGAATCCTTTTATTTCTCGAATCTTCCCGGATTTTAACGCTTCCTCCAGTTCGGCCAAAGAAGTTAAGTCCAGCTCGTCCCAAATCTTTTTCACTTTCTTCGGACCAAGGTTCCGAACCTTCAGAAGTTCCGGGTCAATCGGTATTTCTTTCTTTAACTCTTCGTAATACTCCAGCTTTTCCGTTTCCAGAATCTCGGCGATTTTTTCTGCAGTGTTCTTCCCCACGGAAGGTATATCTTCCAACCTGCCCTCTTCGTAAATATCGGTAAGATCCTCGGTGAGAGAGTCTATTTCCCTTGCCGCTCTCCGGTAAGCTCGGGGTTTGTAATCTACACCTTTTATTTCAAGTAAGTCAGCTACCTGGTTGAGAATTTCTACAACCTGTTTCCGAGTAGACATTTAACTCCTTTATCACTTTAGATAGGAAAATTTAGGTGAGTTAAAAATTACGTAAGAAACGATTCTGAACCTGGAAAACGGTCAATACAATCTGCACCTTGTGAGGAACAGGGACGACAGGCCCGAGCTTCAATCCACTCCCCGCCTCCCTTCAAAGGCCTTTCCCAGAGTTGCCTTATCCGTAAATTCCAGATCTCGTCCAACTGGAATTCCCTGGGCAATCCGAGAAACTTCCACGTCGAGAGGACGAAGCTTCTTTACGATATACATTGAAGTAGACTCCCCTTCGGTCTTTGGCTCCAGAGCCAGTATTACTTCCTGAACCCCGTCATCCTGTACCCTTTCAATCAGTTCGGTTATTGATAAATCGTCTGGAGACACGTCCTCTATCGGGTTTACCAGACCTCCAAGAACGTGGTACAGGCCATCGTACTTATGCGTTGATTCTATCTTCGCGATATCCCAGGGTCTGCTGACGACACATATTTTTTTTCTGTCTCGCTGGGAGTCGGAGCAAATCTCGCATTTATCGCCGATCGAGAAGTTTCCACATACCTGGCACCTCTCTACCTCCTCGGTTAATCCCTTCAGGGCTTCCGACAGGCGATAGACTTCTTCCGAATCCCTGGTGAGTAAATGAAATATCAGTCGCTCCGCCGTCTTCTGGCCTATCCCCGGAAGCTTCTTGAACTCCGAGATGACCCGCTCCAGCGGTTCTATCATAATCCAGGAATATTTGGCAGATCCATTCCGCCCGCTATGTCCCCCATTTCTTCTTGCTTTAGCTCCTCTGCCTTTTCCTTGGCATTGTTGACCGCGGCGAGAATTAAGTCCTCGAGCATTTCCGGATCTTCAGGATCGACGACTTCTTTCTCGATGTTTATGTCCACAACCTCTTCGTTCCCGTTCATGACAACTTTGACCATGCCTCCACCGGCACTGGCCTCGACTTCTTTCTCGGCAAGCTCTTCCTGCTTCTTCTCCAGTTCTTCCTGCATCTCCTGAGCCTTCTGCATTATGTTATTAATGTTGCCAAAGCCTTTCATGGTATGACCTCCAGTTTATAATCGCCCTTCCTCCACTATGTTACCGTCAAACTTATTCTTAACCAGTTCAGCCTTCTCGTCCAGCAAACCAGCATCCGTTTCAGTCCCGGGCCGGTCCTCTCGTTCATTATAAATTATCCTTAATTCGTCGACATCGTCAAAACAATCCTGCACGGCTTCTTTTAGATAAGAGAAATTCTGCTTCTTTTCCAGACTTTCCTTGTGAAAAGAGTACTCCCTGCCGAACTCAAGGTAAAGGTCCTGGTTCCGAAGAACCGGGTACGCCTCCTCCAGGAAAGCGGCAATCGATATCTTTTCCTCTTCTATTCTTTTAATCATATCTTTCCATCGGTTCGAGCCCCTCAGGCCCTCGCTGGATTCCTCTTTTTCTTTCCGCCCGGTCTGGGTTGTGGTATCGGATTTTTTTCGATCCTTCTCGGGATTAGGTTCGGAGTCATCTTCTTTTTGGCCGGAGTCTTCTGGAGGGGAGTTTGAAATCTCTTCCCCCACCGGTTCCGTCTTTGAGCCAGAATTTTCCGGTTTCATTTCTTCGAGTAGTTCCAGTGTACCAATCTCCAGAGTAACACGCTTATGAGACGAAGACTTGAGGTCGTCAGAAGCGTCCAGAATCCCTCTGGACAATGTTACAAGTTTTTGGAGCTCGGAGTGGTCGTCGGTTTGTTTTATTTGAGTTCTAAACTTCTCGAGAACCTGATCGAGAAACAACTCGGGATCCTTACCCCGCTTCTCCAGTTCGTCCAGCACTTCGAGCGCTCTTCCCGGTTTTGCGTGGATCAGAGCCTCCACGTATTCCTCAATAACTTCTCCTCGAGTCAGACCCAGCAATTCGAATAGATCCTCTCTATCGACTTTCCCTTCTGAATCGTAGGAGATAATCTGTTCCAGAACCACGAGCCCGTCCCTCATCGAACCCCGGGCCCGGGACGAGATTAGATTCAGTGCCTCCTCGGTAATCTGGACCCCCTCCGAAGAAGCAACCTTCCTCAACCTGCTCTCTATCTCCGGTCTGGCAATTTCCGTGAATTCGAAGACCTGACACCGAGAAATTATCGTGGCGGGAACCTTCTCCGGTTCGGTCGTCGCAAATATAAAAGTGACCCTGTCCGGCGGCTCTTCTATTGTTTTCAGAAGGGCATTAAACGCCTGGGGGGTCAACATGTGTACTTCGTCAATTATGTAAACCTTGTTCTGTAGTTCGGCCGGGGCAAAATTTACTTCTTCCCTCAACTCCCTAATTTTGTCGATACCTCTGTTCGAGGCTCCGTCTATCTCGACGATATCCAGCACAGTCCCGTTGTCGATCTTCTTACAGCTGGAGCATTTATTACAGGGCTCGCCGTCCCGGCTGTCTTCACAATTTAAGGCTTTGGCAAGTATTCGAGCGACGGAAGTCTTTCCCGTTCCTCTTGGGCCGGCAAAAAGGTAAGCATGCGAGGTCTCACCCTTTTTCACCGAATTCTGGAGTATCCTGACCGGACCTTCCTGACCGACTACCTCCTGAAATCTGGAAGGCCTCCACTTCAAATACAGCGACCTTTTTTCTCCTCGAGTTTCCGCCACTATAACCACCGGATCAAGTTATCGGGAAAGTTAGGGATGACCAACGCCAAAGTAAGCGATTGGCTAGAGAGACAAATCTCCTTAAAGAAATTATCTTCGAAGTTTAAGTAAAAGCAAACGGACTCACCCCAATCTTTAGAAGGGGGGGAGTCACTCAGCATAAAATATAGTCTATACCCGAACAACCGGGGATCTATCGGGTCCCAGTTAGCGAGAGAACTACTTCCACGCGCTGCCGTGTTCGTCGCCGTAAGGCAACAATCCCAGGTACCTTGCACTCTTGATTGCTTCGGCCGCTTTCCTCTGATGCTTTTCACATAGTTTCGTCGCTCGTCTGGGAAGTATCTTGCCCGATCTATTCGTAAACCGCTTAAGCTTGTTGTATTGCTTGTAGTCCAGTTCTATCTCGCCCTCGCAGGCACCGCATCTATTGGATCTCCTTCGCCCCATATTGGATCAACCACTCCTGTGCATTTAGTGAATTTTGTCTCGGTTGAACTCTCTAAACCGGAGTTCTTATAAAGTAAAACCAGCTATTATCTTTTCAGGCAGAACCCGCTTCAGCTAATTCATCGTTGCGGAATATCTGGTACCTGATGACGCCTTCCTCTACGTTCGATTTGTCTGATATCTCGTCTACGTCCTCGGAAGAAGCTTTAAACTCGACCAGGAGATAAAGTCCTTTATTAAAACCCTGAATCTCGTAGGCTAACCTCTTCTTCCCCCACTCCTCCATAGACTGAACTTCCCCTTGACCACTTTCTACTATCGACCTGAGTCTTTCCTTCTTCTCGTCCAGACCCTCTTCTTCCAGTTCGGGGTCCAGAAGGTACATCACTTCGTATCCTTTTAAATTATTCAAGGTGTCACCTCTCTAGAGACGAAAACTTATTGGCATTAAATCGACCATTTCTATCTCCTACTGCTGCGTATTTATCAATATTCCACAGATCATCAATTCCATCGAGGAGATTCTCGGCAAGAATAAACTGGAACCCTTTATCTCGTTCACCACAACCGGTGAATTTGTATCGACCAGAGTATAAACCGATTGCCGGGTTACTCATCGACCTTATATCTTTTCCAGACGATCCCTGTTAATTGTAAGGCCGGAAAGAAACCGTCAAACTTTAGCAGCACATAAATTTACCAGACAAACCCGGTACTGTCAACTGGCTCGGCTGGTCTAGCTCTTGACAGAACCCGGTTCTATCGTTAGCCTTTCAATGCTCTGGGTCCATAGCTCAGCGGTAGAGCATCCGGCTCATAACCGGGCGGTCCTAGGTTCGAATCCTAGTGGGCCCACCACCTTTATAATCCAACTCCCACTTGAAATACCCCACCTCCCGGATTATTATTCTTAAGCACTCAAACCAAGGTCTTTGACAGGTGGGAAGAGCCGAATGTGTTCAAACCGAGAGGGTATGATCCCGGCTCAGGATGAACGCTAGCGGCGCGCTTAAC
>JAIPHJ010000044.1 GCA_021735245.1 Candidatus Bipolaricaulota bacterium
GGTGGTGAAATCGATCCATAAACGAAAAAAATAATGAATCTTGCTAGAAAACTAGCACGGAATAACGCAACGAGGTAAATATTTAGCTGAGTGAATCAGAAAAGTGGAGAAAAGAGATGTGCTTCACGGATTCAGGTTTAGGTCAACTCTTTAACCACTGCCGTACTTAACGGTCTGGTCCGATTACCAACCCTCTCCCGATAGGATCTTACTTGCTAGCCGGTTATATCCTTTATCTCTACTTCCATTTCCTTCAGATCCACGAGCCCCACCGTGGACCTACCGGTCAGCCAGCCTCCCACCTCTCCGGGGTTAACCACAAGAGGCTGATCCTCCCTCACGACCACTTCGTGCGTATGGCCATAGACGATCAAATCGGGAACCGAGCTACTCTCCACGACTTCAAGCAGTCTGGGTTCGTGCATCAAAAGGACCGTCCGTTCTCCAAGCTCCAGCCGATGGGGGCCCGGTTCTATTCTACCCACGCCCTCTTCCTCAAATCTGCGGCGAAGAAAGAGCTTATCTCCGTCGTTGTTACCAAAGACGCCAACCAGATCAGCCTGGAGATCGGAGAGTGGGTCGGCGGTTAATGGAGACATAAAATCTCCGGCGTGTAATACTAGATCGACTTTTTCTCTTTCAAATAGATCCACGGCTTCACCCAGAAGATCCATATTGTCGTGACTATCCGCAATTATTCCTAGCTTCCTCACCTTTTCCGGCTTCACACTATCACCATTCCATTAAGCCAATTCAGAGACTTCCTTCATGAACTCTCCCAAACCGTTAATCAAATTATCATCTCATCGGTCCAGCTCACGCCTGTAACGGCCCAGCGCCATGAGTGGGAAATAATGACGGTAGAGCACGTAACCTATGTAGAAATCCCCGGGGAATCCCGTCCCGGTATAATTTTCCTCCTCCCAGGTCCCCTCATCTGTCTGCTGGTCCAGCAAGTATTTTATACCTCTCTTCGTCACGGGAGAATCGATCTCTCCGGCCGCGATCAAGCTTATAAGCGACCAGGCGGTCTGAGAGGGCGTGCTTTCTCCTTCTCCAGCCAGTTCCGGGTTGGAATAGGACTCAACCGTCTCTCCCCAGCCTCCGTCGTCGTTTTGATGTTCCTTGATCCAGTTTACCGCCCTGCGGACGTACGGCTTAGACATGTCTTCGTCGAGTACGTCCAGAGCGGGCAGGACGGAGCCGGTGCCGTAGATGTAGTTTACCCCCCAGCGTCCAAACCAGGAACCGTCATCGTTTTGCTTTTCCCTGATAAACTCATAGCCTCTCTTTACCGGCTTATCGGACAGATCAAATCCCAGTCTGCCCATCATTTCTAATATGTGGGCTGTAACGTCTACCGTGGGGGGGTCGATAATTGCACCGAAATCGGCAAACGGAATCTCGTAGAGCAGCTCGTTGTCGTTATCGACGTCAAAAGCACCCCAGCCACCGTTGGAAGACTGCATTGCCAACAACCACTGAACTCCTCTGTCGATGGCCTCTATCTTCTCCTGCTGGCGAGTTGATAAGTCGATCTCGTCCAGGGCGATAATCACCTCTGCCGTATCGTCCGTATCGGGGTAGTTATCGTTCGCGAATTCGAACGCCCAGCCTCCGGGCTCCACGTCCTCGAGGTCAACTGCCCAGTCGCCCTTCGTCCTTATCTCCTGATCCAGCAACCAACGACCCGCTTCGTCCAGTGAATCGTGATCGGGGCGAACCCCGGACTCCACAAGTGATATAATTGCCCAGGCGGTATCCCAGACGGGTGATACGCAGGCCTGGAGTTTCAATTCGTCTTCGCCTTCCTTCGAGAACGAGTCCAGACCCTCTATCCCTTTTTCCATAACTGGATCATCGACGGAATAACCGAGAATATATAGGGCAAGCAGTGAATAGACCCAGGGAGGCTGAATCCCGCCCCAGCTCCCGTCTGCTTCCTGCCGCTCTAATATCCACTCCTCACATTTTTTAATTGCCTTCTCTCTACCCGGCTGCCAGGGTAACCTGTGATAATATTTCAGGGCATCGTCGGCGATTTCAAATAACCTGGACCAGGAAAATAGATTATAGTCCTCGCCTTGTTCCTCCACGGTTCCGTCCCAGTCTTCGGGGAACAGTTCCGGTATCTTCTTTTCTTCGGGTAACTCGTGCACGGGTCTCTTACTCATAACGATCAACAGAGGCACTATAGTACCCCGGGCCCAGGAACCAAATTCGTAGATATTGATCGGAAACCAATCGGGAAAGAAGATTAATTCGGGCGGCATCGACGGGATATTATCCCAGTCCCATATGCCAAATAGGCTAAGCCAGATCTTGGTAAAAACCCTGGTTTCCGGGACGCCGCCTCGGTCCATGATGAACTCGCGAGCTTTGGTCAGTTCTTCTCCATCCGCGGGCTCACCGGCTAGTCGCATGGCAAAGTAGCACTCTATGGTGGTCGATAAATTCCCTTTACCTCCGGGGAAAATGTTCCAGGATCCGTCTTCAAGCTGTTTTCGCTTAAGGTAATTAATTATCTTTGCCCACTGATCGTCGTCCTGGATCCCGAGAAATTCGGTAAGCATCAAGTGTTCTGCTTCGATTGTCGGATTGCTTTTAAAGTCCCCCTGCCAGTAACCACCATCTTCCTGAATTTCAAACAGGTAGTCCTGAGCTTCAGAAATTACTTCGTCCAATTTTTGTTTTGTTGCAGTTTCTTTCAAAATTCCCAACCTCCCAGATTTATCAGAGTCAGCTGAAAAGCTCCGTAATTTTTCAGCTCCTATGGTCTATTTTCTAGTATTTTTAAACCGGTTTGTTTACCCAAAATAGCGCTACAGATACTGTTTCATTTTTTGCGAGCGAATAGACAAAATTATTCCGGTTCATCCATAGTCAAAGAACGAGAAGCCTCCTAACTATCAGGGAACGATTCGAACATCTCAATTCAATCGAACCATATATCCTTTCGCGATAATACTTCGTGTAAAACCGAGTGATTTCAAGGACCTAACGTACTAAAAAGGTCCTTAATACATTGCTAACTGTCACCCATGAGATAGCATTTGTTTAACTCAGTTCTTCACCACTTTTCGGAAGCGAGATATAGGTCATAACAAATAACTATATTTTTAGTTCAAACCTCCCGCCCCTTACCTGGCAACTGATTTAACCTTAAAATCTTACCAGTAGAGGTAATCCCGGCAGTTAGGTAGGGGGCAGATGAGGGCAAGACAATGTTGTACGACGATATTTGAAAGAATTGAGTTTAACTAACTATTCGCTTTAGCTATTAAATGACAGGAGGAAGTCTTGAACATCGGGAGTTTAGAAGAAAAACTCGAAGCAAAGACTGATTCTAACTGGACTTTAGGCGTCTCCACCCTCATATCACCAGACGACCCCGTAAAAGCGGTAAATGAAATTCTTGAAACAAACGTCGACCTCCAAAGAATCGAAATCGCGCTCGCGAAACAGCTGGACGACGAAGAAAGGTGCGTGAACAAACTAACGGAACTAAGAAGGAAACACAATTTGCGATATTCCGTTCACTCCCCCTTTCTCTACGACGATCTGGCCCATCCCAGGGAGGATCTCAGGGAAATTAACGTAAACGAGGGGAGGAAAGCAATTGACCTGGCCGCCAGGATCGGGGCCCGCCACACAGTATTGCACCCGGGAGACCTTTTCTACCGGCAGAATTTACCTTCCCTGGAAGTATTTGCACCGTTCAGGAAGCCGAGAGAGGAATATCTAAAAAACTCTCTTCAGTCGTTAACCGCTCTCACCGAGCACGCGACCTCTCACGGGGTGGTCCCGCTAATAGAGAACCTTTATCCAGGTCTTTGCGATAGGCCCGAAGAAGTGAGGTATTTATTATCTCGACTCGAGAATTCAAAATTCCTTCTCGATATTGGCCACGCAAATATATCGGGGACCCTGGAAGAACTGCTCGAGCTGAACCCACAGTACTTCCACTTCCACGACAACGACGGAGAGGGGGACGATCACGGTCCGCTGGGGGAGGGAACTATCGATCCGGGTAAATTGACTAACCAGCTGATGGATTGCAAAGGTGACAAAACTATAATTTTTGAACTTTACTCGCTGGAGGACGTCCAAGTATCACTTGAAGTACTTGCGGAGTCCCTGGAGATCTGAAGATATAGATTTTTCCGCTGGCGGGCGAACCTGAGAAAGCCCGACAGGTATTACCAATGCCCCGGACAAAAGCCGGGGCATTGTACTTTTAAAGTCGATCAACAGGTGGCACCTCTAAATCCTGTCGTACTCCTCGTCCGGTATGTTGTAGGAGTGTTCTTCGGCGGGGAAGACGCCTTCCTTGACCTCGCTTTTGTAACGTTCGAAGGCATCTACCATCTCTTCTCCGAGGTTGGCGTATCTCTTGACGAACCTGGGTTTGAACAGTTCGAACAGCCCCAGTATGTCCTGGACGATCAGCAGCTCCCCGTCGTTTTTCGGACCGGCGCCGATACCGTAGATGGGTACGTTTGCTTCCTTGTAGATAAGCTCCGTTACCCTGGAAGGTACCGCTTCCAGCAGAATGGCGAAGGCCCCTGCCTCCTCCAGTGCCTTTGCGTCCTCTATCAGTTCTCTTGCCGTCTCGGCATCCCTGCCCTGACTCTTGTAGCCGCCCAGCTGGGCTGCCGACTGTGGAGTCATGCCGATGTGGCCCACTACGGGTATCCCGGCATCGACTATTGCTTCAACGGTGGGTGCCATACGTTTGCCGCCCTCGAGCTTGACGCAGTCGGCCCCGCATTCGCCCATCAACCTGCCGGCACTCTCTATCGCCTTTTCCCTGGAGGGCTGATAGCTCATGTAGGGCATGTCCCCTACTACGAATGTCTTGTCAGTTGCCCTGGTAACCGCCTTGGTCATTACGGCCATCTCGTCCATGGTAACGGGCAGAGTGGAGTCGTAACCCAGAAGGGTCATGCCACCCGAATCCCCGACCAGGATCATCTCGATACCCGCCTTCTCTTCGTACTGAGCCGTCGGGTAGTCGTAGGCGGTAAGCCAGGAGATCTTCTCGCCCACCTCCTTTTTCTTGTAGAGGTAGTTTATGTTTACCTCTTCTCGTTCATCGCTCATAGTTAAAACCTCCAGTTTGCTAGTTATGGTCGTAGTTGACGTTCTCCAGAGCCCGGAGAGGGCTTTTCGAATCTGGTTAAGGCCCCCATCTACGGACCAACCTCCTGCTCGATTCTTACCCAAATCCGGACCTTCGTAAATAATTCATTGAGTTATAGCTTCTACACAGGTTAAGCAAAATTGTTCAACATCGTCAACTTCCGGCAGGCTGGTTGACGACCGTAATAATTTGTCGGCTTTGGCTGTATTTAGTACTTCACCTACCAACCAGTTGAACTTTCTCTCGATCCTCTCCCGGTCCCAACCTTCCGGGGGATAGCGGATATTACTTTCAACCCGGCCCGAGCTCAGTTCTCTACCGCCAGTCGTAATCAGCTCTACTTCCGCCACGTGCCCTCCTCCCGGTTCGCCTTTTACCGCTAAATGGTAAAGTCGAGTCAACTCACGCGATTCTTTTGCGTTCACCTTCTCTGCCAGGTTCCGGATAATCGGGTCATCCAACCTCTCTTCTTCTATCTGAGTCGGCCCCACTTCCCCGTCAATCAAAAAGGCTGCCAGGGGCCAGGCCAGATTGAACTGTGCTTCTTCTGTCTTATTGGGAAGATCCGTACCCAGCTGACAGGCCTTTTCGTGAGTTGAAACCCGGACACGTTCGATGTCTTCCGGATCGATATCGTTCTCTTCTTTCAGCTTCTTCACTGCATCCAGCGCCGGGTGAGTCCAGGCACAGGAGGCATATTCTTTCCAGACTACTCCGTTAACCATGATGTAGCGAGAGCCAAGGTCATTCAGCCACTTTTCGTATTCATTATTTTCCAGGACGCTGTCCGAACCCGTAAACCCTTGAGCAGCCAGTTTTGCCGAAGCAATTCCCTGAAAAGCGCCCAGGCCGACTCCGTGCTTCACCATTCCCGGTTTCTCCACCCCACGGATGATCGGAATATAGGGTGAATTGTACTCGGCTACCTTTAAGGCTTCTTCCGTCTCTGTTTCGGTCAGGCCCTGGAGGTTCGAGGAGACCGCGGCACAGGCCACGGACCCCCAGGAACCCCCCGCTCGATACGTTTCGTAAAAGTCGTGCCAGCACCTAGCTACCCTGGCTCCAACCTCGTACCCGACGACCATACCTGTCAGAACTTCCTTCCCGCCCAGGCCCAGCTCTTCGCAGAGCGACAGCGAAGCTGGTAATACCTGGGCCCCGGGATGGCCCTTCGTATAGAGACCACAATCGTCTATATCCAGGGCGTTCGCGGCCACGGCATTCGCAAAGGCAGCCCCCTCGGCCGACACTCTGTCACCGTTCTTGAATATAGTCGATCTCCCGTCGGACCAGCTTCGGGAAGCGTAGTCAGCCGCAATCCCACTTACGTCGGCCGCCCTTCCCGCAATAATCGAAGCAAAATTATCCAGGAAGGCCATAAGTGCACGTTCCTGGACGATTTGGGGTAAATTCTCCCATTCCGTATTCCGGATAAAGCTTACTACTGAGTCTAAACCGGCCATTCAGTACCTCCCGGAAACCTGACACCAGTCAATCTAATTAGTTAGCTCCACTCGAACCTACCCCGAGGTTTCCTGACCTCAACCACCGTTTATCGACAGTTAGTCCTCGTCACCCGGCCTTCCAAAATAACCTAAGACCGCTTTCCTTCGTATTTGTCAACTATTTCCGTAAGTTCGTCCGAAACATCCCCGGAAAGTTCTTCCGGTTCGTGGTTTTCCAGGATATCGTGCACTTTTTCCCGGGCTCGTTCGCGCAGGGTAGTTTTACCGTCTTCTTCCCAGCTTTCGTGGACCTGGCGATCGATTAAATCGGGTGACCAGACCTCTTCTTTAAACTTTTCCACCGTTTGAGGTGACGTGAGGTAATTGCCGCCGATTCCCACGTCATCGATCTCGTCCACTCCGAGCGTATCCTTGTTTACTTCGGCACTCTTTATAAATCTGTTTATCATGGAAATCTCTTCCTCCGCTATCGTAAGCAACTCAAGCGAGGAGGTCATACCGGATTCAAGATAACCGACGTCATGGACGAGATTCCCACCCGCCAGCGCGGCGTAATTCAGCGAGTTTGCAACCTCAAGTGTCGCCTGCTGATCTATCTCCTTGGAGTCCGTGAACCCTCCGGCGTTAAACGCGGGTACACCCAGGTAAGAACCAACCTCTTTTCTCAGGACCAGGCTCAGCATGGTCTCGGGCGCGCTGTAGGAAAACACCGTGGTCTTCATGTCCATCGTCGTCGGACCACCACCGAAGATCAACGAAGATCCTTCTCTTATTTCCTGGGATAGAACGAGACCACTCAGGTATTCGGCCTCCGTCAGGGCGTAAGCGCCGGCAAGGGAGATCGGACCGGCAGCACCAAGAGACGGAGTGGGAACGTACTGAATCGGTATCCCTTTTTTGCTCGAGAACATCAGTTTCTCCACGGCCTCTTTTGAGTGCTTTAACGGAGAACTGGGCTCGTCGTAAAGAAGGATAAACGGATTCATTCTGAACTCCTCTTCTCCCCCGGCAACTGTTACGCTCATCTCGTATATCGCCTTTAACCCTTCGAGGTCCCAGGCGGTAAAAAGGATCGGTTTCGTCGTATTCTTGACCATCGCCTCAAAGTGGTGCAGATCGGCGTTGTACTTTGGTACGTCGTTTGCCAGGGCAAAGGACATGACAAAGTCTATGTTTTCGAGTTGATCGACAACCGTCGCCGCCCGAACGACGTCATTCTTCTCACACGTCCTCCGCTCGCCCGTGTACGGGTCTATCGTATTGGGGGTCTCGGAACCCGGGCCAAAATAGGTGTTGTCCCCTTCAAGAAACATCGTCGAGTTGAGATTTCTGTCGCTCAGAACCACTCGCTTCCCGCAGGTTCTCAACGCTCTCTCTACCATGCTCGAAGGCATCTTTACCGTGTTTCCGTCTACTACGGTCGCCCCCGCGTCGTCGAGAATCGAGACCGCCTTATCCGAATGAAACTCCGAGCCGGTCCTTTCGAGTATTTCAAGCGCGGACTGGTAAATCTTTTCGTGCTGCTCTTCGGTAAAAACTTTTAATTTAGGTCTATTCCAGTAATTAAAATGATCGTTAATACCCAATTTCATCACTCCTAAATGGATTGTGTGTCGGTTTATTCGGTCAAATCCGAGATAGCGCCCTATCCAGGTCTTCCACCAGGTCCCCCGGTGCTTCAATTCCCACTGAAAGCCTTATAAGACCCTTGGATATGCCAGCATCCAGCAGCTCGTCGTCAGTCAATCGATGGAATATCGTCGACGCAGGGTGACATACAACCGAACGGGAGCTCCCTTCGTGAGTTGCAGTGGGAATTAATTCCAGAGAATTCAGGAATTCGAACGCGTCCTCTTTAGCCCCGTCTATCTCGAACGAGAGAAGTGAACTGAAGTCCTTCATTTGCTTTTTTGCCAGGTCGTGGTGGGGATGGCTCTCCAGTCCGGGATAATTTACCCGGTTGACTCTTTCGTGGTCTTCGAGAAATTCGGCAACTTTTAGGGCGTTTTCGGAGTGTTTCTTCATGCGCATATCCAGGCTCTCAAGCCCCAGCAGGGACAACCAGGCGTTGAACGGCGCCATGGCGTTTCCATACTGGATGTATTCCAGCCGCCTCATTTCCTGAATGTAAGGGTCGTCACCGACGACAACGCCTCCAAGGATCGTTCCGTTTCCGCTCATGTATTTTGAAACGGATTCGATTACTACGTCCGCTCCCATTTCCAGGGGTTTTTGAAGTACCGGGGTTGCAATCGTATTGTCGACTATAAGCTTGGTTTCGTAAGAGTCCGCCATTTCGGCCAGTTTTTCGAGGTCTCCGACGTACAAAACCGGATTACTAGGAGTTTCGACGAACATAAACTTCGTATCGTTCGTAACTGCCTCTTCCCACTGAGCAAGATCGTGCGGTCTGTCAACGACCTTAGTCTCAACTCCAAACCGGGGAAGAGTTCTGGAAAAAAGCTCAAATGAACAGGTATACGTGTGGTTGGAGACGACTATCTCGTCCCCGGCTTCCAGTTCGAACAGGGCGGCCATGGAAATGGCAGCCATGCCGGAACTCGTCGCTAGAGCTCCTCCGCCCCCTTCCAGCAGGGCAACGCGGTCTTCGAAAATATCCAGGGTCGGATTATTCTCCCGGGTGTAGATGTACCCCTGCAATCCTCCGTATTCTTCATAGTTGGCCTCGGTATCGAATACCCATTCGGCCTTCTCTGCGCTTTCAAACGGATGAGCTACGGACTGAGCCAGCGGTGGCGCCAGCGATTCCCTCTCCACGCTTTTTTCTAGCCCGTAACCTCCCATCACCTGTAAAGTTCTCTGGTCCAGGTCTTTCTCGCTCATCTGATATACTAACCTCCTCGGTTAATTACTTGGTAAGTCGAACGCCTGTTCTTCTCAGGACTGTAATGGATTTCTTAACGGTATCGTACTATTTCTGCAGGACGGGGTCTACTTCCCTCAACTCTTCGAGCGGTATATGACAGGTAATGGTATGTCCCTCTTCTCCCTCCTCGCGGGTGGGAGGTTCTTCCGCCTCGCATATCTCCCCTACCTTACGGGGACACCGCGTATGGAACCTGCAACCCGACGGTACATCCCGCGCGCTGGGAACCGCCCCTGATAGCCGAATTCTTTTCTGATCCACGTCGGGGTTTGGCATGGAAACAGACGAAAGTAACGCTTCCGTATAAGGATGATAGGGAGGATTTAAAATATGACCCGTTGGTCCGACCTCAACCAACCTGCCAAGGTACATAACTGCCATGTAATCACTTATATAACTAACCACTGCCAGGTTGTGTGAAATATACATGAACGAGGTATCCAGGTCTTCCTGGAGGTCGAGCAGGAGATTTATGATCGAGGACTGGATCGATACGTCCAGACTGGAAGTAGGCTCGTCACATAGAATAAGTTCCGGTTGGCTTGCAAAAGCTCGAGCAATCGCGACACGCTGTTTCTGCCCTCCGCTCAGCTGATCCGGATGCCGATCCATAAAACTAGGACCCAAATCGACTGCCTGGAGGAGTTCTTTCGTTCTCTCCAGCGCCTCCTGATGGCTCGCCCCCGCCAGCTTGATCGGTCTCAACATCGCCTGCTTTATAGTTCTCTTAGGATTCAACGTAGCCCGGGGATCCTGGAAGACTATCCTGATCCGCCTAAGCACTTCCCGATCTCGTCCCTCTATCGGAACGGAAATATCCCTGTCCTCCAGCTTTATCTGTCCGTCGGTAATATCCTCCAGACCGATAATCGTCCTTGCAAGTGTACTCTTTCCGCAACCAGACTCCCCGACCACACCCAGTGTATTGCCCTCGTTCAGGTCAAAGCTTACGTCGTCAACCGCCCTCACCCGTTCGTCTTTTTTCTCTCTCGTAAAGAAATTTGTAGCTACCTCACCAAAATACTTTTTGACCTTATCCGCCTCTAATATCTCGTCTTTCCCCTCGTTTTTCTCGTCCTCAAATCTTTCCTCATCCGTTTCTCCTTTCCTTACCGACCTGTCCGCTATTACTCTCTCCTTTTCAAAACATCGGACGTACCGGTCGCCCTCGGCCCTTTCGAACTCCGGTTCTTCTCCGGTACACCCTTCCTGCCTGTAGGGACACCTGGGGTTGAATTTACAGCCGGAAGGAAGACTATCCAGTTCCACGACGGATCCTCCAATTGGCCGTAATTTACCCTTCCGCGTTTCCGAAGAAACCTCGGGAACTGATCTCAATAAGCCCCGCGTATAAGGATGAACGGGATCCCCGATCAATTCTTCCGTCGGTCCCTCCTCGACAAATTTCCCGGCGTACATAACACCTGATCGATCACTCACTTCGTAAACGATCCCCAGGTCGTGAGTAATGTAGATAATAGTGGTTTCGAACTCTTCTTTTAAATCTTTTATGAGATCAAGTATCTTTGCTTCGACCGTCACATCGAGGTTTGTCGTAGGCTCGTCCATTATCAGTAGTTTTGGATGGGATACTAAGGCCATGGCAAGACAGACTCGCTGTCGCATTCCCCCGCTTAGCTCGTGGGGATAACTGTCAACGACAATTTCCGGGTCGGAAATCTGTAATTCCCGCAGGATGTCGATCGTCTTCCCCCGGGCCTTTCGTTCGGGTAATCGCTCGTGTGTCTCCAGAACTTCCCCGATCTGCTTTCCGATCTTTATCGAGGGATTTAAAGCGGCGGAAGGATCCTGGTAGACGATATTGAGCTCATCGCCCCAGATTTTCCGCATCCAGCTTTCCGGCTTCTCAGAAACATCCTCCCCGTCCAGCATTATCCGGCCGCTATCTATTCGCCCGTTCCTGTCCAGGTAACCCATGATCGCAAACGCCAGTGTACTTTTACCGCAGCCGGATTCGCCGACTATCCCCTGAGTCTTGCCTTTTTCTACGGATAGATCAACACCTCGTACGGCAGTCAGATCACCGGTCCTGGTCTTATACTTCACAACTAGATCCTTAATCTCCAGTATTGCATTTGGAGCGCTTCTCATCTTATTCATATCCAGCCCCCTACAATTCCCCGGCTTCGTACTTTCGGATCGCATCTGCCAGGAAGTTTACCGCAACCACCAGAGAGGCAATAGCCAGAGCAGGGAAAACTGCCATCCAGGGCGCCGTAGTTATATAGGATTGAGCATCCTTCATAAGAAGCCCCCAATCCGGTGTGGGCGGTTGAACACCCAACCCGAGAAAGCCCAGTGAAGCACTCAGAAATATCGCGTAGCCAAATCTGACCGAAGCCTCAACTCCGAGAGGTCCCCAAATATTAGGCAGCAGCTCGACAAACATTATATATAGCTTCGACTCTCCCCTAACTTTTGCCGCCTCGATGAACTCTTTTTCCTTAACTTCGAGTACTGCACTGCGGGCAACTCGGGCTATTCGTGGTGCGTAAACAAGGCCAATAACGGTGATGACCCCGAAGGAACTTGGTCCAAATATTCCGAGCACCAGCATGGCAAACAATAGGGCCGGGAAAGACATCAATATATCCATAAACCTCATAACGACCTCGTCCACCATTCCCCCGAGAAATCCCGTAATTAAACCAATCGAACTCCCAAGAAGGAGGCTGAGTGCAGTGGCGGAACTCGCCAGTATCAGGACCGACCTGCTCCCTATTAAAACCCGACTAAATATATCCCGTCCGAACCTATCCGTCCCGAACGGATACCTGAAACTCGGACCCTCAAACCGGTCCCGCGGATGATAAGCCGTCGGCGAATAAGGGGCAATCACGGGCCCCAGTAACGCGACAATTACCCAGAGGGTTATTATGAACATTCCTATCGCGCCCAGTCTGGAGTTGCTCAGTCTCCCAATTATCTTGACCAGGTTAGTTGCAATTCTTTTCAGGAATTCCATTACTTAATACCCCCAACCACGTAACTTTTTCCTAAGTCATGCGATTCTCTCTCCTAAGACCAACTTATAATTCAGTCTACAGGAAAAAATAGTCCCTATTTGAGAAACTTAGTTATCTTCACCTATTAGGTGATATCTAAAGCGTTAAATCAAGTCCCTCTTCCAGG
>JAIPHJ010000012.1 GCA_021735245.1 Candidatus Bipolaricaulota bacterium
TTCAACCAGCACCCAGTTTGATATCGATTACCGGACGGTGAAAGATACTTTCACCAAAAAACCTCTTCTGTAAACTGGTTTCATTTTTGAAGTCCATATTAAACTGGGTGCTGGACCAACTCCCGTTTATCAAATAAGTTTTTCGGTTAACTCTTCCCTGTTAATTTACCAAATCAAAACCGCACAATTTTGGTCTAACTTTTTTAAACTTCACCCGGTGGGGGAAGCAATTAAATGTCTCAAAGGCTAGTTATTCCATCCTGTAAACTGACTTAGGAGTTGATCTCAAGTAAGAGAGTCAAACGAATTAGGCGGGAAACGTAGGGAAAACCACTAACGCCGATTTCGGGAAAATCTAATGGGCGTTCAGTTCTTTGTCTATGAATTTACCCAGTTGGTTGGCTACTTCCTCGGCTCGATCCTGCGTATGTCCTTCAACCATTACCCGGATAACGTCCTGGGTACCGGAAGGGCGAACCAGAATCCGACCTCGGTCCCCAATCCCTTCTTCCCACCGTGACACTTCTTCCTGAATTTCGCTGTTAGCCTGGAAGTCCTCCTTGTTGTCCGTCGGAACGTTGTGGAGAACCTGAGGGTAATGCGCCATACCTTTGGCGAGTTCGGAAATACTCTTGCCGGTTTCCAGGAGTATCCTTAATACCATCAAAGCGGTTACCAGGCCGTCTCCCGTGGTATTAATCTCACGGAAGATGACGTGACCGGACTGCTCTCCTCCAATTAATGCCTCACTCTTCAACATTTCCTGAGCGACGTACTTGTCCCCTACCCGGGTTCTGACGAGATCTACCCCTAGCTCGGAAAGCGATTTCTCCAGTCCGAGGTTGCTCATCACCGTGGAAACGACCGTTGGGGGATTCAGCCTTCCCTTTTCCAGCAACCACTTCGCCGCCATATAGAGAACCCTATCCCCGTCAATTTCGGTTCCGTTTTCGTCCACTAAAAGAGCCCGGTCGCCGTCCCCGTCAAAAGCAACTCCGAGGTCGGCCTTACGAGTAACTACCTCCTCCTTCAGTTTTTCAAGAGAAGTGGAACCGCAACCTTGATTTATGTTAAAACCGGTCGGGTCAACTCCTATTTTGGATATCTCGGCCCCCAGTTCGGCGAATATCCTGGGTCCTACCCGATATGTCGCTCCGTGGGCACAATCCACCACCAGTTCAAGTCCGGACAGATCGGGCATACCTTCGGTAAACCTGTCCTTCAATGAATCCAGGTAAAGTTCCCCCGAGTTCTCGACGACGTTTATATCTCCTATATCTTTCCAGCTGGCCCACGTACTTCCCTCTCGTGTCACAATAAATTTTTCCAGTTTCTCCTCCACGTTTGTAGTTAATTTCAGCCCCCGGGAATTAAAGAACTTTATCCCGTTATCCCTGGCCAGATTGTGAGAGGCAGACACTACAATTCCAACTTTTGCATCGAACTTATCCATCAGGATTGGAATAGCTGGAGTTGGCAGGACGTCGAGGAGGTAAGCGTTTCTACCGATCGAAGAGACACCCGAGGCAAGCGCATACTCCAGGTTCCGGCCTGATTTCCGGGTATCAGTACAGATCAAGACCCCGTCGTCTTTCTTAGTTATGATCTTCGTTGCTTTCCCCAGTTTTAATGCCAGTTCGGGAGTAACATCTTTGTTTACCTCCCCCCTAACACCGTCCGTTCCAAATAAGTCCAACTTAGCCTCCTCGTTACTTTTCCTTCCTTTTAGCTATCTCTATTGTCTGGTCCAGCTTGACGAAAGAACTCTGAGGGTAGTAACCGGACAGAGAAATATTTGCCGTGGCCAGAGTTTTCTTTCCCACGAGAGTGCCGGGATTTAACACGGAATTACAGCCAATTTCGGACTCGTCCCCCAGGAGGCAGCCAAACTTCCGTAAACCTGTTTGGACGTCCCTGTCGTCCAGATGCACTACTATCGGCTCTCTATTGACCTTGAGATTTGACACTTTAACACCCGCTCCAAGGTGGCCCTTCCAGCCAATGACGGAATCCCCAACGTAGGAAAAATGAGGGATTTCAGCCTCGTCGTGAATTAAACTCCGCTTTATTTCCGTGCTGTGGCCTATAGTAACTCCATCCCCCACCGCAACGTTGCCCCGAACGTATGCCCCGCTCCTTACCTGACAGTTCCTCCCAATAATCGCCGGTCCTTTTATTGTCGCCCCTGGTTCAACCACCGTTCCCTCGCCGATCTCGACCATTTCTCCAATACTTGAGTCTTCTGAGATAACACCTTTTAGGCCCGGCTTCAGATTTTCTTCCACTAACTCCGGGATCCTCTCCACTACCTCCCAGGGGTACTCCATCCCTCCGTAGTAACTGGGGTAATCCGTCTTAGTTAAGTCGAAAAAATCTCCTATTTCGGGACAATCTTCTCTCATGGCCCTCCCCCTTCACGTCGACTCGCCTGTTTCAGCAAGCTGCTCAAACTGGAGCTGGTAAAAATCATAAAACTCACCTTTCCCGTCCATTAGTTCCTCGAAAGTTCCCTGTTCGGTAATCTCGCCGTTCTCGACGAAAAGTATTTTGTCTGCGTTCGTGATGGTAGATAACCTATGAGCAATAGTAAAGGTCGTGCGTCCTCTTGAAACCTTATCGATGGCTTCCTGAATCAACTTTTCCGTATAGGTATCGACCGAAGACGTGGCTTCATCGAGGATTAGTATCTTTGGATTCTGGATAAGTGCACGGGCTATAGATATTCTCTGCTTTTGGCCGCCGGAAAGCTTGACCCCTCGCTGACCGATATCGGTTTCGTAGCCATCGGGTAAATCCGATATAAATTCTTCGACGTTGGCTTCTCGGGCGTACTTCATTACCTCGTCCCTGGTTACGTCGGGCTTGCCGTAGGATATATTTTCAGTAACGGTTCCGGAAAACAGGTAATCGTCCTGCATAACCATAGCAATATTCCGCCTCAGCTGACGCAGGTCCCAGTCCCTTACGTCTACGTCGTCCACTTTCACGCTTCCTTCGTTAAGGTCGTAAAGACGGGGAATCAGACGTACGAGCGTGGTCTTTCCAGCACCGCTGGGACCGACAAGCGCCACGGTCTGCTTCGGATCTACCTCGAGGTCTATATCCTTCAAGACTGTTTCTCCGTCACTATAATTGAAGTTAACGTTTTCGTACGCAACTTTTCCTCTAACCTTCTCTCTGGGCTTACTGAAACCCCCGGCTGTTTGAGCGATGTGCGGTTCTATATCCAGATGAGAAAAGAACCTCTCCGTACTCGCAAAAAATCTACTGAGCCTCTGGCTAATTTGAACCATCCTGAGTATCGGGGCTCTGAATCGAATTAAATAAGTGTAGAACGCAACCACTGTGCCCGCGGTAAGAGAGCCCTGATACACGAGAAAACCCCCATAACCGATAGTCAATATCAACCCGAAACTATTGAGAAAGTAGGAGACGGGTCCGAGCGTACTGAAGTACTTGATTGCTGCAGCCCGGGCATCGTAATGTTCTTCGTTTTTTTCGAAAAACCGTTCCATTTCGTAGTCCTCGTTCGCGAAGGATTTAATTATCTTCATGCCAGCCAGATTGTCTTCCAGGCGGTCGTTTAATTTCCCTTTGGCCTCTCTGTTTCTTCTGAACGCCCTGTGCATTCGTTTTATCAGGGTCAGGGCAAAAATCACCAGAAAGGGAGTAAAAGATAGAGCAATCAGAGTCAGTGGAACGTTCATCAGGAAAAGTATTACTAGAACCCCGGAAATCGTCGTACTGGCCTCGAGGAATCCTTCAGGGCCGTGGTGAATAAACTCCTGGAGCACGTTCAGGTCGTCAATTATTCTCGACATCAGTTCGCCCGTCTTTTTCCTGTCGTGGAATTTGAGAGGAAGTTTCTGGAAGTGGCCGTAAATATCGTTCCTCATGTCAAATACGATCTTTTGCGCAATTCGGTGGCCAAAATAGTTTCTGGCGAACCGTATCAGTGCAATCAGCGAGAAGGATCCGAACGCCAGAAGTGATAAATTAATTATTCTCCCGAGGTCTTTTGAGGGAATTCCGCTATCTATTAAGTTCCTGAGCAACAAAGGCGGAACCAGACCGGCAAGAGCCCCCAGTACGTGAAGGACCTGGATGGGAAGATATTTTGATATGTTTGGCCGCAGGTAATCGCTGTAGAACCGCTTTAGCAGATACTTCTTCGAATAGTCCGCGTATTCCTGGTCGTTATCTTGTTGATTCGAATCTGTCATTCAGATCACTCTCACCCGTATTTAGCAAATTACCGGATCATATTCTCATTGATAGAAGTCGTTAATGTCAACGTGGCGACCGTCTCCAACCCTGTCGAAATCGCAACCCCGTTCCAAAGTTGTCCAAGTATAGCTGGTTGATCGAAATATCCGATTTATGATATTATAGAGTGTTCGAAAATACACAACCCAGGCTGGGGTGTTTCTAAACCAGACCGGGGAGGTAAAACCTCACCGGGAAAGGAGGCTAAACCCGGCTAAGAAAACCTTTACCCAGACTGGTTAACCCCAACCTGGGTGGATTTGTATTCCTTGCAAAATATTATATCCAAAAAATATCCATAATTCAGATCGGCGTATATCCCGGTTTAAGAAAGTGGAAATAAGTCAGGTAAACTTTTCCTTAACCTGTTTCCGGGGTCGATTCTTAACTGAAAGACCGAAAAAACCAGCCGATTCAACCCCGATACAACCCAACGGGGGTTCCAGGCGAGTTCCGGGAATGATCAAAGTTTTAACCGGTACCGAAAGTAGTTATACTTACATAATTAACTTTACTACGGGAGGAGCCCTTCAACCCAGCCATGGCATACTTATTACTGGCCGGTATTTGCTTCGGCAGTATAGGACTGTTCGTAAATTTGATCGGAAACGATATTTCCACCCTTTTAATAGTTTCAATTAGGTTGCTGGTCACGGCCGGTATTATCTATACCTATCACGCCATAAAAGGTACCAGAAGTGAAATTCCGCTTGAATCCCGCCGGGACTATTACATCGCACTGGCTGGCGGGATAATTGGGTTTGCTTTGACCTTCAGCCTTTACCTGAAGTCACTCATACTCATTCCCGTTTCGGAAGCCGTCTTCCTCCACTACGTAGCTTTTCCTTTTTCCACTATCGTTTACTCAACGATTTACCTTGGTGAGAGGTTCACCAAGTACGAATTAATCCCCCTGGCAGGGACAATCGCGGGCGTATTTTTCATCTACAACGTGGGATTTACCGGGGGATTTTCTTCGATCTTCGGCTACACTATTGCATTCGTCTCCGGAATAACTTATTCTGCCGCGCTCCTGGTATTAAAGGATCTTGGCAAGAAAAAGACAACGCTTCAGGCTCTGTTCTGGCCGACAGTTCTAGGCGGTACGGTTTTGTTGCCCATATCTTTACTGACCGGGTTTTCTCTGGACTTATCCGGCGGAACCCTCGGGCCTCTGCTGGGCTTAATTTTTATCTCCACTTTACTGGGGTATTCCTTATTCGCAAAAGGTCTTAAGGAAACGAGAGCCGGGTTGTCTTCGATAATCCTCATAATTATCGAGCCTTTGTCCGCCGTAACGCTGGCCATTGTGTTCCTCGGGGAAAGAGTTTCTATATCTTCCGGGTTAGGAGGAGGTCTTATCGTTTTATCGGGACTTATGCTGTACTTGGGGAATCAGTCAAGAACCAAAGCCGACGAGGGGGCGGGGGAAATTACGTCCTAATTTTCCATTTCTTTGATTCTTCCCTCCAAATCTCGTAAATCCCCGAGCACTCCGTCCTCCTTCGGGACTACACCCCCGTTTCTTTCTATGTAAAAGGTCCTCATGCCCAGTTTCCGGGGAATCTGATAGTCGAACTTCCAGTGATCTCCGACGTGAACCGATCGCTCCGGACTTATGCCTACCCGGCTAAGTACCTTTCGGTAAACGTTAGGGCCCTTCTTTACTTCTCCGAAGTCCGATACGCAGGAGTAGATACCGTAAAATCTTTTTTCAATTTGGTTTAGCGCGTAATCGAGGAAAATCCTCGGCGCGTTTGAGGTGACAATCAACCGGTATTCACCCCGCAGGCTCTCGGTTACTTCGAGGGCGTCCTCATACAATCTAACGTTTTCCGGAACCTGTATCCTCTCAATTACCTCCTCGGGATTTTTTTCGAGACCGAACCTCTCGAACCAGTATTCCGGTTTGTACCACCTTATATCTTCGTCTCCAATTTCATCGTAATGAGAAGTGAGAACCTCTCTGGCTTCGGTAAATTCGATTCCGGTCTTCTCCGCATATAGCCTCGGTAGTTCTCTGAACCAAAAACTGTTTACGTAATCGTTGTCCACTATGGTACCGTCCGCGTCAAACGAAACTAATTTTAACTTCATAGTCAAAGGCCCCGCATTCATGTGCGGGGCTCGTAACAAACACCCCGTGAGGTTAGGAATTATGTTTTTTACGGCAAAATAAGCTTATTCACCCCCGGGCAAACCCTGGGGGTTCTAGGCGAGTTTCGGTAACACAAGGATAAACCCCGGTGAACTAAAAATAAATGGCTTTTAAAATTACGTTCGCTTTTACGCTTTAATATTCACCCTCCTGCTGCGCCAGGGAAAATATAAGGTTAAATTTTCCGACAATTCGGTTATAATACCTTTTGTCATGACAGAAATCTTTACTTTGGGAGAAGCTTTAATCGATTTCGTCCCCTGGGAATCGGGCCGTTCGCTGGCCAACGTTTCCGGATTCTACAAACGCTTTGGCGGAGCACCCGCCAACGTGGCGATGGGGCTGGCCAAATTAGGTAGCGACACAGGCTTTATAGGGAAAGTGGGCGAAGACGGTTTCGGTGATTTCCTGGAAAACAAGTTCGTGGAGACCGGAGTAAACGTAGATCAAATCTGGAGAACCGGTAGCGCAAACACGACGCTGGCGTTCGTGTCTCTGACTGAGGAGGGTGACCGAGACTTCGTTTTTTATAGAGACCCCGGTGCCGACGAACTCCTCAAACCGGGGGAAATTGAAGAGGAAGCCCTAAGTGAGGCCAGAGTTTTTCACTTCGGTTCTCTATCCCTGACCGGAGAAGAGTCGAGAGAGGCGACAAAAAGGGCTATTCGGATTTCTCGCGATAAAGCAGTTAAAGTGACTATGGACCCAAATATAAGATTGAACCTCTGGGATGATCACTCAAAACTTAAGGAGTCTATCCTGTCACTACTCGGAAAGGTTGATATACTCAAATTAAGTGAAGAAGAAGTCGAATTTCTAACCGGGACTGACGACCTCCGGTCCGGAACGAGCGAACTGGCTGACCTTGGCCCCGGTCCGATTTTAGTAACTCTCGGTGAGCGGGGTTGCCTCTATTATTATAAAGATAAGGTCGAAAGGCTAGAAGGATACGGGGTCGAAGTAGAGGATACAACCGGAGCCGGGGATGGATTCATGGCCGGTTTTCTCCACAAGCTACTGGAAAACACCGAAAATATTTCGAAGGTTAACTTTAGTAATTTGGTTGCTGCACTCAGGTTCGGCAACGCCACAGCCGCACTGACAACCACGGACTTCGGAGCGACATCGGCATTTCCCGATTCTGACGAGGTCGAAAACTTTCTCAAAGAACGTTAGCCGATCAGCTGTGAACCTCTATGAATTTTTCAAAAGATCTATCATAAGTTTTTTCGACATCATCGGGAAAAGTACAGGCGGGTAGTTCTTTCCTTCCCAGATGATATTGAATGCATTCGCAGCAGTTACCCTTCCTGGGGCAACCGGAATAGCTACAGTTACATTCTTCCAGGTTGGCTTCGTAGTTGGTACATTCTTGGGCCATAAATTTCACTCCTTTTAAATTTAACAGAATATTCGAGGGTTTCTGTTTCGTTTCCCAAACCCCGGCTTCACGGTTCCGAACTCTAATTAGTTTCACGGTGTTCTTGATTTATCTGAAACTGAATGTTACAAAATTAACGAGAATCTTCAACTCTAAATTCCTCTTACCGTTCCCCCCAAGAGTGACCCGAATCACTCCCACTCGTCCTTTTACTGTTATCCTTTGGGGGCGATAATAAATTTACGGGCAGCAATTTGATACCGTATTTGAATACTACAGCTAGTAGACCCGCTGACCAAAGGAGGGAGAATGAAAGACAGACTACCTATAGTTATCCTTGCCGTTTTTTTAATTTTTGGTTTTACTGTCCAATCCATGGCAGGTACTACATTAGGAGGTTCCCTGGAAAAAAACTTTACCGACGACACGGCTTGGTATGGAGGCTACCTACGGACCGGAGGTTTGTTTAAGCTCGAACTGGGGGGCTCCAGACCTTTCTCGAGTTCTTCAAGTGAGATGAAGCTATTCAGCTATTTCCTGGCAGATCTCAACCTGGGATCGATTGGAATAACTAACGGTTCTCTCCACCTTTATTTTGGCGCCAGCCCTGACATGACCCTTGATTCTTCCGCCCCCTCCTTTTCAGTATCCAATTCTTCCGCGTACGGCAAAATGGGATTACAGTTAAATCTATTCCCATTCTCGATCCAGCTACAGTCAACCGGCCGGTTTGATTTTTCAGGAAACCTGACAAACTTGCTGGGAGGGCTGGGGGTCGGGCTTACGTTTTAAGGCTAGCTCTCAGCCTGGTCGAATTTGATGGGGTCGGGGAAGATTACCTCCTTTGCCGCTTTTAAAGAATACTGATCCGTCATTCCCGCAATATAATCAAGCGCTATTTGTCCGGGGTTAAACGGCTCTTTTACTCCGTAGAAATCATCCAGGCCCCGAAGATAATCTCCAAACCTTCTATCCAGAGGTATATTGCTCTGGAAGTACTGATCGTAATTTCTTCCGAACTCATCCAACAACCCCAGCAGATGATCGAAAAGCAGGTTAAGGATAACTTCGGCGTGCTGTGAGTACTGTTTGAGTCTTTCGTGACCGTAAATCCTGGAGTAATTAAAATCCCTCAGGGATTTCATCTTGTCGAATTTTTTCCGAGAAAAACCGATCCTCCCATTTTTTTTGGACCACTCAATTAAGTCCTTCACGAAGACGTCGATTATTTCACCGTTTTTGGTACCAAGCTCCGCCCGGACGTCCTGGGGAATGTCCTTTTCCTCAATCAGGTCAGCTTTTACGGCGTCTTCGATATCTCGACCAAAGTAGGCAATTTTGTCCGACATCCTTACCACACATCCCTCGTAAGTAGTCGGAGGTGATCCTCTTTCTTTTAGTTCGGTCAGGCTCTTTCTCTCCTCAGATGGTTCCATGGACTGGGTAAATTCCTCCCCGTAATGAGAAACAATCCCGTCCCTGACCGCGTAAGTTAGGTTTAGGCCGTTTCCGTACCGGGTTAGCTTGTCGACTATCCGGAGACCGTGGAGTTCGTGCACGAACCCCCCGTTTTCCTTATTCAGTCTATCCAGGATCTCTTCGCCCGAATGGCCAAAGGGAGCGTGACCCAGGTCGTGACCGAGAGCTATGGCCTGGGCAAGCTCGACATCCAGCCCGAGACCCTTACAGATAGTGGCGGATATGGTTGACACGTGTAGTACGTGTTCTATTCGAGTACAGATATGATCGTTCTCGGGGGCGAAGAATACCTGCGTTTTATTCTTCAACCTTCTGAAAGGCAGGGAATGAATTATCGCCGTCTGGTCACGAAAGTAAGGTCCCCTTATATCCTCCTTCCTTTTTGTCAATCTTTCCTTGTACACCTTCCCCGATAGTGGGTTTTCCATGCTATCACCTCAGCTTTCAACCAAAAATACCACAATTTGAAAAACCAGACAACTAATAGAAGGTCTGGCTGACCTGACCCTAAAGATCTCTCCGACTTCCCACACTACTACGGCTTCAAAAAATAGACCGCGGTGAACCGGGAGAAGGGGGCTCTATAAGAGGGGTTAGCCTGCACTCACCACGGGAAGAGTTCAAAAGCCTGACCGGTTAGCCCCCCTCCCTCCAGGTCGGACAAATAGGCTAGAAGAAAAGTACTTAGATATATAACCGGTTGGTGAAAGAAATAAACCACCAGAGCATGACGGCCAAGAAATTCCAGCGGGGAGTTTTTTATTCTACTGTTTGCCCATCTTCTCGTTCCGAGAGGGTAGATAGTCTCTCCCAGAATCAAACCTGAAACTACAAATCCGAACCAGGGAAATACTGGATAATAATCAAGAGATTGAAATCCGGATGGAATTATACCCAGCCACAGGAAAAAAGGATTATTAGACTGAAGGTTCCGAACCTCCCCGCTAACTAAGAAAACCGCGATCACCAGTGATATCAACAGAATAATCCTATGTAACTTCTCCAGACCTTCTGTCAATTCGAGTACGGTATATCCAATTATCACCGAGGCCCCTATAAAATGCAGTGCTCCGAAGAGAACAACCAGATCTGGAAAGAGAAAATACGTGACAACCGTTACTATCGCTCCCCACCCGATTAACTTTATCCCCCGGCTGAAATATTTCCTCAGGCGAAAATTTACGTTTTTACCTTCTCTTTTTGTACGCGAAAAGCTTATATACAGGGAGATTCCGACGACAGAGAAAAAGGTCCCCGCAGTGACGTCCGCGAATACCTCAAGCGGCAACGATCCGATCCCCAGGTCCATCAAACCAACGATTTGGATATCGAAAATAGCATGGTAGGTCACCATCAACAAAACCGCCAGCCCTCGAATAACGTCAACTTCTTCGAATCGTTCTTTTCCCATCCCTGCCCGGTATTTCAGAAAATATTTACCCTTGCTTCAGGGGCGCCGATCGAACAACATCTCCAGTTTACACTTCCTTTTCCTTAACGCTGGAACCCGGATAGTTGACTTAAACAGTTTATTGCTATTGTAATCTACGTTAGAATAAAGTGGTAGGGTTATCAACAAAAGAACAGGAGGCAAGTTTTGAGCGAAGAAAAAGAGTCGGGGGCACTTGGTATTCCCAATGACGAGTCATCCCTTAAACAGCTGCTGGAAAAAGCAATAAAATCCGAAATCGAGTCTGCCGAGACCTATCGTAACCTTCTCAAGAAGGATCTTCCCGATGAAACCAGGACGAATATAGAAAAACTGGTAACTCAGGAGGAGGGACACGAGGAAAATTTCAGGAGTATTTTCGAGGATTTCTTTCCTGACGAAGAAATTTCCCTACCCGAACGTTCCGAGATAGAAGTTCTGTCAGAAATCCCCCGGAACGCCACCCCGTCTGAGACAATCGAACAAGCTATGAAAACGGAACGAGAGTCCGAAGATTTTTACAGCAACTTGATCGAAGAGTTCGACGACAGGGAGATCCGGAGGCTCCTGGGCTTTCTGGCTGCAAACGAAAGAGAACACTACGAGATTCTAAAGGTGGAACTAAACAAACTCGAATAACCAGATTCTCGGCTCGGCACCGAAAGAAAAAAGGTAGTTTTTAATGATAGAACTTCTGCAAAACCTTCAATTAGCCATCGGCCCGTTTGTGTTACCAGTCGTTATTGCCTTGAGTGGCCTGCTCTTATTAATAACTATCATTTACTCTGCGGCAGTTTTTCATCACTGGAGGAGTCGGAAAACCAGAGAGGATCTCGAGCAGAAATGGCTAAATTCCTCTGAAGAAGTTATTACTGATCCGGGTTCCGATAATTTACAGCAAACGCAACTCCCTCCCTACGAACGACGGGACGATTTTCTCAACGTTCTCCGGATTAGAAACTTGGCTTCGGATAAAACCGTCGAGATATACCGGAGAAAGGGCTTCTACAAACAAGACATATCAGATCTTTCCCATCGAGCCTGGTGGAGGAGGGCTCAGGCCCTTCACAGGCTAAAGTACGTTTCGCTCGCCGGCTTACAGGACGAGGTAACTTCCCTTATTTACGACTCGAGTCGGGAGGTGAAGCTAGCCGCTCTGTATTCTCTGATTTACCTTGAAGAGTTTCCCGATCTGAACCCGATAAAATTTTTCGAAAATTTTAATGAAAAACAAGATTCTTTCCTGGTAATAAAACTCCTTCCTCTGAAGCCGGACAAAAGTTTTTTACGGCCCCTGGTTGACTCGAAAAAACCCAGGCTTCGCAGGGCGGGGGCGACGTTACTGGGTCAACCAAACGAACCGAAGTTTCTCCACTTTTTGAGCAAACTCACGAAGGACAAAGATAAAGAGGTTCGAAAGCGGGTAGCGGAGTCCCTTGGGAGGGTGGGTAGTCTGGAAGCGTTACCCATTTTGGAACGAACCAGCGAGGACAACGAGCCAACCGTTCGAGCGGCCTCTGCCAGAAGTTTGGGGAGGATTACCCACGAGGATTCCGTCGAAATTCTGGACCACCTTGCCACGGACGACACCTTTAAAGTCCGACTGGCGGCTTTTAACTCTCTCTCTCACTTCGGAGAAGAGGGGCGAAAAGCAATCGGGAACCACTGGAGTGAAAATAGAAGACTTGCCCGGGAGGCGATCTTCGAATCTTACCAGAAGCCAGTAACACCGTAAAAGGGTCCGCGTCTGTAACAAAAACCACGTGAGGTTATTAATTATGTGCTTTAACGACGAAAGGGCAAGTAGACAATGAGCTTGTATGGCGATATACTTGCTGGCTTTGTCTTAATTTACAATTCGCTCGTACTGCTTTACTTCTTCTCGATCAATACCGGTTATATAATTCTTCTCGGGCTCTCCGGGCTCGAACTTCGCTACCACATTAAGAGGAGGACCGGAGATATCTGTCAGGGAGAGGCCTGTGAGCTGGCCCCGGCCGTAGCTATACTGGTTCCCGCCTACAACGAACGGGCGACCATAAGTTCCAGCCTATCCTCTCTTCAGGAACTGGACTACCCAAACCTGGAACTAATAGTGGTTAACGACGGCTCAACAGATGAGACGATAAAAGAGATCAAAGAGAAGTTTAAACTTATCCCGGTTGCCAGGGAACCGGAAAACACCGTCGAGTCCGAAGAAGTTAGAGAGGTGTACAAGTCTGTTTCGGACGAAAGAATTCTCGTCGTAGACAAGGATAACGGGGGCAAAGCCGACGCTCTGAACGCGGGACTGAACTACTCGCGCTCCGATCTATTCCTGGCTATAGATGCCGATAGTCTCGTCGAAAAGGAATCACTGTACCGGTTGGTCGAACCATACCTGACAGGAGAGACAAACGTGGTGGGAATAGGGGGTATAGTAAGAGTGTCCAATGGCTGCAAGGTTGAGGGCTCCGAGGTCAAAGAAGCAAAAATGCCTTCAAGGATCCTTCCTTCTATTCAGGTTATGGAATATATAAGGGCTTTTCTCTTCGGACGAACGGGGTGGAGCAGGATAAACAGCCTGCCAATTATTTCCGGAGCCTTCGGCCTGTTCAAGACGGATCTAGTCAAAAATATCGGCGGGTACCGAACCGAAACCGTGGGAGAGGATATGGACCTGGTAATCAGATTGCACAAGTACATGAGAGAAAAAGGCGAGGAGTACACGATTTCCTTTATTCCGGACCCGGTTTGCTGGACCCAGGTTCCATCGTCCATGAGAGTGCTATCGCGCCAGAGAAACCGCTGGCAGAGGGGTCTGGCAGAGGCTCTAACTTACAACTGGAAAATGATCGGTAATCCAAAATACGGGTCAATCGGCCTTCTGGGTTTACCCTTCTTCTTTATTTTCGAACTACTGGGACCCCTGGTGGAAATAAGCGGCTACGCGGTATTTATAATTTCCTTTTTTATGGGGTGGATAAACCTGCCGTTCGCCATCTTATTTATCACTTTGGCCCTGGTCTACGGAATCTTGCTCTCAGTTCTGTCACTGCTGCTCGAAGAATTTACCCTGAAGCGCTACGAAAACCCTATGGATCGGGTAAAATTACTGGGTATGGCTTTTCTGGAGAACTTTGGTTACAGACAACTACATGCTCTCTGGCGACTTAAGGGACTTGTGGATTTCTTCCGAAAAAGTAAATCCTGGGGAGAAATGACCCGGCAAAGCATGGAGGGCTCGAAGGAGTGAGAATATCCCGACCTATCCCGAAAAAGGGATAATATAATAACCGTGAATTTTACCCGGCAAACTTACCAACAAGAGGCTTCCGTAATGGATGAGTACAAACTAACACTGAGCGTTGTCCTGGCCTTATTGCTGAGCCTTTCGAGCTACACTCCCGGGGGCGGGGCAGAATACAAACGAGAACTTTCCGTAACCTTCGAGGAAAAATTAACTCTTATCCCGGGGGAGGAAGACGATCTTATAACTTCCGAGACCTCGCTTACCCTTGGAAAATCAATAGGCGGACTGGACTTCGAGACCGAAACAGACTTCGGCGAGGAGGACGGTTCATTCGGCTTATTTCGCCAGAAGGTGAACCTGGCTTACCAGGAGGCACAGTTTTCTGCGGATTTTAGTGCAGTTTTCGATTCCCAAATTAATGGCTTAAATTATTTTCTCCAGCGGACGGAAATAGATGACGAAAACCTCCAGCTGTCGAACTCGCTCCTTCTTGAGTACCTGAATGAAGAAAACACCTATGGCGCGGGCTTCGAGACCAGGATTGAGGGAACGACGGGAAAAGGGGTAACGGTAAGCGCCGCAATTCGCTTCGGAATGGACGAATACCTGAAAGAAGTCTACGATCCAACTGTAGAAGGGAGCGGATATTACATTATAACTGAGGGTGTAGCCGGACCTTCCCAGTTTCCCTCTGGATCCGCCCTGATAGAAATATCAGACGTAGGTCTCGGACCATGCACCGTTGGCAACAGAACCAAATTCATGAGAGGAAAAGGCCTTTTATTTTCCGGCTTCAGTTTCGACCTCATAGATAAAGAACCCTGGAAAACCCGGAGCTACGTTTACTTCAGTGATGAAGATGAAACGATTACTCTGATCCCTACACTTCAATTCGGAAAGGACGTCTGGAACGTGGTAGCTGACTTCGGAGGAAAGCTGGAAGGGGATAACACAACCCTGGGTAACTTAGTAATTCGTGGAATAAAATTCGGGGGCGTATCTATAGGTAATGTAGAAATCTCCGGCACCTCCGCTCTCGGCGGAAAAATGAAGAAGGAGAAGGGGACCGATCAGCTGGAGTTACACGCCAGGGATTACAAGTTGGTTAGGTCGTTCGACGAAATAGCACGGGACTATTTATTCAAAGAGGTCGACTGGAGCGACGTTCTAACTCTTGAATACGATCAACTCAACAAGGGAAACCTCGAGCGCTATCTGGCCCTGGACTGGTACCTTAAAAGGGGACAGGCGGGAGGCCTTTTCGATGTGGATACGGTTAACGCAATTGCCGAGTGGGAATTGAACCCAACGTTTTCCTTCAGTACCGGCGTGTCCCTGAAGGCAGAGACCGGATTGGAGAGAGTAGTCTTTAAACTGGTTCACGACTTTTAACCTAATTTTATAGCTTTAACGCTCTATATTGAAAAGAGGTAATTCGTGAGCCTGCCTGTAGGAGGATTCGATTCCGTCTGCAGAGCGGCTTAGTTCCGGAGGAATTGGATAGACGATGAATACGAACCCTATTTTTACTCCAGAATTAATCCTGGTCCGACAATCATATGTTCAATGATATCAGATTTAATCTAAATGACATTTTACCCATTTTACCGGTGCTTTATTTAAGCCTTGGGTTGATTTTCGCCCCGGTAAGAGGCGGTCAAGCAAAAGAAAAGGTCGAGTTTTCCGGTTACACCTGGCAGGTCAAGCACTTCCTTCATCAAACTGTCGGTCCCGGGCCAAATTACTGGTCTTCTTCGGGCCGGAACGTCAGGGTAGACGAGTCCGGTAACCTTCATTTAAGAATCATCGAAAACAGGTGTCGGTGGTACTCGTCGGAGGTCTGGCTGGACCGGGCTCTTGGCTACGGAACCTACGAATTCACAGTAGACCTCCCAGAACGAACTTTTGCCAGGAACGTGGTACTTGGCCTCTTTAATTACTTAACCGACAGGAAGGAGTTCGATATTGAGGTCACAAAAAGGGAAGAGAATTCACCCACAAACGTGCAGTTTGTCGTGCAGCCGTCAGTCAGGGATAAAAATATTAAACGGTTCCCGCTGGACAAGAAAGAGGGAACAAAAAAAGTATTTTCTTACACCTGGACCAGGAACGAGCTTATTTTCCGGTTCGAGGACTGCAACGATAAAAGTTGCAGCAAGAGAGTCCTTCTAGAAGAGTGGAAATACAGGGGGGACTTGTTGCCCCGAGGCGACCTGAGAACCCACATCAACCTCTGGCTCGTGGATGGAAAACCCCCTTCAGACGGAAGGGAAGTTGAAGTAATCCTGGAGGATTTTACGTTTTCACCGCTGGGGAAAGAAGTCTCCTAAGATAACTTAAGGTTTCCCCTCGAAATATCTAGTTGAGATCGCCCGGTCGCTTGAATTCTCCCACGGAAGGCAGGAGGTCCTCCGCCCCGGTCTGAGCTGCAAAATAGAGCGTACCTTTTCCGTATTCCTCGTTAACTTCGTCCATGACCCGAAGCAATTCCTCGCGCTTCCTGCGATCGGGCAAAAGTGGCTGAGAGAAGGAACCCTTTGACCGCAACTTCGAAGCTCTGATTCCGACCATCGTCGGAGTGGCCGGAAAGCCAAGCTCCTCTTTTATCTCGAGGGCGAAGGAGTAAATCAAATTGCCGTCGTCCACGTATCGGCCCGGCGTTAACTGTTTTCCTTCAACGTTAAACTCGCCGTCCCTGACCATTAACTTCAGAGTTCCTGCCATTAACTCCTTCTTTCTCAACCTGTACCCCACTTTCTGGGCCAGCTTAAATAACACGGGAAGCGCCTTCCGGGAAGTCCTTTTGTACTCGGGCAATGTAAGAGAGTTGCCCACTGACTTCACTTCTTCCTCGTAGCTGGCGGGCAGAACCGGCGAAGGGTCCTTCCCCTGCCCCATCAACTTCAGCCGGGCCCCGTCGATTCCGAATTCTTCCTTCAGCTCCTTTTCCGAAAAATCACCCAGTTCGGGCACCGAGTTGATCCCCAGACGATTTAACCTTTTTTCAGTTCTCGAACCTATACCGCAGAGATCCGTCAGGGACATTTCCTTCAGCACATCGGAAACATCGTCGTCCCTGATTCGAGTTACTCCATCGGGTTTCTCCATGTCCGAGGCGAGCTTGGCAAGAAGCTTGTTCCTGGCGATACCAACCGAACAGGTTATCCAGTTCCCGAACTCCTCCTCCACGTCCTCCTTTATTCGCTTTACCAGATTCACGGGTGACCGATAGTCTCTCACCCTGGCGGTAACGTCGAGAAAAGCTTCGTCCACCCCGAACGGCTCGAGTTTTGGGCTATAGGTTCGCAATATATCGAAAAAATTATTGGTTAACCACTCGTACCTGTCGGGATCACCGGGCACGAGAATCAGATCAGGACATTTCCTTCGGGCTTTCCAGGTGGCCATTGCCGACTCGACGCCGCATTTCTTGGCTTCTCTGGAGGCAGCCGCTACGACCGACTTGATAGTCGGTTTTCCGGTTACAACGACTGGTTTACCCCGTAGATTCGGGTTGGCCTGTTGCTCGACGGAGGCAAAATAGGAATCCATGTCTACATGAAGAATGGTTCTGCTCATCGTGGCTGGCTTTGGTTCAACCAGAGCTTGTCCAGCTTCCACCTTAGCTTTTTGCCGTCGAATATAAGCTGGAAGACGTCCTCCCCTACCGTGACGGAAAAATGATGGAGCGGAGCCTCTCCTTTGAAGGACCGGTGGTAGAGATTCACCTCGTCGATTTCGTGCTTCCGCTCCCGCCAGAAAAACCATACGGGCTCTACCTTACCCGAGGAAAACTTTACGCCGACCTTAACCTGTTTATCTATATCTTTATACATGGTAAATGAACTTAAAAATTTTCCTGAACAATCACCATAGAACCCCAAGACGTGCGTTCAATATATTGGCCTTTTGTTGTCGAGGGCTCCGGGCCGAGAAAATTCCAGCGAAGCGGCAATACGCTCGACCGGCCCAGTACTAACCTGAGGAACCCTCTCTGGATTGCCGTTTCCGATATTAGAGATTGACAGCCAGCGTATCTCAAACTTCCTCCCGCTTGATTCAAGTTACGGGTCTCGGGTCAATTACCCCGCCCTTCCGGGCGAGGCTTGTAGAAAAACCCCTTTATAAAAAACAACTACTTCCTTCAAAAACGCGAGACCCAGCAGTCAATCGTCCAGCACTCAAACGGACCTGGATATCTTGATTAGTCTAAAGGTAATGATTAACTAAAACCAAGCAATCGAACCTCTAAAAGAAAACCAGTTCCCGTTTGAGTGCTGGAGAGCGAGGCCGAGATCGGAAGCAGTGAATTCCACGCCGGGGAATTCACCTGCGGTTTTATCGAACAGTGAGCAAGAAGTTTACCCTAAAATTAAAGCCTAAAAGTAACGAGCATGGTAACAATTATCAACTTGGACCGTTATTTACATCTTCCGAACCACCCCCACGACTCGACCCCTTATCTCCACCTCGGACGGGTCCTTAACAATGGTCTCGTAATCCGGATTGGCCGGTTCCAGGTGAATTTTCTCACCCAGTCGGGACAGCTTTTTAACAGTACCTCTTTCGTCGTCCACGACTGCAACAACGATATCCCCGACTTCGGCCGTAGGCTGCTGCCGGACAATTACCAGATCGCCCCGATGAATTCCGGCCTCGACCATGGAGTCACCGTCAACTCGCAGGGCAAAAAGCCCCTTCTGGTTGGGGAACATTTCCTCCAGGTCCAGAAGCCCGTCGACGTTCTCCATGGCCAGTGTCGGTTCACCCGCCACAACCGAACCGACAACCGGAACACCTTCTCTTCCACTAAACAACCTCTCCGTTTTCTCTTTCACCGGCCTGATACCCCGAGCCTGGCCCTCGATCCTTTCTATCCAGCCCTTTTTCTCCAGAGCGCTCAGGTGATCGGATACTCCTTTCGTGGAGCTAATAGAGAACTCACGCCCAATCTCGCGAATAGTCGGGGGACGGGACTTTTCCTCTATCGTCTCGTGAACGAACTCCAGAATATCGTACTGCCTCCTGGTCAAATTTGCCCTGTACATGATCTAAGCTCATACTACTAAACTTTTGTTTAGTATGCAAGACCCGGATTGGATAACCTCCCTTTACGAAATTCCCTAAAACTTTCGAGATCGGTAAAATCTTGAGCCGGAAAATCCCTGCAAAGTATCGCGGGTAAAGTTTATCAACCCGGGGAAGATCGTACTCTGGCGAATGCAAGTTGAAAATGGCCGGTTGATTTGGTAGATTAAATGTACTGCCCGGAGGGGTGGTCGAGTGGCCGAAGACGACGGCTTGCTAAGCCGTTGCTGAGGTGAGACTCAGCCGTGGGTTCGAATCCCACCCCCTCCGCCACAAATCTTATTCCCGTATCTCTTTCTATTATTAATTCAATTCTTTCACCTACGGCAGACGTAGCCGTCTTTTCCAAATAATTGTTCTCTGCCCCTTCTTCATTGTACTGCGACAAAGAAAGCAGCCGGGCTCTCGTAAAGAAGGACTTTATCGAGACTACCGACCGGGCAATGGGAGCCCGGCCTGCTAAATGTTGTTGCTAGTTACTAGCAGCCCGAGTTCCCATGCTCGGGCGTTAGGTGAGCTAATCGCACCTTCCGGTCGGGCGTGGGAGCCCGACCTGCTGGGGAAATTCGTAACTAGCAGCGCGGGCTCCCATTGCCCGCGCGGGTGGTCGGTATCGAGACTATCGGCCGGGCGTGGGAGTCCGGCTTGCTAAAAATAAGGCATGGGATCGCGAATTGCTATGTATTGGTTAAAGGGTGGAACCTTGTCCGCTCGGCCTCCGATAGGATTTTCCCGAACGGTTGCCAGAGTCAAGAACCCCACCCCAAGGAACGGGGCTTGTAGAAAAACAGGTTTAACTACGGACTTTGTTCTTTTACAAAAGAAGACCCAGCACCCAGCAGTCAATTCGGAACTGGTCTTGGACCCGTATCAAACTTTAATGAGCAGGGCGAATTGACTGCTGGGTACATCATATCAAGTTAAGTTAACCAGCCGATTCCTCCCCACAGCGAGCTGTGGGGCTTCCTCGGCAAGTTTTGGTGAGGATTTTACAACTGACACGCAGCATTGTACTGACGCTTTCCAAACCGTAACATAGCTTGATGGCGATAAAAGGATAATTTTTTCAAGAGAATACTGAGCGCAGGAGAGAAAACCGGTGAAAATCTTAAAAGTAGTCCTGCTAAAAGTAATTAAGTTCTATCAGAAAGCGGTATCGCCCAGCCTTCCCAATACCTGTCGATTCTACCCAAGCTGCTCCGAATACAGCAAACAGGCAATTGAAGAATACGGGGCAATAAAAGGTACCTACATGGCGATTAAACGGGTTCTGAGGTGCCACCCGTTAAACTCCGGAGGCTACGATCCCCTCCCGAAAGAGGACGGGGAAGAGGAAATGGATATGGATTCCGGATAGAGAAGAGTATTACTCAGTGACTATCTTCGATAGATCCCCGAGCTTAAGGAACGGTTCTTTCAGGTAAAGTAGAAAATTGATCCTGTTCCGACGCAGGTCTTCATCGTCAACCATAATCATGACATTATCAAAGTACTCGTCGATGGGTTCCTTCAGATTTAAAAGTTCTCGAGCCATTTTCCCGTAGGATTGTTTTCGGGCAAGTTCTTCTATGTCGTCAATCTTTCCGGTAACCGTTTCCCAGAGTTCTTTTTCCTGGCTCAACTGGAATACTTCCGGGTTGACTTCACCTTTTTCCCTGCCTTCAGTAATGTTAACTATTCTGGTAAAGGAATCGACGAGGTCCTTCATTTCCTGTTTTTCTTTGAACTCCTCGAGAGTCGTTGCCCTTAGGTAGGAGTCGTAAAAGTTGAGCCGGCCCGGGTGACTGACCGCATTCACTACGTCGTAAGGTACCTCGTAGACCCTTTCCAGGACCCGCTCCAGTCTTTCTTCGAAGTAATTATTCAGACTGTTTATTATTTCGTCAGTTCCACCCACTTCGTATAAAGAACCAGCATACTCGATTAACTCCGAGATATCGAGGTTTATCTCTCTACCTATAAAAGTTCTTATGATTCCGTCAGCCTTTCTTCTAAGCCCGTATGGGTCTTTCGTCCCAGTTGGTTCTTCCCCTATCAGAAAGGAACCCAGGAGAGTATCTAACTTATCGGAAATGCTAGCCGCAATCGCCGTGGGGTGTTCCGGCGTATCGTCCCGGGCGTTCCGGGGATTATAGTGTTGTTTTATTCCCTGAACTACCTCCTCCGGCTCTCCGTCGAGTTCGGCATAATAAGCCCCTATCGTCCCTTCCAGGGATGGGAATTCATCCACCACTTCCGTAACGAGATCGGCCTTGGACAACTGGACCGTCCTATCAACGAGCTCGGGATCATACTCCTCGAGGTTCGACGAAAGTCGTCCCGCAATCTTTCTCATCCTGGCCACCTTGTCATGTATCGACCCTAACTTCTCCTGAAACGTGACCGTCTTCAATTCGTCGAGGTATTCTTCCAGAGGCTGCTCACGATCGTGGCTAAAGAAAAACTTGGAGTCTCGCAACCTTGCATTTATAACCGACTCGTAACCTACCCTTACCCTACCGGTTTCGTCCGATGGCCCGTCTCGGAATCCGATAAAAGTAGAGATAGGTTCACCTGTTGAGTCAACCAGTGGGATCAACCGAGCCTCTCCGGTAAGAGTTTTAAACAGAAGTTCGTCGGGAAGGTCAAGAAATTCATCGGGAAAACTACCGCTAACAATTGATGGATACTCCAGCGTATTGGAAAGTAACTCCAGGAATTCCTTTTCCGACGCCATTGAAGCGTCCAGATCGGACGTGACCTCGGAAAGCTGAGCATCCATTTTCTCTTTCCTGCACGCCGGATCGGGTATTACGTAATTTTCCTCTAGCTTTTCCTCGTACCGGGACGGATTATCAAGGTGAATTCGTTCATCTCCGTGAAACCTGTGCCCCCGCGTATGGGCCACGCTTTCTACGTTCCCGATATCCATATCTACCTTATTCGACCCCATGATGCAGGTTATCCACCGTATCGGCCTTATAAACCTGACCGAAGAGTCGTCCCAGCACATCTTTTCGGGCTGATCCAGATCCTTAATTACGGATGACAATAGTGCCGGAAGCAATTTATCGGTCTTTTTTCCTTCTATTCTCTCGTCAACGAAAAAATAAGTTCCGTCCCCGGTTTCTTCTACGTAAAGGTCTTCTTCGGTCGCCCCGTGCCCCTGGGCAAACTTCTTCGCGGCGATAGTATAGTTGCCATTTTCGTCCAGCCCGATTCCCTCTGACGGTCCCCTATGTTTCTCAACTCTATCTTCCTGGCGCTCCTGCAGTTCCTTTACCAGCACCGCCAGCCTCCTGGGAGTATAGAACAACTCTATTTCCCCGAAGTCCAACCTTTCCTCGTTTAAACCCGTTCGGAAATCTTCCTCCAGGTTTTCGGCAACTTCAGGAAGAAAAGTGGGAGGGATCTCCTCCGTTCCCAGCTCAAATAATAGGTCTTCGCTCATCGGGTGTATCCTCCAGGCTTTCGACGTATTGAGCAGCTATGGTCTCGGCAAGATTCCTGATTCTGCTAATGTATTTTTCCCTTTCCGTTACACTTAGGGCGTTCCGGGCCAGTAAAATGTTGAAGGCATGGGCTGCTTTTAAAGTCATGTCGTAAGCAGGATAAAACAGATTCTCCTCCAGGCACTTTTTTGCTTCCCGCTCGGCAATTTTGAATAGTTTCTGGTTATCGTCCACGTCGGCCACTTCGAAGTTGTAGGTGGAAAACTGTCGCTCCTTTTCCTGGAATATCCGACGGTAGGTAAATTTATCGTCCCAATCGAGACCGTAAACACTTTCCTCGTCCTGAACAAAAGTCGCAATACGCTCAAGGCCGTAAGCAAGCTCCACACATACCGGATCCAGATCCAGCCCACCGACTCGCTGGAAGTACGTGAATTGAGTGATCTCCAGTCCGTCAATCCATACTTCCCATCCAGTCCCCCGAGCACCCAGAGAAGGAGATTCCCAGTTGTCGTCAACAAATCTCACGTCGTGTACGTCCAGATCTATACCTATATACTCCAGGCTATCCAGGTATAGGTCCTGGCTCTCCCGGGGTGGAGGCTTGAGGATAACCTGATACTGGTGATGCTGTCTCACCCTGATTGGATTTTTCCCATACCTTCCGTCGGGGGGTCTTCGGCTCGGCTCTACATAGGCCACTTTCAGGGGGTCCGGACCCAATGAACCGAAAAAAGTTCCCGGATTAAATGTTCCAGCCCCGGTCTCGACGTCGTAGGGCTGAACAATTAAACAACCTTGCTCTCTCCAGTATTCTTCTAACCTGGCAATTAGACCTTGAAGATTCATGCGTTAACTAGTTACTTTATCCTCTGCAATATCCACAAGGTGATCGAACGTTTCCGGGTCCCTTACAGCTATATCCGCCAGCATTTTTCTATTAAGTTCAACGTCGGCCTTGTTCAATCCCCCCATAAATTTCGAATAGGAAAGACCTCTATTCCTGGAAGCTGCACCTATTCTGGTGATCCACAACTTACGGAACTCTCTTTTCTTTCTCCGTCTATCTATGTAGGCATTTTTGAGTGCCTTCATTACTGATTGTTTGGCTATCTTGTAACAATTCCTGCGCTTGCCGTAGAATCCTTTCGATCGCTTGAGAATCTTCTTCCTAGATTTTAATCTCGAACTTCCTCTCGTTGCCCTTGGCATAAGTTACCTCCGAATTTTACCAAATTATCCAGTTCTGGTTGGACCTAAATACTACGACGACAAAAGTTTTTCCAGGTTTTTCTTGGTTTTTCCCTTTACTTCCTTGTCCTTCCGGGCGTCCCTTTTGTTAGATGGTTTCTTTTTCGTTCTTTTGTGCCCGTAACCCGACTTCTTGTGAGACAGTTTACCGTTTTTCGACTTCTTGAACCTCTTGGCAATTCCTTTATGCGTTTTCTTCTTCGGCATATTAATCTCCTCCCGGTTTTAATAACATTTGAACGACTTGACCCTTCTTTGTCGGCTCCTGGTCGACCTCTCCTACTTCCTGGACTTCCTCTTTTATATCGTTCAAAAGATCGTAACCTCTGTCCTTGTGAGCTTTTTCTCTACCTCTAAAGAAGACCGTTGCTCGAACTTTGTGCCCGTCTTTGAGGAACTTTTTGATATGGTTCACCTTGGTATTGAAATCGTGTTCCTCTATCTTGATGGAAAACTTTATCGTCTTTAACTTCTTCTTCTTTTGCTGTTTTTGTTTCTTCTTTTGCTGTTTGTACTTGTACTTTCCGTAGTCAAGAATCTTCGCTACGACCGGATCTGCCTCCGGAGCAACCTCAACAAGATCGAGATCTTGGTCTTCAGCCTCCTTTAAGGCATCCTCCAGGCTCATGACTCCGATCTGCTCTCCGTCTTTATCGATAACCCTTACCTCTCCTGCAGTAATTTCGTGATTAACTCTAGTGTCGTTAGAGATTTTTTCCCTCCTCGATGTAAAAAGTTAGCTTTCCGATACTTCTTCCGGTACTACTTTATAAAGATTATTTTCGCGGATAAAATTTCGGACCCTTTGCGGTACCATTCCATCTACGGGTTGTCCTTCCATAATCCTTTCCCTCACTTCCGTAGAGGAAAGCGATATTTCACCCATATTTAAAAACCTTAAATCCTTTCCTCGAAATATATCCTTTTCAAAGTCTCCTTTCAGTATGCCTCCCCTGGGAGCCACTATGAAGGGGCAACTATCGAGCAATTTTTCCGGCTCTTTCCACGTGTCTATATTTATAAGGTTATCGGCCCCGACGATAAAGGCAATTTCGCCGTAGACTTTCTTCATCTCTTTTAACGTGTCGATCGTATAGGAAGGACCCTTTCGGTTAATCTCAACCGGGGAAACTTCCAGATCGTCCTTTCCCTTTATAGCAAGCTTAACCATCTCGTATCGCACATCAGCTTCGGTCATACCCTCCTCGGATTTATGGGGAGGGTGTTTTGACGGTATTAATATTACCTTGCTCAGGTTCATCTGCGCCAGGGACTGCCTGGCTACTTCCAGATGAGCGTTGTGGATCGGATCGAAAGTCCCTCCAAACAAACCAACTCTAGAGCACGAGCTCAAACTCCATGCCTCCGATTTCAATTATGCTTCCGTCACGGGCGCCTTTCTCCTTCAACTTACTAATAACACCCTGTTTTTCCAATCTTCGATGGAAATAATCGGGTGCATCTTCAGTAGAAAAATCAAGCTTTTGTGCCAATTTCTCTATCTCCCGCCCCTCGACGACGTATTTATCCTCCTTCTGTAGGACTCTAAAACCGCTCTCTCCCTCAAACCGATAAACCTTGTGGTCCCCGCGCGCCTCTTTCTCTCTTTCCTCTTCGACTCTCTCGTCCTCCTGCTGCAATAACTCGTAAGTTTCTTTGACGAGTTTATCTACGCCCTCTCCCGTTGCTGCGGAGATGGGGTATAACTCAAGACCTTCTTCCCCAAATCTCTTTTTTTGTTTTTCGACTTCCTCAGGGTCAATTAGATCTATCTTGTTACCGGCAACTACTTCCGGGGTCCCTTCGAGCGAACCGTCGTATTCTCTCAGTTCATTCCGAAATACCTTCCAGTCTTCCAGAGGATCCCTTCCCTCAACCCCGGATATATCTACCATATGGATCAAAACCCTCGTCCTGGTTAGGTGTTTTAAGAATTGATCGCCAAGACCCTTACCTTTATGTGCGCCCTCAATTATCCCCGGTATGTCGACGGCTACGAACTCGTTCCATTCGTCTACTGCCACCACTCCCGGATGCGGATCCATCGTGGTGAAGTGGTAATTTCCGATCTTCGGCTTCTGGGCGGAAATCTTGGAAATCAAGCTGGATTTTCCGACGTTGGGAAATCCTACTATTCCGACGTCGGCAAGCATCCGCAACTCAAGCCGGAGGTATCTCTCCTCGCCGTTTTCTCCCCACTCTCGAATTCGGGGGGCAGTATTCCTCGATGAAGAGAAAGCCTTGTTCCCACGACCGCCCGAGCCACCTCGGGCTATCAGGATCTCCTGACCTTTATCGTGTAGATCGGCTAGCTTCTCGTCCGTTTCCCCGTCAAAAACTATCGTGCCTACCGGGACATCAATGTAAAGGTCTTCCGCGGACTTGCCGGTCTTGTCCTGAGTACCACCCTTCTTACCGCTGTCAGCTTGAAACGTATTCTTCTTATCGAACCTCAGGAGGGTATTTACGCTTTTGTCGGCGCGAAGATAGACATCTCCACCTCCACCGCCGTTACCTCCGTCCGGTCCTCCGTGTCTCTGACCGAGTTGGTGTTCAAAGCTAATTACGCCGTGCCCACCGTCACCCGCTTTAACCGTTATAGTAGCTTCGTCTACAAACATACCCTATCAAACCCTGTCCCACGTTATCGGTGCGCACAAAGAAAGGTTGGAATGGTCTTTAGGAGGGAGGAACGACACTTATATACTTATCTCCTGATCCTTCGAACTTCACGTGACCGGAAACTTTCGCGAAAATAGTATGGTCCCTTCCCATTCCTACGTTTTCTCCTGGTTTAAACTTCGTTCCCCTTTGCCTAACTATAATATTTCCGGGTTCTACCCATTCGTCCCCGAACTTTTTTAAGCCCAGTCGTTTACCGGCCGTATCGTGAACGTTCTGCGTAGAACCACTACTTACTTTATGAGCCATTTTATCTCCCCTCGTTTAAGAAGAAATGCTATCTATCCTAACCTTCATATAAGGTTGTCTGTGACCTAGTTTTCTTCTCTGGCCTTTTCTTTTCTTGTAGGTAAATACGGTAACTTTTTCCTCTTTGTCCTTTTCAACTATCTCCCCTTCTACGACGGAATCTTCGAGGTAAGGTTTCCCTACGTCCACTCCCCCTTCATCGTTTACCAATAGTACTTTATCGAATTCGACCGTTTCCCCGACTCCTCTTCCTTTCAGCTTCTCCACCTTTAACTCTTCCTCGGGTTCGACTCTATACTGTTTACCGCCTGTTTCTATAATTGCGTACATTGTTTCCTCCAGATTCTAATTTACGTTTCCACTGATTTTCAACCCTGCCACTCTATTGGGCCGGGAATTTAGGCAATCTCCGCTCCCGGATCGATTTCTTTATCGAGACCGAGCAGGGCTAGTTCTTCTCCTTCAGCCGCAAGTAGCATGCACTCCGATTTTTCTCCGTGAATGGTCGCCGGCTCGAGATTCGTTAGCACTATTACCTGTCTGTCTTCGAGATCGGCAACTTCGTAATGATTCTTTAATCCTGATATAGTCTGAAGTTCGTCGAATCCAACGTCCACCTGGATCTTGTACAGCCGGTCGGCACTCGGCATTTCGTCTACTTTTACGATCCTACCAACTCTCATGTCCAAAGCGTTAAAGTCATCAAAACTTATTCTTTCTTTACTCATTTCCTGCTCTCCCTCCGTTTGCCTGGTTTTGTTTTCGACCTTTTTCTTGTAGCCTTCTCTTATACCTTCAATATCCTGTTTCTCAAGTAAGGGTTGTGGCTCTGCAAGCTTTCCTGACGGGGTCCTTTTTATCTCGTCCCAGCCCGTCCGGTCCAGATCGAATATCTCGTAGACTTCCTTTGCGAACGAAGGCACGAACGGTTCCAGCATAACTGAAATTGCCTTGGCGACCTTCAGGCTGGACAGTACTACAGTTTCATCTTCTGTCTCCCAGGGTTTCTTCTCCTGGAAGTAGCCGTTGCCAAAATTGGCCAGGTCGCAGATTTCCCTTAAGGCTCCGGAAAGCCCTCCCGACTCGATTATCGACTCTACCTCGGAAACCGTCCGTTCTATCTTCTCGTTCACATTTTCTTCTACCTTCCCTTCCGGGATGGTCCCGTCATATCTGGAATAAGCAAAAGAAGTAACCCTGTTTACGAAATTGCTCACGTTATCAATAAATATATTGTTTACGGCTTTATCGAGTTCGGACCAGGAGAACTCGACGTCCTTCTTCTCAGGTCTCTGAAAAATCAAGTAGAATCTCCAGAAAACCGGATCCATTAATTCCGTAGCGTCATCAGCGAATATCCCCACTCCTTTACTTTTTGAGAAGGACTTTCCTCCCACCCAGTTCAGGTACTCCCCGGCACTTATCTGGTCCGGAAGGTGATATCCCTGCCCGGAAGCTAAAAGCTGGCCGGGAAACAGAAGGGTGTGGAAAGGAATATTGTCCTTGGCAAGAGTATAAACCTGAAAAGCGTCATCAGAAAACCAGTAATCCTCCCAGCTCTCCTCGCTTTCGTTCTTCTTAAAATATTCTATAGTAGCCGAAACGTATCCCAGAGCAGCTTCGGCCCAGACGTAGATTACCTTCTCCTCCGCTCCCTCAAAAGGGGCAGGTATTCCCCAATCTATATCCCTGGTAATCGCCCGAGGCTCGAGTCCGTCTTTAAGCATTTGATCGGTGAATCTTTTTACGTTGTCCTGCCAGTCGTCGTAGTTCCGATCCACGTATTCCTCCAGCCTCGGCTGAAGTTTCTCCAAATCAATATACCAGTGCCTCGTGTTTTTGAATTCAATATTATCCCCGCCGCATATAGCGCAGTTAGGCTGAACCAGGTCCTCCGGCTCGAGGAGAGAGCCGCAGCTATCGCACTGGTTTCCGTGGGCTCCGTCCGTATCGCATTCAGGACAGGTCCCTTCTATAAACCTATCGGCAAGGAATCTCTGACAATCGTGACAGTAGGCCCTTTCTTCCTCCTTGGATAGTATGTAACCCTCGTCATCCATCTGCCTGTGTATTTCCTGGACGAACTCTTCGTGTGTCGTATTCGTGGTAATGGTATAGTTATCGAACTCTATCCTGAAGTCCTCCAGTATCTCGAGTATTTTCTCGTGCGTTTCATTCGCCAGCTCTTCCGGCTTCATATTTCGCCTCTCCGCCTCGAACTCGATTCTGGTACCGTGCGCGTCCGAACCGGAAACGTAAAGCACGGAATGACCCTTCAGCTCGTAATAACGAGAAAATACGTCACCCGACAGTAGCGAAGTCTGGATGTTTCCAAGATGTGGCATCCCCGATGCATAGGGCCAGGCGCTACAAATTAATACGTTATTCGCTTCCTTGTTCATTTAATCGAGACTCTCCTTAAATAAAAAGGTTCACTTACCAGCTGAAGGCAGGTTAATAACTCGTAGATTTTAGGATAACGAACCGGCTATTACAAGCCAGCGGGGCGAACCGGGGGCAATTCACCTAATCCGAGTCCAATTCCTTAAACCTTTTCTCGCCCGAATATATCGATAGCCTCCCCCCGCGAACAAAACCGACCATTGCCAGCCCGGTAATTCTCCCCATCCTTACTGCAAGAGACGTAGGGGCCGAGCGGGATGCGACTTTCGAAATTGAGCTTCGTATCGCTTTCGAAACCATCTCCGAGGATAACCTTCCACTGGTCAACAGAACTAACTCTTTCGGATCCCGACCGTCAATAACTGACTTGCCTATTACCTTATCCACGGCATTGTGACGCCCGATGTCTTCCGCCAGATAGTCGATCCCTCCGGGACCTGCCAGGGCTGCCGTGTGAGACCCACCGGTTTTCTTGAAAAGTTCGGCTCTTATTTGAAGTTCTTTCATTAATTCGGTCAGTCGAGGGATCTCCGGAAAGAACCCGGCCTCAGTTTCTTCTATTTCCAGATCTCCCAGCTTTTCTACTACCGCCCTTGCGTTACCACAGCCGGAAGTCAATGCTCTCTTCCCCGCAAGATAAGTTTCCAGGTCCACGCTATCGGTCTTTATCCGCATCTCAACCAGTTGCTCTTCCGGCTCGTAGTTTATCTCATTTAGGTCTTCCCGACCCTCTATCAACCCTTCAGACCTCAAGTAGCCTACGGACAGGGCCCTCTGATCCTCGGGACTGCACATAAGCGTAACCAGGGCCCGATCGTTGACAACCAGGTCGAGGGATGACTCGACCACTATGTCGTCGCTAATCCTTTTTGCTTGCCCGCTTTCCCATCTAACTATTTCTTTCTCTTCGAATCTAGCCACTTTTACCTCCCTAAAAACCAAGGTGAAGGACCTTACCGTCGAACTTAAGTTTACCGAAGTCGACCGCCCATTCCCATCTGGGGATTTGGAACTGTGCAAAATCAAAAACGAAAAGCTGGCGTGTTTTGCTCTCAACTCCCCTTTTGGGTAGAATTAACGGTGGAAAAGGACATGAACAGAGCGAGGGAGGCAGGAGTGAACCAGGGTCGTCAAATTTCTATAGTAGTTATTCTCGCCTTATTATTTTTCGTTTGTCCCGGCCAAGCACGGGAGGGGGACCCCGCCCCGGAAGGGATAATAACGAAACCGCCAAAATCCTACGATCTGGAAGTCGAAATAGAGCTGAGCAGGCCTCGTTATCGTCCGGGTGGAGAAGTAGAAATGAAGGTTGATCTTACTAAAAAAGTGTATCTTTACCTCTATAATATCGACACGGAGGGGAGAGTCAATCTACTTTTCCCCAATAAATACGATAAAAGCAATCGAGTGGGTCCTGGAAAGGTGACTCTGCCCGACAAGGGTTATAGTTTCGTTGCCGGAGGGAAAGAAGGAACCGAGTACCTCGGGGCGATTGCCAGCATCAAGCCGCTGGGGCTTTTTACTTCGATAGACCAGACAGAGTTTAAGGATAACCCCTTTCCCAGGCTTTCCAGCAGCGCCCAATCCTTCGCCCTTACCGGGAAGGAAAAAATATCCACGGAGGTCTCTCAGAAGGACTGGGCAACCTCCTGGGTCGGAGTCAAGGTGACAAAAAGGCTGTCGGACTTGTCGGTGGACTCTTCTCCCCGGGGTGCCGGGGTCTACGTGGACGGGAAGTTCGTCGGCAGGACACCTGGAACGGTCTCGGTAGAGCCGGGAACCAGAGAAGTAACCCTGGAACGCTCCAACTACGAGAACTGGTCCACTACCGTTTCCGTTCAGCCCTACGAGGAAAAGAGAATTCAAGCTGACCTTCGACCCACCACGATAACCCGATTAACCGTAAAAACAACACCACCAGGGGCGGACGTATACGTGGACGGCAGGTTCCGGGGAAGAACCCCGGTCGGCTTTTTCACGGAAAGCGGCGACAGGAAGATCAGGATTAGCAGGCAGGGGTACGAAGTCTGGGAGAAAGTTATTGAGATCCGGCCTTACCTTAACAGGAACCTCGAAATCAATCTTCGTGATATTCAGTTCTCGAGAGTTTCGCTGGAATCGTCACCTTCGGGAGCCGGCATCTACGTCGACGGTACTTACAGGGGAACGACGCCGGCTGAGCTCAGACTTCAGGCCAACAAACCCATGGAGATGATTTTGAGAAAAGAAGGCTACGAGAAGTGGAAACAGGTCTTAACCCTGACCCCGGGGCGGGACAAGAGTTTTAGCGTTAATTTACGGCCGCCGGTGGAAAAGAAACCTGATTCCCGGACCGGCAAACCGGATTTAAGCCTGAGGATCAACGGGGGAGGAATATTCGGGTACGTTTTATCGCTCGGATCCGAAATAGAGGTAAACGATTACGTATTTGGCGGTTCCTTCCGAACGACTGGTAGCGCGGAAATTCCTCAGGAAATCAACTGGGTGTCAGGATCCTGGGAAGGGGTCGAGGTCCTGAATTACGGTCCCGAATGGGAAGGAAATTTCGGGTACGAACTGGATTTATTTCGAGGGCTTCACCTCAGAATTGGTTCCGGACTGGCTTTTCAGCCGAAGGCCCATCTTGAACCCCTCGAGAGCCAAACCAGCAATCCGGGCAACATTAGGCCAATGATTGTTATAGAAAGAAATGCACGTCTTGGCATCGCCCCCTATTTAACGGCTCACGGCGGTATAGGGGTCGAAAGCGACCAATATTCGATAGACTTAATTTTTCACAGTCGCCGCGGACCTGTCCTCAACTTCGGATTCAAGTTTTAACGGGTTCAATCGGAGGTTATTCTTCTTTTCTCTCGTACATCAGGTTATCCGCTTCTTTAAGTGCCTCTTCAATGTCTCTGTTCTCCTCTGAATCCCAAACGGTAGTTCCGACGGTCAAGCTGAGTTCCTCATCAATTAGGTCCGAACGCCGATTCCATCTTTTAACTTCCTCTTCTATTCTTGCCACGATGTTTTCTACCCTGTCTTCGAACTCGGGAAGGAAAATTAAGAACTCGTCTCCGCCGTACCTGACAAGAGTGTCCGCCTCTCTCACCGTCTCCGACAAAACATCCGAGATCTTCCGCAATACCCTGTCCCCGATCAGGTGAGAATAACTATCGTTTATCCGTTTAAAATCGTCCAGGTCGACCATCAATAAAGCGACCGCCCCTCCGTACCTCTTTACTCTCTCTTCCTCTTTCTGCAAAACTTTTTCCAGGAATCTTCGGTTGTACAGTCCCGTAAGCGGGTCCCGGATAGCTTGATCCTTTAACTCTTTCTCCAGCCCAACTCTATTTAATTCCCCAAGAAGATGGTCCGCCAGTATTTCAACCAGCTCCACGTCCCCCTCGTTAAACGCACCGACTTTCGTCGATACCACCTGCATAACGGCTAAGTCGCCTATCGGAACGCTGATGAAACCGTGAAAGTTATCGTTCGTAGGCCGGGCGTCGTCTCGGCTCTGGACGTCATCGCCCCATATAGTTTCACCGCGCTCTGCCGTCTTTCCGCCAACTCCTTCGCCCAGTTGACCGGTTATGGTATCGCCAGGGTTCATTTCGGCCGAGGTCGCCCGGGGTACGAGCTGGTCTCCTTCAATCCGGTCGATAGAACATAGCTTGTAGTCCAGTATCTCCTGCAAAGTTTCAACCGCGGTTTCGAACAATTCTTCCTCGGTTTCACACGTTTGAGTTCTATCCACGGCTTTGTGCAGCCCCCTCATCTTTCTCCTCGACTCCTTCAACCGCTTCATTCTTTCCAGCCCTCTCAGGGCTACATCCACTTCTGAAGTTAATATATTAATCATTTCCCTATCGCGAACGGAAAAAGCGTCGAGGCTGTCGTCCTCAATATTCAGTACTCCATGGGCCTTTCCCTCAACGGAAATCGGAACCGCAAATTCCGACTTCGTTTCAGAGTCGGGAGTCACGGGAATGTATCGTCGGTCCTCTTCCACGTCGGGCACGTAGATTGGCCGGTTCTCATTAAAAGCCTCAACAGTAACGGACGATTGGTCAAGTGAGAGCAGTCTCCCCCTTGCTTCCGCCTGTCCTTCCCGCCCTATGACTATCTGCAGTCCTCCTTTTTTACGTTCCAATATACTGGTATTATCAAAACCAAATACGCCGACGATCCCGTCAAGAATCAACCGATATAATTCTTCCTTGTCCTTCGCCAGAACAAGTTCTCTCGATATTCTCTCTACCGCCTTCAGCCTTCTTTCGGTTTTCTTCTGTTTGGAAATGTCCGATATCGAGACCACGCTCTTTTTCGTTTCCGGAATCATATCTATACTTACGAGCACTTCTTTTACGTTATCATACCTATCTACGAAGCGGGACTCGTACCTACTGGGGGCCTTTCCGGGCTCCTCTCTCCTCGAACGATGATAGTTCTTCATCATGGCTAGCTTGCCTTCGGCAAAAAATTCCGTCCAGCTCTTTTCGCCCTCAATTTCACTTTTATTGTACCCTGATAGGTTTTCAAACTCTTTGTTGGCGGATGAGATAGTGGTATCGTTCTCAATAATAATTGTCGCCGTGCCGGTATTTTCAAATACAGTAGAATACTTTAGTTCGGCCTGCTGTAACGATTGAGTTCGAGCTTTTCCTTTATCGGATTTCATATATTTTTCATTCCCCGTTTCTTTCAGAACAGTCAAATTTCCCGAATAATTTCTACTTCGGCGCTACGAGTGAACCTCAACGCGGAGGGCTTCTGAACCGACACCTTAGTTCGGACAACACCATCTTCAGTCAGGGCAACCCGTGCGATCTCTTCCGCCAGAGCTTCAATCAGTTTGAATTCAGAGCCCGCTGCCACCTCGTAAATCTCGTTTTTTACTTTGCTGTAATCGACGGTGTTTTGAAGCTCGTCCGTACCGCCGGCTTCGGAAACGTCGGTAAACAGGGTTACGTTAACGATGATTTCCTGCTCGGATTCCCTTTCGTAATCCTCGGTACCGATAATCGTCCTTACGGATAAGTCGTTGATCCTTATCTTGTCCATCTCAACCCTCCAGTTCGTGCAGCAAGTTCCTTCCCCCGTCCACGTATAAAATCTGTCCGGTTACAAAATTCGATCTCAACAGGTAAACAACCGCCCGGGCTACGCTACTCTCGCTCCCGTGTTTTTTTAAGAGGACCCTGTCAATGCGTTCTTCGAGGTACTTTTCGTCTAGTCCTTCGGGAGGAGTTATCAACCCCGGAGCAACCCCGTTAACGGCGAAATCCGGGGCGAATTTCACTGCCATCATTTTTGTCATCCTCGCCAGCAGTACCTTGCTAAAATAATACCCGGCGTGATCCCAATCGTAACCCGCCACCCTGGTATCCAGCAGATTGACGACTTTTCCCCGGTCATACGACTCTACAAAATCTCTAGTCAGGTAAAAAGGGGCCCAGCTATTTATCCGAATGTTATCGATCAACTCTTCGAACTCCAGCTTTTCCAGATCGCCCCGGGGAAACACGGCCGCGTTATTAACCAGATAATCTATGCTACCGGCTTTTTTAGTTGCCTCGGGAATCAACGCACTTAGATCCGATTTTTCTTTTAAGTCAGCCTGTAATACGGTTGCCTCGACCCCGAGCTCCAGCAATTTTTCGCGTAGCTCGGCGGCTTCTTCATCTGACGATCTGTAGTGGATCAGGACATTTACGCCTTCCCTGGCAAGAGAAACCGCAATTTCCCGACCGATCCTTCGGGCAGCACCCGTCACCAGCGCCGTAGTTTCACTCAATTTGGATTTACTCCCTGGAAACCTTCACGGTCAATAACATCGCAGCAACCTCAGGATCTTTCTCCGTGGTTACTGGCTATCCCCGACCCCCAAATACCACTATCCGGGCCTTTTGACAACTGGTCCCGTTAGCCGATCATCCCGACAAGATCTTCCCTGCTGAAGCTTTCTTCGCTTTTTACAAGATCTCTCGCATCTCCCTTCGCTCCCCAAACTCCAACCAATAAGACACCTCTTACCTTTCCGTCTTTGGATAGATAATACCCAACTCCCGTTTTTCCTTTTTCCTTCCAGTCCATGAAGTTATCGAGTCTGGAGTTCAGGTCGCCGACGGCTTCAAACCCGAAATCGAAGAGGTCGGAGAAAAAGTAAGGAACGTAATCGTAAGTTTTACCGGCACCCGCCATGTTCTCTCCGGCCAGCTCTCCCTGGCTTTTGGCGTTATCCCAGTGCTCCACTCGAAGGCTTTCACCTAAAGCGGAAAACGGAAAGTAGGCGTTGTCTCCGGCCGCGTAGATATCCGGATCCGAGGTTTTAAGACATTCGTCAACTTCCACTCCATCGTAAACTTTAAGCCCGGCGTCCTTCGCCAGCTCGTCCTCGGGAGAGATTCCTATACCCGCTACCACCAGGTCACCGTGAAGCAGCTTTCCCTGCTCCGTTTTTACATCCAGCCCGTCCGGGCCTTTACTTATCCTGGTTGGCTTGTCTCCCGGGATAACTTTTGCCCCGTGGTCCCGGTAGTCCCGCTGGACAATTGGCGCCAGTTCCTCCGGTAGTACCCGCTGCAGCAAGAAATCTTCCGGAAAAACCACGGAAACTTCTATATCGTTCATTATAAGACCGGCCGTAATCTCCGACCCTATAAAACCGCCACCTATCACCACTGCCTTTGTTGCCCTATCCAGCCGCTCTCTTAGCGACTTGTAGTCGCCCAGCTGTCTGTAGTAGTTGACTGCGTCCAGACGTCCCCCGGGTATATCGAGTTTCCGGGGAGAACCTCCGGTTGCAACCAGTAACTTACCGTATTCGTAGTTTTTACCCCGGTCATCGGTTAGCAGATTGCTATCGGGGTCGATTTCCGTTATCTCAGTACCCAGTTGGAGCTCGACTCCCTGCTCGGCGTAATAACCCTCGTCTTCGATCTTTATTTCCTCCACCGTTTTATCGCCCAGCAGAAGATCTTTTGAGAGCGGTGGTCGGTTGTAAGGGAACTGCTCCTCCCTCCCAACCAGCAAAATCGATCCTTCCTGATCTTCTTTTCGTATGCCCTTTACTGCGGAAGCACCTGCTAGTCCAGCGCCCACGATCGCGTAATCGAATTTTTGCATTTCTTACCTCCTCCCTTAGTTCGCAATACCGAACCGGACAACTACACCGGCAACCTCCCGCGGCCAGATAGAGAATAACCCCGCATTATCACCGGAAATTACAATTACACAAAGATTTTAGGATAAACCAAGGGAGTCTGGCAAATATGTTGAGAAAGAAGGCTTTTTGCGGAGCTTATCTCGTTCAATTATCGGGGTTCCGGGCGTTCGAATCTATACTGAAAAGGATTCCGGTATCTGCCGGACACTCCCACTGCGGTACGATCTACCCTCCAGACTGAGACAAAGCTTCTTTTAAGACTTCCAGGGCCAGGGAAACACAGTCTTTTCTCATTTTGCCTGGATTTCCCATATTATTGAGCAGATCGTCCACAGTCAGATCGGACGCCTCGCTCACCCTTAACCCCATGGCCATCTGGGTCAATATTGAGGCCGCACCGATACTGAGCACACAACCGTGTCCGTCGAATTTCACTTCACTTATTTCGTCTTCAGATAGTTTTAGCTGAAGAGAAATTCGGTCACCACAGTTCGGATTTTCCTTCGTCGCGCTAAAATCAGGGTCATCCAATTTGCCCCTGTTGTGGGGATTCTGATAATGATGCAGAACGTCCTGGTTATAAATCTTCGGTTTATTCTCCATTTTCACCACCCAGGATTGTTTTCACCTCTTTAACACCGGCGATAAATCGATCTACGTCCTCATTAGAGTTATAAACGTAAAAACTTACCCGGGCCGAAGAATTTATTTCCAACACTTCGTGAAGTGGCTGAGCACAATGAAGGCCCGCCCTTATTGCTATATTGTCGAGGGAGTCAAGCGCTGTCGCCAGATCGTGAGAATGAACTCCCTCCAGGTTAAACGAGACAAGTCCTCCTCTGGGTTCACCCTCTTTCGGTCCGTATATATCGATATAAGGAATCTTTGATAGCTTATTCACGGCCCTCTGAGTCAGGTTATCCACGTGATCCTTAATCTGCGAGACCTCGAGCTTTTCCAGGTAGTCCAGAGCGGCCTTAAAAGCTATTGTTTGGGCAATCGGGGGAGTACCGGGTTCAAATTTCTGAGGAGGGTCGGTCAATTTGACCTTTTGCCGGGTGACGTTCAGAACCATCTCCCCGCCCCCAAATGGTGGTGGCATCATGCGAAGCAGTTCTTCCCTGCCGTAAAGAACTCCCAGGCCGGTCGGACCTAACATTTTGTGGGCCGAAAAAGTCAGGAAATCGACTCCGTATTCCGAGAGGTCGAACGCTCTGTGGGGCAACCATTGAGCACCGTCCAGAATCACCAGGGCATCGTTTTCGTGGGCCAGGTTCGTCACTTCCTTTATCGGATTAACCGTTCCCAAGACGTTTGAAATACCGGGGAATGCTACCGCAACAGTTTCGGGTGATAGCTTTCTTTTATAATCTTCGATATCCAGTCTGCCCTCTTTCGTTACTTCGACGTATTCCAGCTGAAACTTTTTCGATCCATTAGCAATGAACCTCCAGGGCAGTATGTTGCTATGGTGATCCATTTCCGTTACGAGTACCTTCCCGCTCTTCTCCTGCCAGCGCTCTAACGAATACGCAATTACGTTTATCCCTTCCGTACAGTTTTTGGTCAGGACGATCTCCCGGGGGGAATTCGCTCCGATATAATCAGCAATACTGTTACGCGCCCTCTCGAACTCCTCCGTAGTCTCATTGGCAAGCTGATATATTCCTCTGTGTACGCTGGCACCCAGTTTTTTATAATATTCCTGCAGGGACTGAATCACGGGTTCGGGAGTAAGAGTAGTGGCGGCATTGTCCAGATAGATCAGGTCCCGATTTTTCAGCACGGGGAAATCTCTCTTGACGTCTTCTACGTTCAACATTATTAGTTACGTTAAATTTGTGCTCCTGAAGTTAGACTACCCCAATCAATACGACTGACCGGTCAAATGATCTTTTTTCTAGATTATCATAAATGATGGGATATATAAATGCTATAATCGATAATCCTGCCCGAACGAGCAGGGACCTTAGGCCAAAATTCGGGTAGACCGGACTAAACTCTACTCAACCCAGAGCAACGTCAAGACTCATCATTATCGTAAATCCTACCATAACTCCCATGGTAGCGATGTCCGCATTTCCTTCGATCTGAGATTCCGGCACCAGTTCTTCGACCACCACAAATATCATAGCTCCCGCCGCAAAAGCCAGGGCGTAGGGCAGCAGGGGCCTGACTACAATAACCGCTATTGCTCCCAACAAACCCGCCATCGGCTCAACGACGCCGGAGAGCTGACCGTACCAGAAGCTCCGACGGCGAGAAAATCCTTCCCTTCGCAGAGGCACCGAAACCGAAGTTCCCTCCGGGAAGTTTTGAATACCTATTCCAAGAGCCAGCGCCATAGCACCACCCAGAGTTGCGTTTGGTAAATCAGCCGCCAGCGCGCCAAAGGCTACACCTACTGCCAGCCCCTCCGGGATGTTGTGAATAGTAATGGCCAGAATCAGCAGTACGCTCCTGTGGAGACTGGTGTCCACACCTTCCGCCTCTTCCATGGGAAATCCAAGGTGGAGGTGAGGCATGTACCTGTCAATAATTCTGAGAAATATACCGCCAAACAGAAATCCGATCGCCACAGGAATAAACGAGGGTAGTATCGAATCGGCGGCCATCTCGATCGCCGGAGCCAGTAGCGACCAGTAACTGGCAGCTACCATTACACCGGCCGCAAATCCGAGCATGAAATCGAGGACCTTTCGGTTTACTTTTTTGAAAAAGAACACTAACCCGGCTCCCGCTGCCGTCAGGAACCAGGTGAATCCCGTAGCAACAAGAGCCTGGGAGACCGGACTTAGAGATTTAAACCAGTCCAAGGTTCCCATATTTACCTCCTTATCTCAGTAGGACCGCATCAACACAATCTAGTACTTTTCCAGAATTTCCACAACCTCTCGCCGGTTGTTTCCACCGATACCCACTATCCCGTGGGCCATCCTTCTTCGATCCAGATCGTAAACAAGTTCTCTCCCCCTTACGTCAAATGCTTCACCGCCGGCTTCTTCCAGAATGACCTGAGGAGCACAACAATCCCATATTCCCAGGCGATCGGTCGTATAGTAGACGAGGTCGGCTCGGCCTTCCGCAATCGCACAGAATTTAACCCCGAGGCTCCCCATTCTGGTGATATCCCCGACACCCAGTTGTCCGGCGACGGCTTCGTCCTGCGGGCTGAAGTGATTTCGACTGGCAATCAACACGTAATCTTCCAGGTCTCCCTTTCCGGCGACCTGAATCTTCGTCTCAGTTCCATCCTGGAGCAGATACGCACCCTCGCCTTTAACCGCGTACCAGAGTTTCTCCCTGGCCGGAGCGTATACGACTCCCATCGCAGGCTCACCTTCTACCAGCAAACCAACCATTATGGCAAACTCTCCCGTCTTATCTATGAAATCCTGCGTACCGTCAAGTGGATCAACTATCCAGTATTTATCCTCTCTCTCACCCGGGATCAGACCAGCCTCCTCGGCAATTATCCCCGGGTTCGTGGAACTTAAACCACTAATTAAGATATCCTCCGAGGCGTAATCCGCCTCTGTTACGGGACTATCATCATTTTTCTCCTCAATAGAATAATCTTTCTCGTAGTACTTTAGCGCCTCAGACCCCGCCCTTCTGGTAAGCCCAATTACTTTATCGAGATAGTCGGTATGCTCTGACAAGTTTCGTTTCCTCCCCTCACTTATCCACGATCATTACCACCAAAAATTGCTTGTGAAAAAGATTATATTGTACAGATTCACTAAAACAACCGGCCAGGAACTCCGAGATCATTCGTCCGCCGGCAACATCTGGGGGTTCTCGGCCAGGTTCGGCAAACCTTGATGTTGATATAGTCATTTTTTCCGGACATAATCTTTACCGACGAAGTCAATAACTCCGAACAAAGGCGGGGCCTGTAACAAAAACCCCGTGAGGCCACGAATTATGCTCTTTAACGAAAGAAGGTCAGTACCCAGCCAGGGTAAGCCCCGGGGGTTCTCGGCCAGTTTTGGCGACCAGAGGAGGGACTATGAAACCATTAGTAGCCTGCGGTACTTCTGACGGAGAAAATTTATTTGAAGATCACTTCGATAACGCACCTTACTTTCACTTATACAAAATAAACGTCCGGGGGTTCGAGTTTATCGAGGAAATCGAAAATATTTCAGGGGAAAACACCGAAGACCAGGAATCAGACGAGGAATTAAAAGCAAAGAACATTTCCTCCCTGTTAAAGGCGAAATCCGCCAACGTACTTCTGGCCCACCAGATGGGTCCCGAGTTAGCAAAAATAAGTAAGGATTTCGTTCCGATAATATCACACGAACTGGATATCGAGACTGCGCTCAACTCCGTGAGAGAAAGGCTTCACCTTGTCGAGAGGGAGTGGCGCAAAGGAGAAAGCCGAGAGTACCTGGTACTGGAGGAGTCCTGATAAAGAGCTGCAACTTTAGGCTGGACCTCTCAACCAAAATGACCCGGGGCAAGAAAATCAACATTGCCCGGGCCCGAATTAGATGGAACGACAATTAAAGGAGTCATAGTGAGCAAGTTTTTAATCATCGGGGATGGCGTGGCCGGGGACTCGGCCGCAACGGCAATTTCCCGGACCGCCCGGGACCTCGATCTCAAGATTTTCACCGGAGAAGAACACCCTTTTTACCAGCGGACGAGATTAGGGGAGGTCCTCAGTGGTCGGTCTTCCGCCGAAGACCTTATACTTCACGACACCCGGTGGTACGCAAACCACAACGTAGATTTACGGCTCGAAACGACCGTTGCGGCGATCGACCCAGACGAAAAACTGGTTAAAACCGAATCCGGTGAAGAATTTCACTACGAAAAACTGCTGCTTGCTCCCGGAGCTAAACCATCATTACCTCCGATAAGCGGTTTGGATAAAGGTAACGTATTTTCCCTTAGAACGCTCAGGGACGTGCAGAAGATTAAATCTCGATTATCCAGCGTCAAAAAAGCGGTTGTTATCGGTGGTGGTCTCCTCGGCCTGGAATCGGCTTTTGCCCTAAAACAGCGAGAAATAGACGTAACCGTGGTGGAGACTCTGCCTATTATTATGGGGAAACAGCTGGACGAAACCGGATCAAAATACGTAAAATCAAGACTGGAGGGAATCGGGATAAACTTCAGGTTAAACGCCACGATAAAAGAACTGGCCGGTGAAAAAGGCGTTTCTTCCGCAGTCTTTAGTTCCGGTGAGACTGTGAAAGCAGACCTGGTAATCATTTCGGCGGGGATCTCTCCCCGGACTGAACTCGCCGAGGACGCCGGGCTCGAAACTTCACGGGGAATAATTGTCGATAAAAACCTTCGGACCTCCCGAGCGGATATATTCGCCGCCGGTGACGCGATCGAACAAAACGGACGGTGTTACGGAATATGGCCTCCGGCTCAGGAACAGGGGAAGATAGCCGGACGAAACTTACTCGGCGAAGAGAAAAAATACGACGGTAGCCTGAGCTATTACCAGCTCAAGGTAGCCGGGATTGACCTGATTTCTGCCGGAGTGAGGGACGAGGAGGAGGCGAATAAGGTCCTGACTGATAAAAGAAAAACGGACAGGATCTACAAAAAGTTCTATTTGAACGAAAGTGAAGAACTTATCGGGGCAATTCTGGTCGGCGATAAGGCATGTTATCCGACCGTGTTGAACGGACTGAGAAATAGAGCAAATTTCGATGAATTAAACGAAGAATACGAGCTTGTAGATTGATCCTCCAATACAAATGGGTGATAAAATGCACAATCCGGTGAATATCTCAGCCAGAGCTCTGAGCTTTCCTGAATCGCCAATAAGGAAGCTTAATCCCCTGGCGGATAGGGCTAAAGACGAAGGAGTGAAGGTATATCACGTAAATATAGGCCAACCCGATATCGCTACGCCGGATGAATTTATGAACGGTATCAGAGAGGCAGACTTTGACGTTCTCAGCTATAGCCCCTCAAAAGGTATAAAAAAAGTACTCGAAAGTCTGGTTGGTTATTACAGCGACCAGGGAATTAAGCTCGGTTCGGGGGACCTAATGATAACAACCGGGGGGAGCGAGGCAGGGTTATTCGCCTTTTATACGGCCCTCGACCAGGGGGCAGAGATATTGATTCCCGAACCGTTCTATACTAACTACCGGGGCTTTGCCCAGATGGCCGGAGTTGACATTATACCTATTCCAACCGAACGGGCGAACAATTTCGCCCTACCGGACGGGGAGGAAATTGAAGATTTGATAACGGAGGAGACCGGGGCCCTGCTTCTTACGAATCCGAGCAACCCCACCGGCAGAATTTATTCCGAAAAGGAAATCAATACGGTCAGAAACCTCGTCACGAAAAACGATCTATTCCTAATCTCGGACGAAGTTTACCGGGAGTTTGCATACGGCGATACTCGTCCGGTAAGCGCACTCAACTTGGAAGGAATAGAGGACAGGGCAATAATGATCGATAGCATTTCCAAGAGGCTCAGCGGCTGTGGGGCGAGGATAGGAACACTGGCCAGCAGAAACGAAGAGGTAATGAACGCCACCCTCAAACTGGGTCAATCCAGACTCTCACCACCAACTATGGGTCAACTGGGGCTGGCACGCTTTCTCAATTCCCCGACCTATCCCTCAGAAATAGATAGGATGATAGATCGTTACGAGAAGAGAAGGGATACTCTACTGGAGGGACTCGACAGGATCGACGGCCTGAGTTTCGGGAAACCGGACGGAGCGTTCTATCTCATGGTGAGTTTACCCGTGGAAGACGCGGAAACCTTCGTTCGATGGATGCTTACCGACTTCAGGGACGAGGGAGAGACCGCAATGATGGCCCCCGGGGAGGGATTCTACAACACCCCCGGGAAGGGAAAAGATCAGATAAGGTTAAGTTACGTACTGAACAGAGAAGATCTTGAAAGGGTAACTGAACTTATGGGAAAAGGGCTGGCCCAATACGAGGGATAACAAACGGGAACGGGGACTCCAATCACTTTCCTGATTTTTCCCCGTTAAACTTCTGACACCGAATTCGGTCCTCGGAACAATCCCTCAGGTCGAACCTCTCCTGGATCAACCTTCCGAGTACGTTCTCGCCCGCAAGCTGATGGGCGAGGTGCAGGTGGAGACACTTGAGGTGCTCGTCGCTTTTAATTCCTCCGATACCTCGAGATAGCGCGTCCCCCAGATCTTTTTCCTCGATGAAGTTCAGGTCTTCCTCCGTCAATAAGGTCTTCTGAGTTTCCAGGTACCGTTCTTCGGCCTTCCGGTAGTCTTCTTTCAAAGAAGGATTTAAGTCTATTTCTTTCTCCAGTTTCCGGACGTAACCGTCGGATTCTATCCGGGCGACTTCTTCGACCCGTTTCGGACAGCTAAGCCAGTACAGGGTGGGAAATATCTCGAACCCTCCTTCGTCGCGGATTAACGGTTTGGTGGTAAGTACTACGGGATACCCGAAGCGACAACGTACGGGAATATCCAGTAATGCTCTGGGATTTTTTCCAAGCTGGCTCGTTATTATTCTTCTGTCTTCCTCAGTTATTTCCCCCATCTGACCCCCCTTGATAAGGGAATGGCCCGAGTTTCCTGGACCATTCCCTCCGGGCTTGACTTCTAAGCTCCGAACTTCGGCAATTTGTTGCTATAGGAGAGAGTCATCGGTAGAAGATTTCCGCTAAACCTTCCCAGTCCTCCTCCCATGCAGCTGAACTCGTCGAAGGATTTTAGCTCGTCCCTCCTCACGTTTGGTCCCGCAATAATGGCCGGAACGGGATCTGCCACGTGGTCTCCGTACTGTATCGGCGTGGAGTGGTCGCCTGCAAAGGAAAGGTGAGTCCCCTCCCAATCCAGGTTTTTCTTCAACCAGCCAATTGTATCGTCGACTTTTTCTATGTACTTTACTTTTGCTTCCGGGTCGTGATCGTGGGAGGCGTTGTCGGCACCCTTGAAGTGAACAAATACCATATCCTTGCCGTTTTCCAGCTCACTAACTGCCTTTTTCGCCTTGTTCAAAATATTGGAATCCACGGTCCCGGTGGCGCCCTCTACGGGTTTAAACTCCATTCCCGCCACCCTGGCTACCCCTATATAGAGTGCGCCGGCAGCAATTACGGAAGAAGTTACTTCGTACTTTTTCTCCACCGACTGTATTTCGGGGTATTTGGCCGAACCCCGGGACAATATTGCGTTGGCCGGGAGCTTGCCTTCCTCCTCCCTTCGTTTATTCAAAGGGTGATCGCCAAGTATTTCTCGGGCCTGCCGAGTGACTTCATTGAGCACGGAAGCCGTTTTCTCCGACTCTTTGTCCTGCCCGGAAGATTCGGGTATCGGAATATCGAGTTCGTGCGGATCGGTAGGCGAAACATTTCCGCCAAGTTCCGGTCCCCTCAGACATAGGGCACCTCGGTGTTCGGTGCTTCTTTTGAACCTGACCTCTACTTCCGGAAACTTCTCTGATTTTAATCCCGCCAGGGCTTCTTCCAGTTCGTCCTGCCCTTCGGATATCCGGCCCGCCCTCCGGTCAGCTATGTTGCCGCTGGAGTCTATGGTGGCGAAATTTGTCCGGAAGCAAACGTCGTTTTCCGTCAGGTCCATCCCTATACCCGCTGCTTCAAACACTCCTCTCCCCGTATAGCACGCATAAGGATCGTATCCAAACAGGGAAAGGTGAGCTGTATCGCTGCCTGGTCTGACTCCGTTATCGATCGGATCCATAAGCCCACCGGTACCGCGTCTGGCCAGCAGGTCGTCAATTTCAGGCGTCTCCGCTACCTGGAGACAGGTTTTGCCGTCAAGATCCGTCGGCCTTCCTCCAATTCCGTCAGCTATAATCATTATCGACTTCATGTCAATCAACTCCCTTAAATTAATGCTAACAAAACCACTGCATCCAATCATCATCTGTTTCCAGTATGGATAGCCCGTCCGTGGACGTTTTCCGCGGCTTCCATTATCGCTTCGGAAAGAGTAGGATGGGTATGCACGGTTTTCGCCAGCTCTTCCGCAGTAATATTCATCTCTACGGCGAGCGCAATTTCTCCAATTAGATCCGACGCGTGAGGGCCCAGGATTGCCCCGCCGAGCAGCTTATCCGAACCTTTGTCCGCTATTAGCTGAACCATTCCCCTTCCCTCGCCCATCGCCAAAGCTTTCCCGGACGCTCTAAACGGAAATCTTCCGGAGGTGGGCTCGTAACCTTCTTTCTCGGCTTCTTTCAGTGAAAGACCGACTTCCGCGTATTCCGGGTCGGTGAAGACTGCCGAAGGCACTACCTTGTACTGGCTCGTCTCTTCGCCGGCTATGTCGGCAGCTGCCAGAAGACCCTGCCTGGATGCCTTATGGGCAAGCAGTGGCTGACCGGACACGTCTCCGATCGCGTAAATCCCTTCCTCGCTGGTCCTGCAACGCCGGTCTATCTGGATATATCCCGAGTCGTCCCTGTCAAGATCCAGCCCGTCCGTCGCCGGGTCCGAAACCGGCGATCGACCGACCGCGGATAGAACTCTGTCCGCGGTAAACTCCCTGGATTCACCGCCTTCTGACCCCACTACGAGATAGCCGTCGGTACCTTCTTTCAGCTCTACTGCCTTTGTCTCAGTATGTATCCGTATTCCGGACCTCTTTAGCTCCCGGCTCAACAATGAAGATAATCGGCTGTCGAGGTTCATTCCCGGAAGCAACGAATTCGCCATCTCCAGTACCTCCACCTCTGTGCCAAGCCTTCTATAAATTGTAGCCATTTCCAGTCCGATTACTCCGCCTCCGAGTATAACAAGCTCCTCCGGGACCCCCGGGAGTTGCACGGCGTCGCGGGAACTCCAGACGGGTTCTTCCTCGAACGGAAAACCGGGGAGTTCAATCGGGGCGGAACCGGTTGCGATGATGACGTTTTCCGGTTCCACCGAGATTTCTTCCCCGTTTGCCTTTTTAACCACCGCTTCGGAACGAGAACGCATCACGGCCCGGCCCTCCATCACTTCTCCACCGGATGCCTCGATCAATTTTTTCACCCCGCCCGTCAGCTTTTCTACTACTTTATCCTTGTGAGTTACAATCCGATCTCGATTCACGCTGTGGTCCGAGAAGGCTATTCCCTTCTCCTTCCACGATTCCAGCTTGCTCAGCGGTTCTGTAGTACTGTACAGCGTCTTGGTCGGAATACAGCCCCAGTTCAAACAGACCCCGCCAACGTTTTCCTCCTCCACAACGAGTGGT